>NZ_JBIAXP010000001.1:0-20177 GCF_042896795.1 Kitasatospora sp. NPDC001261
AACGCTCGGCTGGGAAACCCCAGCCGAGCGCCTGCATAAACTCGTCGCGGCCTGATCAAACCGACCACATGTTGCAACGACCCCTGGAAACCGCCCTGCGGGCAGCGGGGTCTGAGGCGGTTCACAGGACGCGTCAGACGTCGCCGAACTCTCCGGAGCGGACGGCGGTCACGAACGACTGCCACGCGTCCGACCGGAAGACCAGCGCAGGACCATGAGGATCCTTGGAATCGCGCACCCTTCCGGGGCTCAAGTCATCGACCTCGACACACCCGCCTTGCCCGTTGCTGTAGGAGCTCTTTCGCCACGCGGCGTCAGTCGGATGGTCACCGTGCATGCCGTTCATAATCCTTCCGTGCCTCCCGGATCATGGTTACGCTCTCCGGCCGGGTCAGGGCGTCGACCTGAAGCCGATCGTACTGGGCGGCCCATCTGGCCACGACCTCAGAGTCCCTTTCCAGAAGGCCTCGTCCGAGCGTTTCGGTGTAGCCGACCATCGTGCGAGTGGGCAGGGTCAGCAAGGTGACCGAGTGCGAGAAGGGGCGCGACTCGCCAAGCGTGAACGGGGCGACCTGGAGGATGATGTGGGGCCGTGCCGCCAAGTCCTCCAGGTGTTGCAGCTGGCGGCTCATGACATCCGGTCCGCCGATCTGGCGCCGTAGAACCGCCTCGTCGAGGACCACATGGACCGTCGCAGGACGGTCGAGCAAGCGCTGACGTCCGGCCAGAACCCGCAGCCGCTTGTCCGCCTGTTCCTGTGTGGCTTCACCGCGCCGGACCGGCGCCATCTCGTACGCCGCACTGTAGTCCGGGTGCTGGAGTATGCCGGGCACCATGTCCAGTTCGAAGATCCGAATGGCTACGGACTCCCGCTCTTTGGCCGCGTACTGGTCGAAACCCTCGAACAGAACCCTCTGTCCGGCCTGACGCCACTCCCGTTCGAACTGATCTGTTCCGAACGCCCCATCAATTCTCTTCACGAATCAACTAGTTGGAGGTTTCCGCCCAGTTTCGACAGCGGAGATGTGGACGGAAGAGTACCCGGCAAGGCCACCCAGGTGTTCCTGCGTCCAGCCCCTCGCCTCTCTGGCCTGACGAAGAAGCACGCCGAACTTCGCGGTGGGCGAGGAGTCGGGGTCGAGTTCCTTCCGGTTCATGATCGCTAGCAACTCTCCCTTCTGATTCGAGAAGTTGAAGACATGGCCAATGCTAGGCCACAGTGAGTGCCCTGGGTAGTCGCATCACTACGGAACGGATTGACGCCGTGACGTGCGAGCCCCAGCAGACACCGAAGGACACCGCTCGAAGCCGACCGAGCCGGTCAGACCTCACACCCTTCACACGCCCCTCCGCCCCTTGAGGTGCTCCCCCATGCCCACTGCTCGTCGCCCCCGCATGTTCGTCGCGTGCCTCGACTCCTGCATCGAATCCACGCCCTTGGCCCGGTACTTGCTCCGCGCGTACCTCTCCGGCCTGCCCTCCGGCGACCGCTACGCCGACACCGCCGAACTCCTCCTCAGCGAGCTGTTCGCCAACGCCGTCCAGCACTCCGACGCGCCGGACGACCGCCACATCGAGATCCGCTTCGCCCTGATCAACTCCCGCCTCCGACTGGAAGTCCACGACGCCGGCAGCGGCCGACCGTCCCTCCACACCCCCACCCCCTCCGACGAGCACGGACGCGGCCTGTTCCTCGTCAACGAACTCGCCGAACGCTGGGGCTGCACCTCCCGACCCGACGACATCGGCAAGTTCGTCTGGGTGCTCATCGCCCCGGCCCCCATCTCCGCCCTCGCCACCGCCTGAAAGCCGTCACCCCCATGCACCTCACGACCCTGGCCCGCCACGCCCTCTCCCGGGGCCGCACCCCCGCCGACACCTACGCCCTCCTCGCCAAGCGCACCCACAAGCCCCTCCCCTCCGCCCGCGCCGTCTGCCTCGCCCTCACCATCCCCCACGCCGAAACCACCCGACGCCTCAACGACTGCTACGACGCCCTCCTCGCGAACCCCCGCCCCGACACCGAAACCGACACCGGCGAACTCCTCGAAGCCCTCGGCGTCTTCGACATCCCCAAGTCCCTCACCGACACCGAACTCGCCGTCGTCGACCACCTCCTCACCGCCATCGACGCCCACGGCAGCCTCCGCCCCGGCCACCACCACGGCCTCACCCGCTGGTTCACCACCGGCAACCTCACCACCGCCTACCTCTCCCTCACCACCACCCACCCCATGCCCCGCACCGGCAACCCCACCCTCTACTGGACCACCCTCACCACCGCCGGCGAACTCCTCACCACCACCCACCACTCCGAGACCCGCATCAAGTACGCCCTCGCCCACTGCCGCGCCCAAGCCACCCGAACCTGAGAACCCCACCACGTAGGAAGTCGGCCGGTCCGACTTCCTACGCAACAGCCCAGCCCCGGAACCACGCAGAACGGAGAGGGCCACTGTGAACCCCACGACAGTCCCGCAGGAGACCGCCCTACTGCGCCGCTACCGACACCGGATCCACCGCGTTCCCCGAAACCTGGTGATCCAGCCGACCGGCTTCTGCAATCTGGACTGCACGTACTGCTACCTGCCCGACCGCGATGCCAAGGCACCCATGCCGACAGCGGTGGCCGAAGCCGTCGCACGGTCGGCGGGCGAGTTGGTGGGCGAGTCGGTGGGCGGCCACTCCCGAAAGCCCCTCGGGCTGATCTGGCACGCCGGAGAGCCGCTGGCACTCGGGCGGCGGCGGTTCACGGAACTGCTCCGGCCGTTCGAGGAACTACGCCGCGAGGGCCTGCTGGAGCACGCCGTCCAGACGAACGCCACCCTGCTCAATGACGAGTGGTGCGACCTCCTGACCGGGTACGGGTTCCGGGTCGGTGTCAGCGTCGACGGCCCTGCGGACCTGACGGCGCGACGCATCGACCGCAAGGGCCGCCCGGCGTTCGACCGGATCATGAAGGGAATCGAGCGACTGCGGCGCCACGGTGTCCCCTTCTCGTTGATCGCCGTAGTCAGCCGGGAGACCATCACCCATCCCGATCGGCTCCTCGACTTCCTCGCCGCGCTCCGGCCGGTCAGTATCGGCCTCAACATCGAGGAGTCGGAGGGCGTCAACACCGAGCGGCACCCGCCCACCCGCGAACAGGCCGTCGAGTTCTGGCGCAAGGTCCTTGCCTGGTCGCGCCGTCAGCCGGGCGGCACCGCCCCGGTACGGGAACTGGAACGCCTCGGCCGGTACCTGCGGATGAGCCGCGCCCAGCGGCCCGACCGTACGCACCTGAGCCGCGCGGACCCGCTGCCGACCATCGCCAAGAACGGCGACGTGTTCCTGCTGTCACCCGAACTGGCGGGTGTCACCGCACCCGCCTACAACGACTTCCGGGCCGGGAACGTCCTCGAACAGTCGATCGGCGCCATCCTGGGCCAGGCACACCGACTGACCTACGTGGGCGAGTTCCTGACCGGCCTGGAGGAGTGCGAGTCCACCTGCGAGTTCTTCGACTACTGCCGGGGCTCACAGGCCGGGAACCGCTACTTCGAGCACCAGACCTTCGCCGTCGCCGAGACCGACTACTGCCGCGTCACCGAGCAGGCCCCGGTCCTGGCACTGGCCGCCACCGTACGCGAGGAGCAAGGCACGTGACCGTTCTGGAACAGCTCGCCGCCGACGACGCCCCCGCCGTCGCGGATCTGATCGCCGCCGTCACCATGTCGGACGGGACGCCCACGATCGAGTGGGGCAACCAGCCGACCTGGGACAACAGCGGCGGAGGCCCGTGGGACAACGCCCCGTCCTGGGACAACTGGCAGAGCGCCCCTTGGGACAACTGGAACAACGGGCCGTCCTGGTCCGACTGGTCCAACCGCTGACAGCACCGGCAGCACAATAGGGCCCTCCTCCCACCCCGTCGGCCCGCCGCCTCCCGGGGCAGCGGGTCGGCGCCCGATCATCGACCGGAGAACCGCGTGCCCACCCGCCACTACGGCCGTACCACCATCACCCTCCCGGACTTGGACGACGACCCCTACCTGGGCGTCATCGCCTCCCCGCCCAGGCCCGGCAGCACCGTCACCGAGTTCCGCTACACGGATCAGGACATCCGGGACCTCGACCTCACCGAGGCCGATCTGCGCAACGGCATCCTGCACAACGTCTCCGCCCAGCGCACCACCATCGAGAACGTCCGCTTCAGCTCCGTACAGATCACCGCCAGCGATCTCGGCGTGCTCCACCTGAGCGGCAGCAAGGCTTCCCGCACCCTGTTTCGCGGCTGCCGGCTCATGGGCTCAGCCATCACCGGCGCCGTCCTGGACAACGTCCTGTTCGAGAACTGCCGCCTCGACTACGCCACCTTCGACCGGATCCGCGCGAGCGGCCCGCTGGTCTTCGACCGGTGTGTGCTCACCGAGGCCGCCTTCACCAGCTGCGACCTCACCGACGTGGTGATGCGCGACTGCACGCTGCTCGCCACCGCGTTCGGGACCGGCACGTACAAGGGCCTCGACCTCAGCGGCAGCGACCTGTCCGCCGTTCGCGGCGTCGGCAACCTGCGGGAAGCCGTCGTCAGCCGCGCCCAGCAGCTCCAGATCACCGACGCCCTCCTCGCCGAACTGAACGTCACCTACAGCGAGGACCTGCCGCAGAGCCGCTGACCACCACGCGAAGGGAGAGCCCATGTGGGGCCGTTCATCGTCTTCACCGACTACGCCGAGCTCCGCGACCGCTGCGAGATCGCCACCGTGGCGGTCGCGTACGGCCGTCCGGCCCACGAGGAGGGGGCTGTGGTCCCGGCCGGCCCGTGGACACCCATCGGCCCCACCGAGGCCGAACTCCTGCGCGCACCACGCAACGCCCCGGAAGCCGAGGCCGTAGAACTCGTCGCCTTCCCCGCCCTGCGCCCGCCGGAGACCATGGACGCCCCCTGGTGGACGGTCCGCCCGCCGTTCACCCCCACACCGCGCACCCGCTACGCCAACCACGCCACCAGCCCCGCAGGCGACCTCACCGTCACGGCGGACCCCGCGAACGGAAAGCGGCTCGGCATCCACCTCGACAACTGGGACCGGCTTCCGTACGCCCGACGCCGGTTGTCCCGCCGCAGACTGTGCTTCAACGCGGGCCCGGGCTCCCGCTACCTCCTCATCGGCGACACCGACGTGTCGGCCATCTGCCGGCGCCTCGGCAGGGACGACCCGGCGCACCACCCGCACACCGACGACATCCGCGCCTACCTGCGCGCCGGGCACCCGCTCCGCTGCCTGCGACTGCGGATCGACCCCGGCGAGGGGTACCTCGCCCCCACCGAACTACTGCCCCACGACGGCTCCACAACGGACCTCCCCGAGCCCTCCACCGCCGCGTTCTGGCTCGACCACTGGCCGATCGGGGCGTTCCCCTCCCCGATCTGACCGACCGGACACGAGGCCGGCTGCGACGGGTGACACCGCGGACCGCCGCCGTCGGCGGGAGAACGCGTGCGCAGGAAGTCGGCGGGGCCGACTTCCTGCGCACGCGTTGGGGCGGTCCGGACGGCGAAGGGCGGCCACCGCACCACGGGGATCGCCCCGGAGCGCCGGTCGGCCTAGCCGGCCGCTGTCACGGGGTGCGCTGCGGCCCCTGGGTGGACGCGCTGCCCGCGGTGACGAGGACGGGGCCGGCGGCGGTCCGCGGCGCCGGGGCTCCGGCGCCGCGACGGCCGGGCGCGGCGGGCGCAGCGGGCCGCAGGAGGACGGCGCAGGCGAGGGCGGCCAGCAGGGCGAGCGAGGCCGACACGACCAGGCAGAGCTGGAGGCCGTCGAGGAAGGAGCCGCTGAGCGCGCTCAGGGCCGGCCTGGTGGCGGGGCCGAGGTCGAGCCCGGCGACGGCGCCGAGGCCCTGTTCCCGGGCGACGGCGAGGACGTGGCCGCCGGTCTCCGTGGGCACGCCAGCGTCGGTGAGGCGGCCGGGCAGGGCGTCGAGGGCGCGGGTGGTGAGGAGGGTGCCGAGGACGGCGGGGCCGAGGGCGCCGCCGAGCTGGCGGAAGGCGTTGTTGCCCGCCGCGGCCATGCCGGCCAGGTGGTGCGGTACGGAGGAGACGGCGGAGGCCGTCATCGGGGTGAGGACGGCGCCGATGCCGAGGCCGAGCAGGACCAGGCGCCAGGCGAGCGACCCGTACGAGGTGGCCGCGTCGACGCCGGTCAGCGACAGCAGCGAGCCCGCCATCACCACCAGACCGGTGGTGATCATGACCCGGGGGGAGACCCGGTGCATCAGCCGTCCGACGGGGACGCCCGCGACCAGGGACGTCCCGGACACCAGGACCATCCGCAGTCCGGCCTCCCACGTGCTCAGGTGCTGCACCAGGCCGAAGTACAGGCTCAGGACGAAGAAGAAGCCGATCAGCCCCAGGAAGCTGATCATGGCGACCAGCGACGTGGCGGCGAAGGCGGGGCTGCGGAACAGGGCCAGGTCGAGCATCGGGCTGTCGCTGCGGCGCTCCACGAGGACGAACGCGACGGCGCTCACGGCGCCGATCACCAGGGCCGCCACCACGGAGGGCGTGCCGAAGCCGTCGGCGCCGCCCTCGATCACGCCGTAGACGACGGCGGTGACCGTGACGGCCGCGCTGATCTGCCCGGGCCAGTCGAGCCGTCGGCCGTGCGGCGCCCGGGAGTCGGGCAGCAGGAAGGCCGCGACGACCAGTACGACCAGGGACACCGGGATCGGCAGGAGGAAGATCCAGCGCACCGCGACGTGCTGCTGCAGCAGCCCGGCGATCAGCGGTCCCATGGCCAGCGAGGCCAGCATGGACATCGCCCACAGGCCGATGAACCTCCCGCGCTCCCGGTGGTCGGGGACGGCGTGGCTGATCAGGGCCAGCGTGGTGGGCAGCAGGGCCGCCGCACCCAGTCCGGAGGCCGCCTGCCCGACCCACAGCGACTGCACCGAGTCCGCGGTCAGCGAGACGGCCGCGCCCAGGGCGCAGAAGGCCATGCCCGCCTGGAACACCCGCTTGCGGCCGTGGACGTCGCCCCACACCCCGGTGGTCAGGATCAGCGCGGCCATCGGCAGCACGAACGCGTCCGAGACCCAGGACAGTTGGGAGGTCGAGGCGCCCAGCACCCGCTGGAGCGCCGGGAGGCTCACGGACACGGTGGTCACGGGGAGGTAGGCGACGAAGACGCCCAGGCAGGCCATGACGAGCGTGACGCCTCGTCCGGCCACGGGGCGCTGCACCGTTGCGGAGTTCACGGGGTGGTTCCTTCGACTGCGGGATGCCGCGCGGGCACCGGTTGCTGGGGGCACCGCAAAGCTTCGGCCCCACGGGCGGGGAATCCCCAAGCGATCCCGGTAGACGTACCGGAACCTCCGTTCCGACCCGCACCTGTGTCAGGATTCCTCCGTGCCTGACGATCTGGACCGCAAAATCATCCACGGGCTCTACAGCGCCCCCCGGGTCTCGTTCCGCCGCCTCGGCGAGGTCGTGGGGGTGTCCGAACAGACCGTGGCCCGCCGCTACAACGCGCTGCGGCGCGGCGGGATCCTGCGCGTCATCGGGCAGCGGAGCCCGTCCGCCCACGGGCAGGCGGAGTGGGTCGCGCGGCTGCGCTGCCGCCCGGAGGCCGTGGGGCCCGTCGCCGACTCCCTGGCCCGCAGGCCCGAGGTCGGCTACGCCAGCATCGCCTCCGGCGGGTCGGAGATCATCTGCACCATCCGCTCAGCCGCCGGCACCGGGCGCGACGACGTCCTGCTGCGGCAGCTCCCGCGCGCCGCCTCGGTCCTCGACATGAGCGTCGACCTCCTCCTGCACGCGTTCGGCGCCCCAGACGCGGTCGGCTGGGCCGGCGGGGAGCGCTCCCTGACCGACGAGCAGGTGCGACTGCTGACGGCGGAGCGCCCCGTGGCCGCCGGGCCGCCGCTCGCCCCGGCCGACGAGGACCTCCCGCTCTTCGAGGCCCTGGCGGAGGACGGCCGCGCCTCCCACACCCGCCTGGCGGAGGTCACCGGCTGGTCCACGCCCCGGGTCGCCCGCCGGCTGGAGGCCCTGGAGGCCTCCGGCTCCCTCGCCTACGGCATCGACATCCTGCCGGAGCGCCTCGGCTACGAGCTCAACGCCGTCCTCTGGCTCCAGGTCGACCTGCCCGGACTCGACCGGATCGGCGAGGAGCTCGGCCGGCACGAGGAATGCGCCTTCGTCGCGGCGACCAGTGGCAGGCACAACCTCATGGCCGTCGTCATCTGCCGGGACACCCCCGATTTCTACCGCTACCTCAGCGGCCGCCTGGCCCGCATCGAGGGCATCAGGGGCTACGAGATCAGCATCCGCGTCCGCCGCCTCAAGCAGTCCGTGTCGCTGATCCACCACGGACGGCTGATCCACCCCCCGCTGGGCTGACGCGGGCGCACCGAGGAACGGGCCCGGACGCCTCGCGCGCCCGGACCCGCCCGAAGGCCACCCGTCAGTGCGCGGCGGCCTCCCAGTTCGGGCCGACGCCGACCGAGACGTCCAGCGGGGCGCGCAGCGGGTAGGCGCCCGCCATCTGCTCGCGGACGACGGCCTCGACCCGCTCGCGCTCGCCGGGGGCCAGCTCCAGCACGATTTCGTCGTGCACCTGGAGCAGCATCCGGGAGGTGAGGCCGGCCGCGCGCAGCGCCTCGTCGACCCGGAGCATGGCGATCTTGACGATGTCGGCGGCCGAGCCCTGGATCGGGGCGTTGAGGGCCATCCGCTCGGCCATCTCGCGGCGCTGGCGGTTGTCGCTGTTGAGGTCCGGCAGGTAGCGGCGGCGGCCGAGGAGGGTCTCGGTGTAGCCGGTGGCCCGGGCCTCGTCGACGACCCGGCGCAGGTAGTCCCGGACGCCGCCGAAGCGCTCGAAGTAGGTGTCCATCAGGCCCTGGGCCTCGGTCGGCTTGATGCCGAGCTGCTGCGAGAGCCCGTACGCGGACAGCCCGTACGCCAGGCCGTAGGACATCGCCTTGATCTTGCGGCGCATCTCGGCGTCCACCGCCGCGCCCGGCACCTCGAAGACCTGGGAGGCGACGGTGGTGTGCAGGTCCTCGCCGGAGGCGAAGGCCTCCAGCAGCGCCTCGTCCTCGGACAGGTGCGCCATGATCCGCAGTTCGATCTGCGAGTAGTCGGCGGTGAGCAGCGACTCGTAGCCCTCGCCGACGATGAAGGCGCGGCGGATCGCCCGGCCCTCCTCGGTGCGGACCGGGATGTTCTGCAGGTTCGGGTCCTGCGAGGAGAGCCGGCCGGTGGCGGCGACCATCTGGTTGAAGGTGGTGTGGATCCGGCCCTTGGGCGAGACGGTCTTGAGCAGACCCTCGACGGTGGTGCGCAGCTTGGCCTGGTCGCGGTGGCGCAGCAGGATGACCGGCAGTTCGTTGTCGGTCTGGGTGGCCAGCCAGGTGAGCGCGTCGGCGTCGGTGGTGTAGCCGGTCTTGATCTTCTTGGTCTTGGGGAGCGCGAGCTCGCCGAAGAGGATCTCCTGGAGCTGCTTGGGCGAGCCAAGGTTGAACTCGCGGCCGGCGGCGGCGTGCGCCTCCTCCACCACGCGCTGGATCTCGGCGGCGAACTGCGCCTCCAGCCGGGTGAGCCACTCGCGGTCGGCGGCGATGCCGTAGCGCTCCATGCGGGCGAGCAGGGCGGCAATGGGCAGTTCCATGTCGCGCGTCAGCTCGACGGCGCCGACCTCGGCGAGGCGGGTGTCGAAGAGCGCGGCGAGGTCGAGCACGGCGCGGGCCTGGAGCATCAGCGACCGGGCGGCGGCCGTCTCGTCCTCCTCCGGTGCGTCGAAGGAGAGTTGGCCGCTCTCGGTGGCGGGGGCCGGGGTGAGCGAGCGGCCCAGGTACTCCTCGGCGAGCACCTCCAGGGTGAAGGTGCGGCGGCCGGGCTTGATCAGGTAGGCGGCGAGCGCGGTGTCGGCGACGACGCCGTCGATCGTCCAGCCGCGCTCGGCGAAGGCGCGCATGACCTGCTTGGCGATGTGCAGGGCCTTGGGGGCGGCGGCGTCGGCGAGCCAGCCGGCGAAGGCCCGCTCGTCCTCCTCGGCGAGCAGCGCCGGGTCGAACCAGGCGGCCGTCTCCCCCGCGGCGAGGGCGACTTCGGTGACCTCGCCGGTGCCGAGCGCCCACTGGTAGACGGCGGCGAGGGCGACGGTGGTCTTGCCGTCGGAGGCGTGCTCGGCCAGCCAGGCGGCCAGGGTGCCCGGGTCGGTGAGGAGTTCGCCGTCCACCTCGACGCCGGGGGCGAGTTCGGCCTCGGCGGTGTCCGAGCCGGTGGACGGGTCGATGCCGAAGACGCGGTCGCGGAAGTTGGCGTTGCGGAACTCCAGCGACTCCATCAGGGTGCCGACGGCGTCCTTGTCGAACGGCTTGCGGTCCAGGTCGGTGACGCCGAGCGGGAGTTCGACGTCGCGGACCAGCTCGGTGAGCACCCGGTTGCGCTTGACCGAGTCGAGGTGGTCGCGCAGCTTCTCGCCGATCTTGCCCTTGACCTCGTCGGCGCGGGCGACGAGTTCGTCGAAGGAGCCGAACTGGTTGACCCACTTGGCGGCCGTCTTCTCGCCGACGCCGGGGATGCCGGGCAGGTTGTCGGACGGGTCGCCGCGCAGGGCGGCGAGGTCCGGGTACTGGCGCGGGGTGACGCCGTACTTCTCGGCGACCTTCTCCGGGGTGTAACGGGTGAGCTCGGAGACGCCCTTGGTCGGGTAGAGCACGGTGACGTGGTCGGTGACCAGCTGGAGCGAGTCGCGGTCCCCGGTGACGATGTCGACGTCGTAGCCGGCCGCCTCGGCGGCGGTGGCCAGGGTGGCGATGATGTCGTCGGCCTCGAAGCCCTCGGCCGTCAGCCGGGGGACGTGCATGGCGTCGAGCAGTTCGCCGATCAGGCCGACCTGGCTCTTGAACTCGTCCGGCGTCTTGGCGCGGTTGGCCTTGTAGTCGGGGAACTCGACGGAGCGGAACGTCTGCCGGGAGAGGTCGAAGGCGACGGCGAGGTGGGTGGGCTGCTCGTCCCGGACGGTGTTGGCGAGCATCGAGGCGAAGCCGTAGACCGCGTTGGTGGGCTGGCCGGTGGAGGTGTTGAAGTTCTCCACGGGCAGGGCGTAGAAGGCCCGGTAGGCCATCGAGTGCCCGTCGAGCAGCATCAGCCGGGGCCGCGGGCCGGCCCCGCCGCCACCCGTCGCGCCCTTGTCCGTACTCTGCGTAGCCACGTCAACGTCCGTTCCTGCCGATTCCACTACCGGCCACCGATCCTATGGCCCGGCACCGACAAAAAGGACGCCGCGCCGGTCCGGCCACCGCTGCTACCTATGAGTAGGACGGTCGTACGATCACAGGCGGCACACCCCCGAGCGGCAGGAGTTCCCCCATGACCGACGCGGTCCCCGACACCGCCCCCGAGACCGTCCCCGGCACCGCCCCCGACAGCGCGCACGACGGCACGCCCGTCCTGAACGTCCCCCAGGACGTGCTGGACCACTTCGCCAAGCTCGGCGTGAACGCGCAGACCTTCTCCGGCGGCCACCTCGGCGAGAAGCTCGGCATCCGGATCGTCGAGGCCTCCGGCGACCGCGTGGTCGGCACCATGCCGGTGGAGGGCAACCAGCAGCCGTACGGGCTGCTGCACGGCGGCGCGTCGGCGGCGCTGGCCGAGACGCTGGGCTCGATCGGGGCGATGCTGCACGCCGGTCCCGGCCGCTACGCGGTCGGCGTGGACCTCAACGCCACCCACCACCGCTCGGCCACCTCCGGGCTGGTGACCGGGGTGGCGACGGCCGTGTTCAAGGGCCGCACCGCCGCCACCTACGAGATCGCGATCACCGACGACACCGGCCGGCGGATCACCAGCTGCCGGCTGACCTGCATGCTGCGCGACCTCTGACCGAACTCCGAGGCGTGACAACGTCCGCACAGCGGACCGGAGTTCACTCCGGACAACATCAAGTCCCTTTTCCGCCCCCTTGTTTGACCTTCCGCCACCTTGGGCAGGCGTTGGTCTGGACAAGGGGGCGTTCACATGTCCGGGCGCGGTCGGCACACATCCCGCGCTCGTAACGCTGCGTAACAAGTAGGAAATCCGATCAATTGCCGGTTCCGAGGCCTTCAGGCGCCCCGGGGCCACTCGGCCGCGCCCCCGTTGTCCGCAATGCGGACGCTCAAGGTCGGAAGCAGGGCATCGGACACGAGCGTCCGATAATCGGCGCTGCCAGCTGCAACCCCCATTTCTGGGCCTTACATCGCCCTACCAGCGCGTAAACGCCCGCCATCTCGGGATCGATCGAACCGGAACGACCACATGGTGAGACAAATACTCCGTGTGCTCATAACAAGAGAATCACAGCCTGCGCCCAGTACTGCCCGAGTCGCCCAAGGGCATCTAGAGTCACGGCCAGTCACCGCGCCATTCGATTGGGCCAGGCCCTCCGCGCACTCCGGCTCCCGCCACTCCGGCGCGGGCGCCTCCTGAACCGAAGGGGACCCTCGTGCGTCACCGTTCAGCAGTTGTCGTGAGCATTGCCGTTATCGGTGCCCTCAGCCTCAGCGCCTGCGGCTCCCGCGGAGAGAAGAAGGCCGACGGCGGCAACTCCAACTCCGGCTCCACCACCGTCGTCATCGGCGTCGACTCCCCGCTCACCGGCGACCTCTCCGCCCTCGGCCTCGGCATCCGCAACTCCGCCGACCTCGCGATCAAGAAGGCCAACGAGACCAACGAGGTCCCCGGCGTCAAGTTCGAGATCAAGGCCCTCGACGACACCGGCAAGCCCGCCCCCGGCCAGCAGAACGCCACCCAGCTGGTCGGCGACCCCAAGGTCCTCGGCGTCGTCGGCCCGCTCAACTCCAGTGTGTCGCAGTCGATGCAGCAGATCTTCGACGACGCCAGCCTGGTCCAGGTCTCCCCCGCCAACACCGGCGTCGCCCTCAGTCAGGGCGAGAAGTGGGCCAGCGGCGAGAAGAAGCGCCCGTTCACGTCCTACTTCCGCACCGCCACCACCGACGCCGTCCAGGGCCCGTTCGCCGCCCAGTTCCTCTACAACGACGCCAAGAAGACCAAGGTCTTCCTGATCGACGACCAGAAGACCTACGGCGCGGGCCTGGCCGGCACCTTCAAGGGCGAGTTCACCAAGCTCGGCGGCCAGCTCGTCGGCGAGGAGCACGTCAACCCCGACGACCGCGACTTCGCCGCCATCGTCACCAAGGTCAAGAGCTCCGGCGCCGAAGCCGTCTACTACGGCGGCGAGTACCCCGCGGCCGGCCCGCTCTCCCTCCAGCTCAAGGAGGCCAACGTCAACATCCCGCTGATGGGCGGCGACGGCATCCAGAGCGGCGACTTCATCAAGCTCAACCCCAAGAGCCAGGGCGACTACGCCACCGCCGTCGGCCTGCCGGTCGAGAGCCTGGACACCGCCAAGAAGTTCATCGCCGACTACAAGGCGGCCGGCTACAAGGACGCCTACGAGACCTACGGCGGCTACTCGTACGACAGCGCCTGGGCCATCATCCAGGGCGTCAAGCAGGCCGTGAAGGACAACAACGGCAAGGTCCCCGACCGCAAGGCCGTCCGCGACGCCGTCCAGAAGGTCAGCTTCGCCGGCGTGACCGGCACCGTCTCCTTCGACGAGTTCGGCGACACCACCAACAAGCAGCTCACCGTCTACACCGTCAAGGACGGCAAGTGGGCCGTGGAGAAGTCCGGCACCTTCAAGGGCTGATCCAGGGCCGGTTCAGGGACTGGCCGAAGAACCGCCCTACCGACTGACGCCCAGTCACCACCGGCACCGCCGGCGCCACTTCACCACCACCACGCGCGGGGGCGCCACGAGTGCCCCCGCGCGCACCCACATCCACCACCCACGCGGACACCCCGAACGCACTACGGAGGCCCAGCGGTGCACGACCTACCGCAGCAGCTGGCCAACGGCCTGATCCTCGGAGCCCTCTACGGGCTCGTCGCGATCGGCTACACGATGGTCTACGGCATCGTCCAGCTCATCAACTTCGCCCACGGCGAGATCGTCATGGTCGGCGGCTTCGGCGCCCTGACCGCCTACCTCGCCCTCCCCGGCGGCACCACCCTGTGGCTGGCCCTGCCGCTCATGCTGATCGCCGGCATCCTGGTCTCCACCCTCACCGCCGTCGCCGCCGAGCGCTTCGCCTACCGCCCGCTGCGCAACGCCCCACGGCTCGCCCCGCTGATCACCGCGATCGGGCTGTCCATCCTGCTCCAGCAGCTCGTCTTCTCCTTCTACCCGGACGCCAAGAAGGCCCGGGTCTTCCCCAAGATCCCCGGCGACCCGTTCAGCCTCGGCTCCGTCACCATCCAGCGCAGCGACCTCTTCCTGATCATCGCCGCCCCGCTGTGCATGCTCGCCCTCGGCTGGTTCGTCACCCGCACCCGCTCCGGGCGCGCCATGCAGGCCACCAGCCAGGACCCGGACACCGCCAAGCTGATGGGCATCGACACCGACCGCATCATCGTCATGGCCTTCGCCATCGGCGCCGCGTTCGCCGCCGTCGCCGCCGTCGCGTACGGGCTGCGCAGCGGCCAGGTCGACTTCCGGATGGGCTTCATCCTCGGCCTCAAGGCCTTCACCGCCGCCGTCCTCGGCGGCATCGGCAACATCTACGGCGCCATGCTCGGCGGCCTCGCCCTCGGCCTCGCCGAAGCCCTCGCCACCGGCTACATCCAGCACCTGCCCGGCATGCACCTCTTCGGGGGCGGCGCCTGGAAGGACGTCTGGGCCTTCGTTCTCCTCATCCTCGTCCTCCTGATCCGGCCCCAGGGCCTGCTCGGCGAGCGCGTCGCGGACAGGGCGTGACCACCATGACCACCACCCACACCGAGACGACCCCGGTCATCCCGCTGCCGGCCCGCGCCGCCGCCGCCGTCACCGGACTCGGCGCCCTCGCCACCGCCGCCTCCGCCGCCATGTCCTGGACCTGGACCTCCGACTTCCCCGGCGACCTCACCTACTACGGCTCCCCGGCCGGCCTCCAGTGGCTCGCCCTCGCCGCCGGCCTGCTCACCCTGGTCCTGCTGCTCGCCGCCCAGGGCGTCCCCGGCCTGCGCTGGGCCGCCCCCACCCGCAGCAACAACGCCGTCCTGTACGCCGCCACCGGCGCCCTCACCGTCGCCGTCTACGCGGTCGCCGCCATCTCCTCCGAGCTCGGCGGCACCACCAACCTCGAACCCGGCGGCTGGGTGCTCGCCGCGGGCGGCCTGCTCGCCGTCCTCGGCGCCCTCGGCCTGCCCCTCGACCGCCGCACCGCCGTACCGCTGCGGATCCTCGACAGGCGCCTCTTCCTGCTCGTCCCGGTCGCCCCCGCCGCCTGGTTCGGCGCCCACGCCATCCCCGGCGACAAGCCGGTGGCCCCGGTCATGACCGCCCTGTCCGGCGGCCTCGCCATCGCGGCCGGCGTCGTCCTGCTGCTCCAGCTCGGCCACCTCGCCAACAGCGGGCTGCGGCTGGGCCGGATCGACCGCCCGCTGGCCGCGCCGCGGGCCCTCCCCTCCTGGGTCGAGGTGCTGCTGATCGTCCTCGCCTTCGGGACCGGACTGTTCGCGATCACCTTCGGCATCGACACCGAGTACGGCGAACTCTTCACCGGCTACCTGCTGTTCGTCGCCCTCGCCGTCCCCGCCCTGACCAGGTCCGGCCTGCTCGCCCGGCTGCGCGCGCTGACCGTCAAGCACCGCCCGGTCACCACCGGCGCCGCCTTCGCCGCCGCCGCCGGCTTCCCGTTCACCCAGACCAGCGACCAGTACACCTCGGTCGCCACCAACATCCTGATCTTCGCCACCGTCGCCCTCGGCCTCAACATCGTCGTCGGCCTGGCCGGCCTGCTCGACCTCGGGTACGTCGCCTTCCTCGGCGTCGGCGCCTACGCCGCCGCCCTGGTCTCCGGCTCCCCCGCCTCGCCCATCCACGTCCAGTTCCCGTTCTGGGCCGCGATGCTCACCGGCGCCGTCGTCTCGATGGTCTTCGGCGTCCTGATCGGCGCCCCCACCCTGCGGCTGCGCGGCGACTACCTCGCCATCGTCACCCTCGGGTTCGGCGAGATCTTCCGCATCACCATGCTCAACCTCAACGGCACCACCGGCCCCAAGGTCACCAACGGCTCCAACGGCATCCCGCGCATCCCGGACCTGCAGATCCTCGGCTTCGACCTCGGCAAGCCGCACACCGTGGCCGGCGTCGAACTCGGCCGCTTCTCCAACTACTACCTGCTGATGCTGCTGGTCACCGCCCTGGTCGTGCTGGTCTTCGCCCGGGTCGGCAACTCCCGCATCGGCCGCGCCTGGGTCGCCATCCGCGAGGACGAGACCGCCGCCGAGGCCATGGGCATCAACGGCTTCCGGCTCAAGCTGCTCGCCTTCGCCCTCGGCGCCCTGCTGGCCGGCCTGGCCGGCACCGTCCAGGCCCACGTCAGCTACACCGTCACCCCCGACCAGTACACCTTCGCCGAGGCCCTCCCGCCGAACTCCGCCTTCCTGCTCGCCGCCGTCATCCTCGGCGGCATGGGCACCATCAGCGGCCCGCTGGCCGGCGCCACCCTGCTCTTCCTCATCCCGAAGAAGCTCGAGTTCCTCGCCGACTACCAGCTCCTCGCCTTCGGCGCCGCCCTCATCGTCCTGATGCGGGTCCGCCCCGAGGGCCTCATCCCCAACCGGCGCCGCCAGCTGGAGTTCCACGAGGCCGCCGTCCCGGCCCAGGCCTCCGGCGAGCCGACCGCACTCACCAAGTCAGGGGCGTGACCGACCCGATGACCACCACCACCGCCGCACCCCTGCTCGAAGTCACCGGCGTCACCATGCGCTTCGGCGGCCTCACCGCGGTCAACGACGTCTCCCTGACCGTCGGCGAGGGCGAGATCATCGGTCTGATCGGCCCCAACGGCGCCGGCAAGACCACCTTCTTCAACTGCCTCACCGGCCTGTACGTGCCCACCGAGGGCGCCGTCCGCTACCGCGACACCCTGCTGCCGCCCAAGCCCCACCTCGTCACCCAGGCCGGCATCGCCCGCACCTTCCAGAACATCCGGCTGTTCGCCAACATGACCGTCCTGGAGAACGTCCTGGTCGGTCGGCACACCCGCACCAAGGAGGGCATCTTCTCCGCCATCCTGCGCGGCCCCGGCTACCACCGCGCCGAGGCCGAGAGCCGCGAGAAGGCCATGGAACTCCTGATGTTCACCGGCCTCGCCGAGAAGGCCGACCACCTCGCCCGCAACCTCCCGTACGGCGAGCAGCGCAAGCTGGAGATCGCCCGCGCCCTCGCCTCCGAACCCGGCCTGCTGCTGCTCGACGAACCCACCGCCGGCATGAACCCCCAGGAGACCCGGGCCGCCGAGGAACTCGTCTTCGCGATCCGCGACAAGGGGATCTCCGTCCTCGTCATCGAGCACGACATGCGCTTCATCTTCAACCTCTGCGACCGCACCGCGGTGCTCGTCCAGGGCCAGAAGATCGTCGAGGGCGACCGCGAGACCGTCCAGAACGACGAACGCGTCATCACCGCCTACCTGGGCGCCCCGCTCGAAGGCACCACCCCCGCCGTTACGGAGTCCGACCAGTGACCGCACTTCTCGAGGTCGAGGACCTCCGCGTCGCCTACGGCAAGATCGAAGCCGTCAAGGGCATCAGCTTCACCGTCGAACAGGGCGAGGTCACCACCCTCATCGGCACCAACGGCGCCGGCAAGACCACCACCCTGCGCACCCTGTCCGGCCTGCTCAAGCCCACCGCCGGACGGATCACCTTCGACGGCCAGGACCTCTCGGCCGTCCCCGCCCACAGGATCGTCGCCCTCGGCCTCGCCCACTCCCCCGAGGGACGGCACATCTTCCCCCGGATGACCATCGAGGAGAACCTCCTCCTCGGCGCCTTCCTGCGCACCGACGCGGCCGGCATCACCGCGGACGTCGAACGGGCCTACACCCTGTTCCCGATCCTCGGCGAACGCCGCCGCCAGGCCGCCGGCACGCTCTCCGGCGGCGAGCAGCAGATGCTCGCGATGGGGCGGGCCCTGATGTCCCGGCCCAAGCTGCTCATGCTGGACGAGCCCTCCATGGGGCTCTCCCCGCTGATGATGCAGAAGATCATGTCCACCATCGTGGAACTGAAGTCCTCCGGTACGACCATCCTCCTGGTCGAGCAGAACGCCCAAGCGGCCCTCTCCCTCTCCGACCGCGGCTACGTCATGGAGACCGGCCGCATCGTCCTCTCCGGAACGGGCGCCGACCTCCTGCACGACGAGTCCGTCCGCAAGGCCTACCTCGGCGAGGACTGAGCCCCTGCACGCGGAAGGGCCCGGCAGAAACGTTCTTCTGCCGGGCCCTTCCCTCACGCCTACTCGGGCTTGGCCTCTTCCGCCTTCTTGCGGTCCTGGGCCTCGCCCTCCTCGATGACCGCCTCGGCCACCGCCGCCATCGTCATCCGACGGTCCATCGACGTCTTCTGGATCCACCGGAAGGCCGCCGGCTCGTTCAGCCCGAACTTGGTCTGCAGCACGCCCTTCGCCCGGTCCACCAGCTTCCGGGTCTCCAACCGCTGGCTGAGATCCCCGATCTCCTTCTCCAGCGCCCGCATCTCGGCGTACCGGGACACCGCCATCTCGATCGCCGGCACCAGGTCCGACTTCGAGAACGGCTTGACGATGTACGCCATCGCCCCCGCGTCCCGCGCCCGGTCCACCAGCTCCCGCTGCGAGAACGCCGTCAGCATCAGCACCGGCGCCAGGTGCTTGTCGTGGATCTGCTCGGCCGCGGACAACCCGTCCAGCACCGGCATCTTCACGTCGAAGATCGCCAGATCCGGCTTCAGCTCCTCCACGAGGCGCACCGCCGTCTCCCCGTCGCCGGCCTCACCGACGACGGTGTACCCCTCCTCCTCCAGCATCTCCTTCAGATCGAGACGAATCAGCGCCTCGTCCTCGGCGATCACAATCCGGGTGATCTGGGGCGTATCGGTCTCAAGCGGCTGCGCCTGCTCGTCGGCGGTGCTCACGGGGCTCCTAGTTCCGGCGGGGTACTGCATGCACGAGGGTACCTAGCTGCGCCCGACAGCGCTCACAGGGTATCCTTCACGGGCGCGAACCAGCCGGGTTGGTGGAAGGGCAGACACGATCGCCTCAAAAGCGATTGCCTGAAAGGGCGTGTGGGTTCGAATCCCACACTCGGCACCAGATTTTCCTCATATTCCCAGGTTTTGGGGATTTCACCGTATCCAGTGGATCACATCCAACGTGCCCACGGGCCGGGCTGTCACGTCCCATTCTGGCGCACATGACCACACTCTCTGTGCGCGAACAGGCCGTCCACCTCCTCCGTCGAGGTCTCAGCAACGCCGAGGTGGCCCGCCGCCTCCGCGTCCCGAAGGGCACTGTCTCCTGGTGGAAGCATCAGGACCTCGCCAAACGCGACGAACTCCCCGGCCGCAAGCGCTCCGCGTGCGTGCACTGCTACGGCGACGAGCTGAACCGATCCGCCTACTCCTACCTGCTCGGCCTGTACCTCGGCGACGGCCACATCCTGCTGCCCAACGAGTACCGCAGGACCCAGAGCCTCCAGATAACCTGCGACGACAAGTGGCCGGGCGTCATGGATTCCGTCGAACAGGCGATGCGTCACGTCCTCCCCGACAACAAGCCCTGCCGGGTGCGCCGCACCGGGTGCCACGACATCAAGATCTATTCGAACCACCTCACCTGCCATTTCCCCCAGCACGGCCCAGGCAAGAAGCACGAACGCACCATAGCCCTGGAACCCTGGCAGCAGGAGATCGTGGACGCCCACCCCTGGGAGTTCCTGCGCGGCCTGATCCATTCCGACGGGTGCCGCATCACCAACTGGGCCACCCGTACGGTCAACGGGGTCCGGAAGCGCTACGAGTACCCGAGGTACTTCTTCACCAACACCTCGACCGACATCATCGGCCTCTTCACCGCCGCCCTCGACGCCGTCGGCGTCCAGTGGAAGGCCTCGATCCCCCGCCCCACCGGCCAGGTCAACATCTCCGTCGCCCGCAGGGAGTCCGTCGCCCTCATGGACGCCCGCATCGGCCCCAAGTACTGACGGCGGGGCGGGCCCGCGGGGGCCCCCCCCCCCGGGGGGGCCCGCCCCCCCCCGGCCCCCCCGGGGGGGGGGGGGGGGGGGTGGGGGGCGCGGGCCCCCGGGGGGGGGGGCCGGGGGGGGGT
>NZ_JBIAXP010000001.1:20187-41458 GCF_042896795.1 Kitasatospora sp. NPDC001261
CCCGCCCCGTCAAACAACGCCGGCCCCCGTGGGGTGCCCTCCCCCCTATTGTACGCCCCATTCGGCCCCACGGCATCCCGGGGGGGGGCCCCTGCGGGGCCGCGCCGCCGAGGGGCCTCAGGCGTCCAGCGTCCCCACGTGGTGGACGCGGACGAGGTTGGTGGAGCCGGCCAGGCCGGGGGGTGAGCCGGCGGTGATGACGACGATGTCGCCCTTCTGGCAGCGGCCGAGGGAGAGGAGGGCCGCGTCGACCTGTTCGACCATCTGGTCGGTGGTCGGGGCGAACGGGCCGAGGAAGGTCTCCACGCCCCAGGTGAGGGCGAGTTGGCTGCGTACGGCCGGTTCGTAGGTGAAGGCGAGGACGGGAATGGGCGAGCGGTAGCGGGTGAGCCGGCGGGCGGTGTCGCCGGACTGGGTGAAGGCGATCAGGTACTTGGCGTGCAGGAAGTCGCCGATCTCGGCGGCCGCGCGGGCGACGGCGCCGCCCTGGGTGCGCGGCTTGTTGCCGGTGGTGAGCGGCGGGAGGCCGGCGGCCAGGATGTCGTTCTCGGCGGCCTCGACGATCCGGGCCATGGTCTTGACCGTCTCGACGGGGTACTTGCCGACCGAGGTCTCGCCGGAGAGCATCACCGCGTCCGTCCCGTCGAGGACGGCGTTGGCGACGTCGGAGGCCTCGGCGCGGGTCGGCCGGGAGGTGTTGATCATCGAGTCGAGCATCTGGGTCGCGACGATGACCGGCTTGGCGTTGCGGCGGGCGAGTTTGATGGCGCGCTTCTGGACCAGCGGGACCTGTTCGAGGGGCATCTCCACGCCCAGGTCGCCGCGGGCCACCATGATCCCGTCGAAGGCGTCGACGACGGACTCCAGGTTGTCCACCGCCTGCGGCTTCTCGATCTTGGCGATGACCGGGACGTGCCGCCCCTCCTCCGCCATGATCCGGTGGACGTCCTCGATGTCCCGTCCGCTGCGGACGAACGAGAGCGCGATGAGGTCGGCCCCGGTCCGCAGTGCCCACCGCAGGTCGGCGACGTCCTTGTCGCTGAGTGCGGGGACGGAGACGGAGACGCCGGGGAGGTTGAGGCCCTTGTGGTCGGAGACCAGGCCGCCCTCGATGACGAGGCACCGTACGTGCGGCCCGTCGACGGCGACGACCTCCAGGGTGACCCGGCCGTCGTCGACCAGGATGCGCTCCCCGCGGCCGACGTCCCCGGCGAGCCCGGAGTAGGTGGTTCCGCAGCGGTCCTTGTCCCCCACGACGTCCTTGTCGGTGGAGATGGTGAACTCGTCGCCGCGTTCGAGAAGTACCGGCCCGTGGGCGAAGGTGTCGAGCCGGATCTTCGGGCCTTGAAGGTCGACGAGGACGCCGACGCTGCGGCCGGTCTCGTCGGCGGCCTTGCGGACGCGGCGGTAGCGTTCCTCGTGCTCGGCGTGCAGGCCGTGGCTGAGGTTCAGTCGGGCGATGTCCATCCCGGCGTCGACCAGGGATTTGATCTGGTCGTACGAGTCGGTGGCGGGCCCGAGGGTACAGACGATTTTTGCTCGGCGCATAGTGCTGAGACTAGGCATTACCGACGCGTAACCTCGACGCGGGTCCGGACTGCGGGATGACCGTTGCCGTAAGGCGAGTTGAACAATCTGACACATCCTCGGACCGCTGTGCGAACACCCTTCCCCACGCCCCTCCCGCACTCCCTCCGCACGCCTCCCGCGCCGCCCGCTGCCGCGATGCCGATGCGATTCCGTGAAGGCCTGTTCACCCCTGGTTCATCGCCGCTTCCGCCCCCGCTCCCCGCCCGGCGGGACGCTCGTCACCCCCGGGTCGCGGCCCGGGCGTCCGGGCCACCACCCGGACGAAGGAGCGGGCGAGGGGGAGGCGTTCGGTATGCGACGCGCACTGGGGGTGGTCGCGGCCCTGGTCCTGCTGGGCGGGGTCGGCTACGCGCTGATCGACCACAACGGACCGGACACCAAGACGGTCACCGTCACCGGCCTGATCGGCTCGGAGAAGCGCGCCTTCTTCGAGAACGACGAGGTCAAGGCCGAGTTGGCGAAGCAGGGCCTGCTGGTCCGGGCTGACTCGACCGGCTCCTGGACGATGAGCGACCAGGCGGCCAAGACCCCGGGGCTGGACTTCGCCTTCCCGGCGAGCGCGGCACCGGCCCGGGAGATCCAGCGCATCTGGAAGCTGCAGGACTCCCCGCTGGTGCCGTTCTACTCGCCGCTGGTGATCGTGGCCCACCCGTCGGTGGCCGAGGTCCTGCAGAACAACAAGCTGGCCGAGCTGGACCCCGTCAGCGGCGTCTGGACCTTCCGGATGGACGAGTACGTCAACGCCCTGAAGGGCGGCCGCAGATGGGAGGGCCTGTCCGGCGCCGACAAGCACCCCGAGCTGTCCGGCCAGCTCTTCGTGACCACCACCGACCCGGAGAGTTCGTCCTCCGGCGCGATGTACCTCGCGCTGCTCTCCTACGTCGCCAACAACCACCAGGTGGTGTCGGACGACGCCGGCGTCGCCGCCGTCAAGGACGTCCTGCACACCGCGAACGCGCTGCAGGGCATCCAGAAGAGCAGCAGCGACGAGCCGTTCCGGGACTTCGGCGCGGGGATCGGCAACCCGCTGATCTTCGCGTACGAGTCGCAGGCCGCCACCCTGGCGCTGCAGAACAAGCCGACCGGGGACATGGTGGTGCTGTACCCGGACACCACGGTCTACTCGGACCACACCCTCGTGGCCCACACCGACAGCGGCCGCAAGCTCGCCGACGTCCTCCAGAACGACGAGGTGCTGCGCAACCTGGAGGCCCGGTTCGGCCTGCGGCCGCAGGCCAAGCCGGAGGCCTTCGCGAACCTGATGCGGGAGAAGAAACCGACCTTCGCACCCGATCTGACCGCCGCCAGGATCAAGCAGGCGACCCTGCCCTCGCTGGACAACCTGCAGAAGCTGACCGCCGCGGCGAAGGGGACCAAGTGACCAACCCGACGAAACGCCGCGGCTGGCTCACGGCCGCACTGGCCGCCGTGCTCGCCGCGGCCACCGCCTGCACCTCCACCGGCGGCGGCGACCCCGCCCCGAAGCCCACCGACCCGCCCGCCGAGACGGCCCGCCCCGGGGTGCTGCGCGTCCTGGCCGGCAGTGAACTCCAGGACCTGGCACCGGTCCTGGAGGACGCCCGGAAGGCCACCGGGGTGACCGTGCAGTTCTCCTGGACGGGCACCCTGGACGGCGCGGACACCGTCGCCTCGGGCCGGGCCGACGGCAAGTACGACGCCGTGTGGTTCCCGTCCAACCAGTACCTGCGGCTCGATCCGGCCGGGAAGTCCAAGCTGGTCTCGGAGACCCCGGTGATGGTGTCGCCGGTGGCGATCGGGGTGCGCTCCTCGGCGCTCGGCGAACTCGGCTGGGGCGACGGCTCGAAGGTCACCTGGGCGCAGGTCGGTGCCGCGGCCTCGGCCGGCAAGCTGCCGTACGGGATGGCCGACCCGTCCCGCTCCAACTCGGGCTTCTCCACCCTCGTCGCGGTGGCTTCGGCCTTCTCCGGCGCGGGCGCGGCGCTGACCGACGCGGACGTGCAGAAGGCCGCCCCGCAGCTGAAGGAGTTCTTCAAGGGCCAGAAGCTGACCTCGGGTTCGTCCGGCTGGCTGGCGCAGGCGTACACCCGGGCCGAGTCGGGCGTGGTGGGCGCGCTGGTGAACTACGAGTCGGTGCTGCTGTCGCTGAACCGGACGCTGTCGCCGCAGCAGCAGTTGACCGTGGTGCGGCCGGTGGACGGCGTGGTGTCGGCGGACTACCCGCTCTCGCTGATGTCCTCCGCCGCGCAGGAGCAGCGCGACTCCTTCCAGCGGCTGACCGCGTACCTGCTCAAGGAGGACGTGCAGAAGCGCATCTCCGAGGTGACGCTGCGCCGCCCGGTGACGGCGGGCGCGGCCCCGGCCGCCGGGCTGCCCGCGGACCGCCGCCGGGAGCTGCCGTTCCCGGGCACCAGGGCGGTCGCGGACGGCCTGCTGGCCTCGTACCAGAACGAGCTGCGCCGCCCGTCCCGGACGGTGTACGTGCTGGACACCTCGGGCTCGATGGAGGGCTCGCGGATCGCCGCGCTGAAGAGCGCGCTGGGCCGGCTGACCGGGTCGGACGACACACGCGGGGTGCGCCGCTTCCGGGACCGCGAGGAGATCACGCTGCTCTCCTTCGCCTCCGCGGTGAAGTGGACCAGGACCCACGTGGTGCCGGCCACCGGCGGGACTCCGGGCCCGGAGGCGGAGCTGGCGTCGATCGACGCGGACGTGCAGTCGCTGGCCGCCTCGGGCGGGACGGCGGTGTACTCCTCGCTGGAGGAGGCGTACCGGGTGATCGAGCGCCAGCAGGCCGCGGCCGGCGACGACCGGTTCACCTCGATCGTGCTGATGACCGACGGGGAGAGCAACGCCGGTGCGACGGACGGCGACTTCAAGCGCTTCCACGACGCGCTGCCGGCCGGGGAGAAGGCGATCCCGGTGTTCCCGATCAGATTCGGGGAGGCGGCGGTGAACCAGCTCCAGGGGATCGCGGACCTGAGCGGCGGCAAGCTGTTCGACGGGACGGGCTCGCTGGACGGGGTGTTCGAGGAGATCCGTGGCTACCAGTAACGGGTTCGGCCCCCGGGCGCTGCGCTACCTGGAGTCGGCCCGCAACCTGGTCGGCTGCGCGGGCGGCGCGGTCGGCCTGGGGCTGCACTTCGCCGGGCTGGGCGGGGTCTGGTGGCCGGGGGTCGTGGCGGGGCTGTACGGGGTGGGCGCGCTGCTGACGCCCGCCCCGAAGCCCCGGCCGCCGCTCCCGCCGCGGCCGGAGCCGCAGCCGCCCGAGGTCTCCGCGCCTCCGGCCCCCAAGCCGGAGCCGGTCCCCGCACCGGAGCCCGCCCCCGCGCCCGACCCGGAGCTGGTGGCGCTGGCCGCCTACCTGGACACCGTGCCGCTGCCGCCCTCCGCCGGGGTGGACGGCCTGCTGGCGGCGCTGCGCGCGGCCGGCCCGGGCCCGGTGGCGGAGCGGATCGTCCGGCACCGGCTGCCGGTCGCGGTGGCCGGCTACCTGCGGGCGCGGACCTGGCAGCCCTGGGCGGGGCCGGACGATCCGGACCCGGCGGTCCAGCTGGGCCGCGAGGTCGACCGGTTGGCGGGCGAGCTGGCCTGACCGGGCGTCGGCCGGCCCGCGCCCTTCGCACCTCCGCCCCTCAGGCCTCCGCACCTCCGTACCACCCCACGTCTCCCCCACGCCCGTCACGAACGAGTCGCCAAGATCTCACCTCCTGGACAGGTCAGGGGGCTATTCAGCACCCCGGCTCGCACGGCACACTTCTACGCGCGTCCCTCTACGCGCGTCGACGCGTGCACGCACACTTTTGTTCACGAACACCAGTTGACGGTCCATCCGCCGTCGTCCCACTCGGGAGAGTCGTCCATGACCCTGAACCGCCGTGACTTCGTCACCCGGTCCGCCGCCACCGCCGCCGGCGCAGCCCTGGCCGGCGGTGCCGCCCTGGCCGCCGCCCCCTCCGCCGCGGCCGCCCAGCCGGACGCGGCGGCCGCCAAGGGCCAGCAGCGCAAGCCGCGCACGCAGGCCTTCACCGTCATGGGCACCACCGACCTGCACGGCCGGGTGCTCAACTGGGACTACTTCACCGACGCCGAGTACACCGACAAGGCCCACAACGCGGTCGGCCTCGCCAAGATCTCCACGCTGGCCAACCAGGTGCGCGAGGAGAAGGGCTGGGACCGCTGCCTGCTGATCGACTCCGGCGACACCATCCAGGGCACCCAGCTGTCCTACTACTACGCCCGGATCGAGTCGATCGACACCGAGGCCAACACCGTGCCGGACCACCCGATGGCCGTCGCCATGAACCTCATGGAGTACGACGCCGCCGCGCTCGGCAACCACGAGTTCAACTACGGCATCCCGCTCCTGAAGGCCTACGAGGAGCAGCTGGAGTTCCCGCTGCTGGGCGCCAACGCGCTGAACGCGAAGAACGAGAAGCCGGCCTTCAAGCCGTACGTGATCAAGGAGCTGCGCCTGGGCGGCGGCCGTCCGGTGCGGGTCGGCATCCTCGGCCTGACCAACCCGGGCATCGCGATCTGGGACAAGGCCAACGTCAGCGGCAAGATGGTCTTCCCGGGCATCGTGGAGACCGCCGCCACCTGGGTGCCGAAGATGAAGGCCGCGGGCGCGGACGTCATCGTGGTCTCGGCGCACTCCGGCTGCGACGAGGCGACCACCTGGGGCGACCAGCTGCCGTGGGCCGAGAACGTATCGGTCGCGCTGGCGGAGACCGTCCCGGACATCGACGCGGTGCTGGTGGGCCACGCCCACAAGGAGGTCCCGCAGCGCCTGGTCGTCAACAAGAAGACCGGCCGCACGGTCGTCCTCTCCGAGCCGCTCTGCTACGGCCAGCGGCTGACCTGCTTCGACTTCGAGGTCGAGTTCACCGGCGGCGCCTGGAAGGTCGCCTCGGTCTCCTCCCGGCTGCTGAACTCCAACACCGTGCCGGAGAACCCGGAGATCACCGACGCGATCGCCGGGCAGCACAAGAAGGTCGTCGCGTACGTCAACCAGAACATCGGCACCAGCAAGATCGCGCTGTCGATCGCCGACGCCCCCTTCAAGGCCACCCCGATCATCGACCTGATCGGCAGGGTCCAGGCCGACGCCGTCAAGGCCGCGCTCGCGGGCGGGCAGTACGCCAACCTCCCGGTGCTGGCCCAGGCCGCCCCGTTCAACCGCACCGCCCTGATCCCGTCCGGCCAGGTGAAGCTGCGCGACGCCGCGGGCCTCTACATCTACGAGAACACCCTGGAGGCCCGCATCCTGACGGGCGCCCAGCTCAAGGACTACCTGGAGTACTCGGTCAAGTACTACAACCAGCTCGCCCCGGGCGCCCCGGTCGACAAGGACAAGCTGACCGGCGCCGAGGCCACCCCGGACTACAACTACGACTCGCTCTACGGCCTGAGCTACGACATCGACATCGCCCAGCCGAAGGGCTCGCGGATCGTCAACCTGTCCTTCCAGGGCAAGCCGATCGACCCGGCCGCGGAGTTCGTCCTGGCCGTCAACAACTACCGTGCCAACGGCGGCGGCAACTTCCCGCACGTCGCCAAGGCCAAGATGGTCTGGTCGAACTCCGACGAGATCCGCAACACCATGATCGCCTGGGTGAAGGCCAAGGGCGTCATCGACCCCGCCGAGTTCTTCACCGACTCCTGGCGCCTGGTCCGCGCCGGCCAGCCGGTCTTCTGATCCGCACTCCCCGAGCGAAAGGCCGTCGCCCCGTCCGGCGACGGCCTTTCGGCCTGTCCGGTGGAAGAATGGCGCCATGAGCGAGTTCCAGATCCCCGAGCGCCACGCGAGGCTGCTGGCCTACGCGGAGAGCCTGACGCCTCCGGCCGGGTGGAAGATCGAGATCTCCGGCGACGAGATCATCATGATGGCCGGCCCCTCGGTGATCCACCAGCGCAACCTGCTGCTCGTCCGCGAGCAGTTCGACGCCCACCGCCCCGCCGAAACGATGCCGAGCGAGAACACCGACCTCGCCTCCCCGAACGTCGGCAAGCTCCGCAACCCCGACCTGACCTACATCCCCCTCTCGGCGCTGGAGGAGGGCGGGAACCAGGTCCCCGCCGAGCAGGCGGCCATCGCGGTGGAGATCGTCTCCCCGTCGAACCCGGAGAACGACCTGGTCGGCAAGGTCCGCGACTACCCACTGATGGCCATCCCGCTGTACCTGCTGATCGACCCGCGCGAGGGCGACCTGACGCTCTACGCCGAGCCGTCCGACAGCGGCTACCGCTGGCGCTGGAACGGCAAGTTCGGCGACCCGGTCCCGCTCCCGGCCCCCTTCGGCTTCGAGCTCGCCACCGACGCCCTGCTCCGCTACCCCGCCTGACGCCACGGGCCTCCCGGCGGCAGCCGCCGGGAGGCCCTCGCGTCCGAACCGCGGGTCAGAAGGGGAAGACCGCGCGCTCGTGCTGGACGGATATCCACTTCAGGGTGGTGAAGGCGTCCACCGTGGACTCGCCGTTGAGGCGGCCGACGCCGGAGTTCTTCTCGCCGCCGAAGGGCACGCCCGGCTCGTCGGCGATGGTGCCGCCGTTGACGTGGATCATGCCGGTCTCGATCCGCTGGGCGAGCTTCACGCCGCGCTCGGTGTTCCCGGTGTGCACCGCGCCGCTGAGTCCGAAGGGCGTGGCGTTGGCGAGCCGGACGGCCTCGTCCTCGCCGTCGAAGGGCACCAGCAGGACGACCGGGCCGAAGAGTTCGGTCCGCAGGATCGGCGCGTCCTCGGCCAGGCCGGTGAGGACCACCGGCTCCATCAGGCTGCCGACCGTGTCGCCGCGCAGCAGCGCGGTGGCGCCGGCCGCGACGGCCTGGTCGACCTGGGCGCGCAGGCCGTCGGCCTGGACGGGGTTGATCAGCGGGCCGATGTGGGTGGCCGGGTCCCGCGGGTCGCCGACGGTGAGCGAGGCGACCTTGGCGACGAACTTCTCGGTGAACTCGGCCTCGACGGACCGGTCCACCAGCACCCGGTTGGCGGCCATGCAGACCTGTCCCTGGTGGACGAAGCGGCTGAACACCGCGGCGTCGACGGCGTGGTCCACGTCGGCGTCGTCCAGCACGATCAGCGCGCTGTTGCCGCCGAGTTCCAGGACGGTGCGCTTGAAGTGCCCGGCGGCGACGGTGGCGACGTGCCGGCCGACCTTGTCGGAGCCGGTGAAGGAGATCACCTTGGGCACCGGGTGCTCCAGGAAGCTGTCGCCGATCTCGGCGATGTCGGTGATCACCACGTTCAGCAGGCCGGGCGGGAGCCCCGCGTCCTCGAAGAGCTTGGCGATCAGCCCGCCGCCGACCACCGGGGTCTCCTGGTGCGGCTTGAGGACGACGCCGTTGCCGAGCGCGAGCGCCGGGGCGACGGCCTTGAGCGCCAGGAACAGCGGGAAGTTGAACGGGCTGATCACGCCGACCACGCCGACCGGCAGCCGGTAGAGGCGGTTCTCCCGGCCCTGGGCGGGCGAGGTCAGCAGCCGGCCCTCGGGGGCCACCGACAGGTGCAGGCACTCCCGCAGCACGTCCTTGACCAGCGACAGTTCGAAGCCCGCCTTCAGCGCGGTGCCGCCGAGTTCCGCCATGACCGCCTGGACGATCTCCGGCTCGCGCTCCTCCAGCAGCCGCAGCGCGCGCTCGAAGACCAGCCGCCGCTGGTAGGGGTTGGTGGCGGCCCACTGCTTCTGGGCGCGCTCGGCGGCGCGGTAGGCCAGGTCGACCTCGGCGACGGTGGCGACGGTGATGGTGGCGAGCTTGTCGCCGGTGTAGGGGTCGACGTCGACGATGTCCCAGGAGCCGCTGCCGCTGCGCCACTCACCATCGATGTACTGCAGGGCCAACTCGGAGAAGTACGACATCTGATCCCTCTCATGCACCCGACCTGATGGGGGATCATCGTACTGACGTATTACAGTTCCTGGCGCACGGAATGGAGCAGGTCGCGGGTCAGTGCCGGGCTCAGGCTGTCGGCGACCAGGTCGTCCATCGCGTGCCGGTACTCGGCCACCTCGGCGGGCTTGTCGAGGTAGAGCGCGGTGGTGAACTGCTCCAGGTACACCACGTCCGACAGTTCGGCCTCGGCGAAGCCCAGGACGGTGAACGCGCCGCTCTCGGCGCTCAGCCCGGCGTTGCCCAGCGGCAGCACCTGGAGCCGGACGTTGGGCAGTTCGCTCAGCTCCAGCAGCCGGTCCAGCTGGCCCCGCATCAGCTCCGCGCCGCCCCAGGGCCGGCGCAGCGCGGCCTCGTCCAGTACCGCGACCAGCTGCGGCGCCCGCTCGCCGGTCAGCACCGCCTGCCGCTTGAGCCGTACGTCGACCCGGCGCTCGATCTCCTCCGGCCCGGTGGCGTGGCAGCCGGCGGTGACCACGGCCCGGGCGTAGTCGGCGGTCTGGAGCAGCCCGTGGACGAACTGGACCTCGTAGCTGCGGATCTCGGCCGCGGCCTCCTCCAGTCCCAGGTAGTTCTGGAACCAGCCGGGCAGGACGTCCCCGTACTCGTGCCACCAGGAGCTGGCGTTGGCGTCGCGCAGCAGTCCGAGGACGGTGGCCCGCTCCTGTTCGACCTCGACCCCGTACAGGGTGAGCAGGTCGGCGACGTCCCGTTCCTTGAAGCCGACCCGGCCGAGCTCCATGCGGCTGATCTTGGACTCGGAGGCCCGGATCGAGTACCCGGCCTCCTCCCGGCTGACGCCTCTGGCCTCGCGGAGCTTGCGCAGCTGGGTACCGAGCAGCAGGCGCCGTACCGTGGCGCCCCCGCCTGCCTGAGTCGTGCCCATCGACGTCATCCTCCGCGCTCGCCCAGCCCCCCGGCCGTCGGCCGCAGTCTGCCACCTGGCACCGACGAACAACAGCCCACTGTCCCGGAACCCGCCGGGCGCCGAACAACTCCGGCCGTTTGTCCGAGAGTTGCCGCGGCCCGGGGAGGGGTCAGGGGCCGCCGCGGGGGTACGCGACGGCGCCCGCCCTCCAACTGGTCGGGGAAGAGGGCAGGCGCCAGGAGACCGCGTTGGCCCGGCGACTCTGACGGGGGCAGCGGGTTGAGCTCCCGGCGATGCGGCGCCGGGGGTTCGGGGTGGGCCGGTCGGAGCGTCCGGGGCCCGTCAGACCACCAGGGGGCGGTCGGTGGGCCGGATCGGCGCGGGAAGCGGGGTCTTGCCGCCGAGGTACTTGTCCACCGCCGCGGCGGCCGAGCGGCCTTCCGCGATGGCCCAGACGATCAGCGACTGGCCACGGCCGGCGTCTCCGCAGACGTACACGCCATCGACATTGGTGGCGAACCGGCCATCGCGGGCAATGTTACCGCGCGCGTCGAGGTCCGCTCCCAGCTGCTCGACCAGCCCGTTGCGCACGTCCGTCCCGGTGAAGCCCATGGCCAGGGTGACCAGCTGGGCCGGGATGGCCCGCTCGGTGCCGGGGACCTGCTCGAACCGGCCGTCCCTGAACTCCACCTCGACGAGGTGCAGCTCCTGGACGTTGCCGTCCTCGTCGCCGCTGAAGTGGGTGGTGCTGACCGAGTAGATCCGCTCGCCGCCCTCCTCGTGCGCGGAGGTGACCTTGTACGTCATCGGCATGGTCGGCCACGGCTGGTGCCCGGGCCGGTCCTCGCCGGGCCGCGGCATGATCTCCAGCTGGGTGACGGAGGCCGCCCCCTGCCGGTGGGCGGTGCCGACGCAGTCCGCGCCGGTGTCGCCGCCGCCGATCACGACCACGTGCTTGCCCTTGGCGCTGATCGGGGACTCCACGAAGTCGCCCTCCTGCACCTTGTTGGCCAGCGGCAGGTACTCCATGGCCTGGTGGACGCCCTTGAGCTCGCGCCCGGGCACCGGCAGGTCGCGGGCGGTGGTGGCGCCGGCCGCGACGACCACGGCGTCGAAGCGCTCGCGCAGCTGCTGCCCGGTGATGTCCTCGCCGACGTGCACGCCGGTGCGGAACCGGGTGCCCTCCGCCCGCATCTGCTCGATGCGGCGGTTGATGTGGCGCTTCTCCATCTTGAACTCGGGGATGCCGTAGCGCAGCAGTCCGCCGATCCGGTCGGCCCGCTCGTACACGACGACGGTGTGCCCGGCGCGGGTGAGCTGCTGGGCGGCGGCGAGGCCGGCCGGGCCGGAGCCGACGACGGCGACGGTCTTGCCGGAGAGCCGCTCCGGGACCTGCGGGGTGACCCCGCCGCGGTCCCAGGCCTTGTCGATGATGGTGACCTCGACGTTCTTGATGGTCACCGCGTCCTGGTTGATGCCGAGGACGCACGCGGACTCGCACGGGGCCGGGCACAGGCGGCCGGTGAACTCCGGGAAGTTGTTGGTGGCGTGCAGCCGCTCGATCGCGCCGACGAAGTCGTCCCGGTAGGCCAGGTCGTTCCACTCGGGGATGAGGTTCCCGAGCGGGCAGCCGTTGTGGCAGAACGGGATGCCGCAGTCCATGCAGCGGCCGGCCTGCTTGGTGATGATCGGCAGGAGGCTGCGCTCGACGTAGACCTCGTTCCAGTCCCGCAGACGGACGTCCACGGGGCGGCGCTCGGCCAGCTGCTTGGGCGTGGTCAGGAAGCCCTTGGGGTCAGCCATTAGCCGCCTCCATCATCTTGCGAGTGGTCTCGGCCTCGGAGAGGCCATCGCGCTCAGCGGCGTCCTTGGCGGCGAGCACTGCCTTGTAGTCGGTCGGCATGATCTTGGAGAAGCGGGAGACCCCGCTGCCCCAGTCCGCCAGGAGTTCGGCGGCGACGGTGGAGCCGGTCTCCTCGTAGTGCTGCTGCACGGTCTCGCGCAGCCAGTCGCGGTCGGCGGCGGTGGGGGCCTCGATGCCCACCATGCCGTCGTTGACGTTCGCGGGGCGCAGGTCCAGGACGTACGCGATGCCGCCGGACATGCCCGCCGCGAGGTTGCGCCCGGTCTCGCCGAGGACGACGACCCGGCCGCCGGTCATGTACTCCAGGCCGTGGTCGCCGACGCCCTCGACCACCAGGGTGGCCCCGGAGTTGCGGACGGCGAAGCGCTCGCCGGCCTTGCCGCGCAGGTGGACCCGGCCCGCGGTGGCACCGTAGCCGATGGTGTTGCCGGCGATGACGTGGTTCTGCGCGTCGTTGCCGATGGCGGCCGCCTCGCGGGCCGGGCGGACGATCACCACGCCGCCGGAGAGGCCCTTGCCGACGTAGTCGTTGGCGTCGCCCTCCAGCCGCAGGGTCACGCCGCGCGGCAGGAACGCGCCGAAGGACTGCCCGGCGGAGCCGGTGAAGGTGACGTCGATGGTCCCCTCCGGCAGGCCCTCGCCCCGGTACCGCTTGGTCACCTCGTGGCCGAGCATGGTGCCGACGGTGCGGTTGACGTTGCGGATCGGCAGCTGGATCCGGACGGTCTCGCCGCGCTCCAGCGCGTCCTCGGCGAGGGCGATCAGCTGGTTGTCCAGGGCCTTGTCCAGCGCGTGGTCCTGGGTGGTGGTGCGGTGGCGGGCGGCCCCCTCGGGCAGCGCCGGCACGTGGAACAGCGGGGCGAGGTCCAGCCCGGCGGCCTTCCAGTGGTCGATCGCGGCCCGGGCGTCGATGTGCTCGGCGCGGCCGACGGCCTCCTCGATCGAGCGGAAGCCCAGCGAGGCCAGGATCTCCCGGACCTCCTCGGCGATGAACTCGAAGAAGTTGACCACGAACTCGGGCTTGCCGGAGAACCGCTCGCGCAGCACCGGGTTCTGGGTGGCGACGCCGACCGGGCAGGTGTCCAGGTGGCAGACCCGCATCATGATGCAGCCGGAGACCACCAGCGGGGCGGTCGCGAAGCCGAACTCCTCGGCGCCGAGCAGCGCGGCGATGACCACGTCGCGGCCGGTCTTCAGCTGGCCGTCGGTCTGGACGACGATGCGGTCGCGCAGCCCGTTCAGCAGCAGGGTCTGCTGGGTCTCGGCGAGGCCGAGCTCCCAGGGGCCGCCCGCGTGCTTCAGCGAGGTGAGCGGCGAGGCGCCCGTCCCGCCGTCGTGCCCGGAGACCAGGACGACGTCGGCGTGCGCCTTGGACACGCCGGCCGCGACCGTGCCGACGCCGACCTCGGAGACCAGCTTCACGTGGATGCGGGCCGCCGGGTTGGCGTTCTTGAGGTCGTGGATCAGCTGCGCCAGGTCCTCGATCGAGTAGATGTCGTGGTGCGGCGGCGGCGAGATCAGGCCGACGCCCGGGGTGGAGTGCCGGGTCCTGGCGACCCACGGGTAGACCTTGTGGCCGGGCAGCTGGCCGCCCTCGCCGGGCTTGGCGCCCTGGGCCATCTTGATCTGGATGTCGTCGGCGTTGACGAGGTACTCGGAGGTGACGCCGAACCGGCCGGAGGCGACCTGCTTGATCGCCGAGCGGCGCTCCGGGTCGTACAGGCGGTCCGGGTCCTCGCCGCCCTCGCCGGTGTTGGACTTGCCGCCGAGGCGGTTCATCGCGATGGCCAGGGTCTCGTGCGCCTCGCGGGAGATCGAGCCGTACGACATGGCGCCGGTGGAGAAGCGCCGGACGATCGCGGAGACCGGCTCGACCTCCTCGACCGGGATCGGCTCCCGCTCCAGGCCGTTCAGCCGGAACAGGCCGCGCAGCGTCATCAGCCGCTCGGACTGCTCGTTCACCCGGTCCGTGTACTGCTTGAAGATGTCGTACCGGCGGTTGCGGGTGGCGTGCTGGAGGCGGAAGACGGTGTCCGGGTCGAACAGGTGCGGCTCGCCCTCGCGGCGCCACTGGTACTCGCCGCCGATCTCCAGCGCGCGGTGCGCGGCCGGGATGCCGGAGGCCGGGTACGCCTTGGCGTGCCGGGCGGCGGTCTCGCGGGCGATCTCCTCCAGGCCGATGCCGCCGAGCTTGGTGGTGGTGCCGGAGAAGTAGCCGTCGACGAGGTCCTGGGAGAGGCCGATGGCCTCGAAGACCTGGGCGCCGCGGTAGGAGGCGACGGTCGAGATGCCCATCTTGGACATGACCTTGAGCACGCCCTTGCCGAGCGCCTTGATCAGGTTGCGGATCGCCTTCTCGGGCTCGACGCCCTCGATGAACACGCCCTGGGCGACCAGGTCCTCGACGGACTCCATCGCCAGGTACGGGTTGACCGCCCCGGCGCCGTAGCCGATCAGCAGCGCGACGTGGTGCACCTCGCGGACGTCGCCCGCCTCGACCAGCAGCGACACCCGGGTGCGCTGCTTGGTGCGGATCAGGTGGTGGTGCACGGCCGAGGTGAGCAGCAGCGAGGGGATCGGCGCGTGCTCGGCGTCGGAGTGCCGGTCGGAGAGCACGACGATCCGGGCGCCGTCGGCGATCGCCGCGTCGGCCTCGGCGGCGATCTCGGCGAGCCGGGAGGCCAGGCCCTCGCCGCCGGAGGCGACCTTGTAGAGGCCGGAGAGCGTGACGGCCTTCAGGCCGGGCTGGTCGCCGTCGGCGTTGATGTGGACGAGCTTGGCGAGCTCGTCGTTGTCGATCACGGGGAAGGTGATCCCGACCGAGCGGCAGGACGCGGCCTCGGCGGCCAGCAGGTTGCCCTCCGGGCCGAGGTTGGACAGCAGCGAGGTGACGAGCTCCTCGCGGATGGCGTCCAGCGGCGGGTTGGTGACCTGCGCGAAGAGCTGCACGAAGTAGTCGAACAGCAGGCGCGGCTTCTCGCTCAGCGCGGCGATCGGCGAGTCGGTGCCCATCGAGCCGAGCGCCTCGGCGCCGGTGCGCGCCATCGGCGCGAGGATGACCCGCAGCTCCTCCTCGGTGTAGCCGAAGGTCTGCTGGCGGCGGGTGACGGAGGCGTGGGTGTGGAAGATGTGCTCGCGCTCGGGCAGCTTGGCGAGCTGGATCTGCCCGCCGTCGACCCACTCCTGGTAGGGGTGCTCGGCGGCGAGGGCGGACTTGACCTCCTCGTCCGGGACGATCCGGCCCTCGGCGGTGTCCACCAGGAACATCCGGCCGGGCTGGAGGCGGCCCTTCCGGACGACCTTCTCCTGCTCGATGTCGAGGACGCCGACCTCGGAGGAGAGGACGACCAGGCCGTCCTCGGTGATCCAGTACCGGGCCGGGCGCAGGCCGTTGCGGTCGAGCACGGCGCCGATCTGGTTGCCGTCGGTGAAGGTGACGCAGGCCGGGCCGTCCCAGGGCTCCATCAGGTTGGAGTGGTACTGGTAGAAGGCGCGGCGGTCCGGGCTCATGGTGGCGTGGTTCTCCCACGCCTCCGGAATCATCATCAGCACCGAGTGCGGCAGCGAGCGGCCGCCGAGGTGGAGCAGCTCCAGGACCTCGTCGAAGGAGGCGGAGTCGGAGTGCTCCGGCGTGCAGATCGGGAAGATCCGCTCCAGGCCCTGGCCCTTGCTGTTGGCCGGGATGAGGTCGGTCGCGAGCTGCGACTCCCGGGCGTGCATCCAGTTGCGGTTGCCCTTGACCGTGTTGATCTCGCCGTTGTGCGCGACGAAGCGGTACGGGTGGGCGAGCGGCCAGCTCGGGAAGGTGTTGGTGGAGAACCGCGAGTGCACCAGGCCGATCGCGGACGCGTAGCCGCGGTCCGACAGGTCGGGGAAGAAGGGCTCCAGCTGGCCGGTGGTCAGCATGCCCTTGTAGACGATGGTGCGCGCGGACAGCGACGGGAAGTACACCCCGGCCTCGCGCTCGGCCCGCTTGCGGACCACGAAGGCGGTCCGGTCGAGCTCGATGCCGGCCGTGCCGTCCTTCGCCAGGAAGAGCTGCCGGAACCGCGGCATCACGCTGCGCGCGGTGGCGCCGAGCAGGTCCGGGGTGACGGGGACGTCGCGCCAGCCGAGGACGGTCGTGCCCTCCTCGGCGGCGATGGCCTCGATCCGCGCGACGGCGGCGGCGTCCTTCTCGTCGTCCTCGGGGAGGAAGGCGATGCCGACGGCGTAGGAGCCGGCCGCCGGGAGCTCGAAGGGGACCTTCCCGCGCAGGAAGGCGTCCGGGACCTGGGTCAGGATGCCGGCGCCGTCGCCGGAGTCCGGCTCGGCGCCGGTGGCGCCGCGGTGCTCCAGGTTGCGCAGGACGTTCAGCGCCTGCTCGACGATGGTGTGGTCGGCGATGCCCGTCAGCGTGGCGACGAAACCGACGCCACAGGCGTCGTGCTCGTTCCGCGGGTCGTACAGGCCCTGGGCAGCAGGTCGCGCATCCGGCACGAGCGCGTACGGCTGGCGGGCGGCGCCGGCCTGGGGCTCGTTGGCGGAGTGCATGGATGCAGACAGCATCGGCTCTCCCGTCGTCGTCTTTCGGCAAGGTGGTGCAAGGAGGGACGACGTTGGCCCTGATGCGATGGTGCGGTGTCGTGCGAGTTACATGATGCCCACGATCCCGAGAAGCGGAATATCCCGTCCACATGGCGGGACGGTGCGCAGGTCGGGGGGCGTGTGAGAGGACGTGCCACAGTGCACGTCCCGACGATTGTGCCCAACCGTCCACCGCCTGAAACAGGGGCGAAACCGGGCCGCCACAGAAGCCGATCATGGACGCCTGGGAATCCATCCCGGGAGCCCGTCCGCGGATGCGAATCCGCGGCTCGAAGGCCCGGATGCTGAGACACTGCCAGGCGCCGCCCGAGGCCCATGTGTGAAACGTCACCCACTCACCAGCATAACCATGCACGCCATGGTCACCCCAGATGGCCGCCGATCAGCCACCCGAGCAGGTAGGTCACCCCGGCTGCCGCGCCGCCCAGCACCAGCTGCCGCAGCCCGCTGAACCACCAGCTGCGCGCCGTCACCCGGGCCACCACCGCGCCGCACAGGAACAGCCCGGCCCCCGCCAGCAGCATCGCCGGCAGCAGCGCGGTCGCCCCCAGCAGGTACGGCAGCAGCGGCAGCAGCGCACCGAGCGCGAAGCACAGGAACGACGAGCCGGCCGCCACCAGCGGCGAGGGCAGGTCGGTCGGGTCGACGCCCAGCTCCTCGCGGGCGTGCACCTCCAGGGCCAGCTCCGGGTCCGCGGACAGCTGCCGGGCCACCTCGTGGGCCAGCTCCGGGTCCACCCCGCGCGAGACGTACAGCTGGGCCAGCTCGGCCAGCTCCCCGTGCGGGTTGCGGCTCAGCTCCAGCCGCTCGGCCTCGATCTCGGCCTGCACCAGCTCCCGCTGCGAGGCCACCGAGGTGTACTCCCCCGCCGCCATCGAGCAGGCGCCGGCCGCCAGGCCCGCCAGCCCGGTCAGGATCACCGTCCCGTTGGACGCCGCCCCGCCGACCACGCCGGTCATCAGCGCGAAGTTGGACACCAGCCCGTCCACCGCGCCGAACACGGCCGGCCGCAGCCAGCCGCCGTTGACGTCCCGGTGGTGGTCCGCCGCGGGTATCCGGGGCTGGTGCCCGGCGTCGGCCTCCATCATGGTCGCACTCATCGTCGTTCCCCTCCGTCGTCGTTCGTCAGCCCTGAACGTAGCCCATCTGACCTGGGCATTTCCAGCAAAGTAAGGCTGTCCGAACACCACTGAGGCCACCCTTCGCGAGCCTCGCGAAGGGTGGCCTCAGCCGGGGGAACTCCCAGGTCAGATCGGGTTCTTGACGTCCTCGCCGGCCGTCTCGGCGGCCGGCTTCCCGTCCACGGGCCCGGCTGGCTTCCGCAGAACCGGCTTCCCGTCGGCCTTCTCCTCGGCCTTGCCGTCGGTCTTCTCCTCGGCCTTCCCAACCTTCTCGTCGGACTTCCCGGCCTTCTTGCCGCCCTTGCCCTCGCCCCGGGCGGCCTCCGTCGCGGCACCGCCCGTCGCGGCGGCCTCCGCCGCGGCGTCCCGCTCCTCCTGCGCGGCCGGATCGATGCTCGCCGGGTCCTCCCGCCCGGGCCGCTTCCTGCCCACGATCACGAAGTACGCCACCGCGCCCACGAACACCGCGATGGACACCCAGTCGTTCAGCCGCAGGCCGAAGTAGACGTGCGCGTCGTCGATCCGCAGCCACTCGATCCAGAACCGGCCCACCGTGTACGCGGCCACGTACAGCGCGAACGCCCGGCCGTGGCCCAGCGTGAAGCGGCGGTCCGCCCAGATCACCAGCAGCGCGACACCGACGCACCACAGCGACTCGTACAGGAAGGTCGGCTGGTAGACGCCCTTCACGACCTCGCCGTTGGGCAGCGTCTTGTCGATCTCCAGGCCCCACGGCAGGGTGGTCGACCGGCCGTACAGCTCCTGGTTGAAGTAGTTGCCCCAGCGGCCCAGCGCCTGCGCGAGGGCGATGCCCGGCGCGATGGCGTCGGCGTACGCGGGCAGCGGCACGCCCCGGCGGCGGGCGCCGATCCAGGCGCCGACCGCGCCCAGCGCGACCGCGCCCCAGATGCCGAGGCCGCCCTCCCAGATCTTGAGGGCGTCCCAGGGGTTCTTCCCCTCGGCGAAGTACAGGCGGCCGCCGTCGGTGATCACGTGGTAGAGGCGGCCGCCGACCAGGCCGAACGGCACGGCCCACACGGCGATGTCGCCGACGGTGTGCTTGGCACCGCCCCGGGCGACCCAGCGCTTGCTGCCGAGCCAGACGGCCACGACGACACCGAGGATGATGCAGAAGGCGTAGGCGCGCAGCGGGATCGGTCCGAGGTACAGGACGCCCCGCGACGGGCTGGGAATGTAGGCGATATCCATGGCAGTTCCGACGCTACAGGGTCCGAAGGCCCGCTCGGACACCCTTGGGGTCACAGAAACCGAACAACGGGCCGCGCCGCCGCCTCCGGACGGGGAGGGGCGGCGCGGCCCGGCGGGCTCAGCCGGCCGTCGGCGACGGGTTGTTGGCCTCCGAGGCGGTGCCGGTCGGCGCCGGGGTCTGCCCGTGCGAACCCGCCGTGCCCAGCTGCTTGCCCTGGTTCGCGGCGTCCACCCACTTCGCCAGGTTCGCCGGGGTGATCTCCTCGCTGCCGTTCTTCGGGTAGACCGGCTGGCCGTTGAGCAGCACCGTCGGCGTGGACTTGAAGCTGGACTTGTCGAAGTCCTGCTGCACCGCGGACACCCAGCCGCCGAACCTGCTGTCCTTGACGCAGGACTGGAACGCGGGCGTGTCCAGGCCGTTGACCTGCTTGGCCAGGCCGAGCAGCACGGCCTTGTCGCCGAAAGCGTCGTTGGTCTCGTCCGGCTGGTTGCGGTACAGCACGTCGTGGAAGTCCCGGAAGTGCCCGGCGTCCTGGGCGCAGCCCAGCGCGTTGGCGCCGTTCCGGGATCCCTTGCCCGCCACGGCCCGGTCGATGAACGACACGATGTGGTAGTTCGTGTAGATCTTCCCGGCGTCCTCCAGCTGGTCGATGGTCGACGAGAACTCGCGCTCGAAGGTGCCGCAGGCGGGGCAGCGCGGGTCCTCGTAGACGGTGAGGACGGAGGGCGCGTTGTCGGCGCCGACCGGGATGACCAGGTTCTTGTCGCCGATCGTCCCGGCCGGGGCGGCGACCGGCGTCTCCGGCTTGGAGCGCTGGTTCTGCACCACGACGCCGACGATCACCGCGGCGGCGATCACCGCGAGCACGGAGCCGCCCACGATCAGCTTCTTCTTGCGCCGGGAGGAGGCCTCGTCGGCCGCCCGCTGCTCCAGCATCCGCTCACGGGCGGTGCGCTTGCCTTCTCGGTTCTTCTCGCTCATTGCGTTGACATCCACGGTCGGGGCCTTCGTCGGGGTGCAGGGATGTGGGGGTCAGCTCGCCAGCCAGCCGTCCGCCGACAGCCGGGTGCGGGGCCGCCACAGCAGCCACCCGGCCAGCAGCAGGAACCCGGTGTCGCGCAGGATCTCCTGGAGGTACTCCGTCTGGGACGCGTCGACGTGCCCGCCGCCGCCGAAGCAGCCGCAGTCGATCGAGATGCCGCGCGCCCAGGCGGAGGCGATCCCGGCGATGAAGGCCAGCAGCAGGAGCGCGGAGACCCCGGCCACCAGCCGGACGCCGAGGCCCACCACCAGCAGCAGGGCCAGCGCCAGCTCCAGGAACGGCAGGCCGTAGCCGATCGGCTTGACCAGGCCCTCGGGGAGGATCTCGTAGGCCCGGACGGCCTGCGCGGCCTCCGCCGGGTCGGAGATCTTCGCCAGCCCGGCCCACCCCCAGACCACCGCGAGGCCGAGCCGGACGACCGTGCCGAGCCACTCGCTCCAGGCCGGCACCGGCCGCCCCGCGGTCGGCGTGGGCGCGGAGCCACCGGGCTGCGCGGTCATCAGGGAACCCCCCTCGGGAAACTCGTTCACTCCCTGAGGAACCGTCGGGGGCGGAGGGGGGTTTCTCCGCGGTCGGGAATGACGCCGGATGAGTGACGTTCCGTCCGAACAGTCCGAACACCCGAGCGTCAGCGGCACCCCGCCAACCACCCCGCCTCGAACAGGTCGGGGTGCCGGGCCGCCTCCGCGCACGCCACCGCCTCCCGCTCCGCCCGCTCGGCGCCCCGCTTCGCCAACGCGTGGCCCACCTCCACGTGCACCCCGACCGCGCCGACGAGCACCACCACGGCCGCCGCCGCCCGCAGCAGGACGGCCCGCTGGACACTCCGCACCGGCTCACCCCTTCCCGCTCGCCCCGGCAACCGTTCGTGCACTCCTCCCTCCTCTCAACGTCCGCCAACCCCGCCTGATGCGTGTCCCCACCCCTTGTTCACCCGTTCGGGTCCGCACTCCGGTCGGCGCGCACGGCAAATGCCGCGCGCCCGGGGCCGCGCCCCTCAGGAGCGCGGCCCCGGAAACACGCCCACGAAAAGACCGGCGGCCCCCCCCACCCCCGGGGGGGGGGGGCGCCCCCCCCGGGGCCCCACCCCGCGGGGCCCCCCCCCCCCGCCCCCCGGCCCCG
>NZ_JBIAXP010000001.1:41467-130211 GCF_042896795.1 Kitasatospora sp. NPDC001261
TTCAACTCGCTGGACGCCGTCAACCTCCTGGAACGGCTGACCGCCGCCACCGGCGTGGGGGGGGGGGCCCCCCCCCCCCAACCCCCCCCACACACCCCCCCCCCCCCCCCCCCCGGGGGGGGGGGGGGCCCCCGCCGCCCTGATGGTCCTACCGCGCGTCAGCTCCGCCGCACGCCCGAGGCCAGTTCCCCGGCCAGGGCCCGCACCGCGTCCAGCGCCGCTTCCTCGTCCTCGCCCGCGGCCAGGATCCGCTTCACGAACGCCGACCCCACGATGACCCCGTCCGCGAACCGGGCGACCTCCGCCGCCTGCACCGCGTCCGAGACCCCGAGCCCGACGCAGACGGGCAGGTCGGTGGTGGCCCGGGTCCGGGCGACCAGGTCCTCGGCCATCGAGCCGACGGCCGACCGCGTCCCGGTCACGCCCATCACCGCGGCCGCGTACACGAACCCGCTGCCCGCCGCCGTGACCTCCGCCAGCCGCGCGTCCTTGCTGCTGGGGGCGACCACGAACACGGTGTCCAGACCGTGCTCGTCCGCCGCCTTGCGCCACTCCTCGGACTCCTCCACCGGCAGGTCCGGCAGGATGCAGCCGGCCCCGCCCGCGGCCGCCAGGTCGGCGGCGAACCGCGCCACCCCGTAGCGGTCGACCGGGTTCCAGTACGTCATCACCAGCACCGCCGCCGCGGGGTGCGCGGAGGCGACCTCCTGGACGGTGCGCAGCACGTCCTTGATCCGCACGCCGCCCCGCAGCGCGATGTCGTCGGCGGTCTGGATGACGGCGCCGTCCAGCACCGGGTCGGAGTGCGGCAGCCCGACCTCGACCACGTCGCAGCCGCCCTCGATCAGCGCGTTGACCGCCCGGATGCCGCCGTCCACGGTCGGGAAGCCGGCCGGCAGGTAGCCGATCAGCGCGGCCCGGTCCTCGGCCTTGGCCGCGGCCAGGATGTCGCTCAGCTTGGAAGCCATGATCACTTACCCCCCTCGGCGGAGTCGGCCGGCCCGGCGGACCCGGCCCCCGGCTCGTCGTACAGCCCGAAGTACTCGGCCGCGGTGTGCATGTCCTTGTCCCCGCGTCCCGACAGCGAGACCAGGATGGTCGCCTCCGGCCCGAGCTCGCGCCCCAGCTCCAGCGCCCCGGCGAGCGCGTGGGCGCTCTCGATGGCCGGGATGATCCCCTCGGTGCGGGACAGCAGCCGCAGCGCCTGCATCGCGGCGTCGTCGGTGACCGGACGGTACTCGGCCCGCCCGGTGTCCTTCAGCCAGGCGTGCTCCGGCCCGACCCCCGGGTAGTCCAGCCCGGCCGAGATCGAGTGCGACTCGATGGTCTGCCCGTCCTCGTCCTGGAGGACGTACGTCCGGGAGCCGTGCAGCACGCCCGGGTCCCCCTTGGTGAGGGTGGCCGCGTGCCGGGGCGTCTCGGCGCCCTCGCCGGCCGCCTCGCAGCCGATCAGCCGCACCCCGGCGTCCGGGATGAACTCGTGGAAGATCCCCATCGCGTTGGAGCCGCCGCCGACGCAGGCCACGACCGCGTCGGGCAGCCGGCCGGTCCGGTCGAGCACCTGCTGCCGCGCCTCGACGCCGATGACCCGGTGGAAGTCCCGGACCATCATCGGGAAGGGGTGCGGCCCGGCGACGGTGCCGAACAGGTAGTGGGTGGAGTCGACGTTGGCGACCCAGTCCCGGAACGCCTCGTTGATGGCGTCCTTGAGCGTCCGGCTGCCGGACTTGACGGCCACCACCTCGGCGCCGAGCATCCGCATCCGGGCGACGTTGAGCGCCTGGCGCTGGGTGTCGACCTCACCCATGTAGATGGTGCAGTCGAAGCCGAACAGCGCGCAGGCGGTCGCGGTGGCCACGCCGTGCTGGCCGGCGCCGGTCTCGGCGATGATCCGGGTCTTGCCCATCCGCTTGGTGAGCAGCGCCTGGCCCAGCACGTTGTTGATCTTGTGCGAGCCGGTGTGGTTGAGGTCCTCGCGCTTGAGCAGGATGCGCGCGCCGCCCGCCTCGGCGGAGAAGCGGTGCACGTCGGTCAGCGGGCTCGGGCGCCCGGTGTAGTCCTTGAGCAGCGCGTCGAGCTCGGCGGTGAAGGCCGGGTCGGTCTTGGCCTTCTCGTACTCCTCGGCGACCTGCTCGACTGCGGCGACCAGCGCCTCGGGGATGAAGCGGCCGCCGTACGCGCCGAAGTAGCCGCGCGCGTCCGGCACCTGGGCGCCGGGCAGGTAGTCCTTTTCGGACATGGTGGTTTCCCTTGAACGGAGATGGACGACAACGACGTCTTCCCGGCTGGGCTTCAGCCGGACGTCACGCGCCATCGCCGTCCCGGCACCTGCCCGGGCTCGCACCCGATGACGTACCGCACCCGACGCCCCAGCACCCGGCGTGCGGGCGCGCGGCAGCCGCGCGGGCGGCAACCGGGGGCGAGTCGGGCGGCGATCTTCATGGGGTGGGGGTCAGTCCTTGTGCCGGACGGCGGGGTGGGCCCCGGCGGCGACCAGGTCGGCGACCGCGGCGCGCGGGTCCTTGCCGGTCACCAGGGACTCGCCGACCAGCACCGCGTCGGCGCCGAGGTTGGCGTAGTTGATCACGTCCAGCGGGCCGCGCACACCGGACTCGGCGATCTTGACGATGCCGTCCGGGATGGCGTGGGCGACGTTCTCGAAGGTGTTGCGGTCCACCTCGAGCGTCTTCAGGTTGCGGGCGTTGACGCCGATGATCCGGGCCCCGGCGTCCACCGCGCGCTTGATCTCCTCCTCGTCGTGCACCTCGACCAGCGGGGTGAGGCCGATCGACTCGGCGCGCTCGATCAGCGACACCAGGGCCGGCTGGTCGAGGGCCGCGACGATCAGCAGCGCGAGGTCGGCGCCGTGCGCACGGGCCTCCCACAGCTGGTAGGCGGTGACGATGAAGTCCTTGCGCAGCAGCGGGGTGTCCACCGCGGCGCGGACGGCGTCCAGGTCGGCCAGCGAACCGCCGAAGCGGCGCTGCTCGGTCAGCACGCTGATCGCGGCGGCACCGCCGGCCGCGTAGTCCACCGCCAGGGCGGCCGGATCGGCGATCGAGGCCAGGGCGCCCTTGGACGGGCTGGAGCGCTTCACCTCGCAGATCACCCGGACCCCGTCGCCCCGGAGGGCGGCGACGCCGTCCTTGGCCTCCGGAGCCTTGGCGGCCAGCGCCTTGAGCTCGTCCAGGGAGACCCGGGCCTGCCGCTCGGCGAGGTCCTCGCGGACCCCTTCGATGATCGAGTCGAGCACACTCACTCAGGAGCCCCCATCTTTTCTGCCAGTTGGCCGGCGTGAGCCGGCGGGCGACAGCCCACCGACTCTTCGATGGTATCGGCACCCGGGGGCGGGGGGCGCACCGGTTCGAACCGCGTCTCGCGGACCGGACTCCCGCTCCGGCGGTCCCCAGCTGCGGCTTCACCGGGCGTGCACCGGTTTTCGGACGGTCTTCGCACCGGTTTTCGGACGCTCTCCGAGCCGGCCTCGACCGGTGGCCGGGACGTGGCGTCACGGCGTACGGGAAGCGGCGGCCGCGCGGTCGAGGACCACGGTCAGGGGCCGCGGTACGGCAGCCGGGACGCGGCGGTCGCGCGGCCCGGTCAGACCAGCGGCGGCGCCAGCCCGGCACCGACCCCCGAGTTGCGCACCACTGTGAACACCAGCACCAGCAGGGCGATCAGCGCCCACCGCCGGCCCCCGACGGTGATCCTGGGCGGCGGCCCGCCGGTCAGCGCGGCCCAGCCCCAGCGCAGCCACAGCACCGCCAGTACGCCGAACAGCAGGACCACGACGGCGTTGTCGTGCAGGGCGCCGGTGAGGTCCCCGTGGCTCAGCGCGTGGACGCAGCGCAGCCCCCCGCAGCCGGGGCACCACCAGCCGGTGGCGGTCAGGAACGGGCACTCGGGGTAGTGCCCGGGGGTGTTCGGGTCCACCACGGCGACGTACGCGGCGGGGACGGCCACCGCCGCCAGCGCGGTCAGCGGCGGGCTCAGCCGGCGCCGCACGGGCGGCGGGGCGGAGGCGGTGGAAGCGGTGGGGGCGGCGTTCACGCCCCGATTCTGCCCGGGTCGGGCCCGGACACGACGAAACGGCGGGCGTGGCGCGCCCGCCGTTCCGATGTACGACAAACGTGTGGTCGTGTGGTGCGACGAGCCCGTCGTCAGGCGGCGACGGCGGCGCGGGCCTCACGGGCCGCGAGCTGCTCCTCGGCCGACTTGTAGACGTTGGCGCTGGGCTGCTTGCCCATGCCCGCGAGGGACATGGCCTTGCCGACCACGCCGCCGGCCAGGATGACCGCCAGGCCGACCCAGACGAGCAGAACCGACGGCAGGATCATGGCGACGCCCGCGACGCCGAAGCCGACGAAGGAGATGACGACGCCGGTCCAGGCGGCGGTGGTGTGGCCGTGTGCTGCTGCTGCCATCTGAGTGGTGCTCCTTGGCTCTCGGGGCCCGGCCGGGCCTGCGGGGCCGCCGGCGGGTTGACGGGTTCCATTGTGCCGGGCCACACACCGACGGCCCAAAGCGGGTGGCGGGTCTATCGCGTCACATGCGCGCGGGCCGCGTCACGTGCGCGCGGCTCACACCGCGGTCGGGTCCTCGCCCCGGTCCAGGGCCTTCCACAGGTCGCCCGGCGTCTCGGTCCGCGCCGGGGCCTTGCGGGTCGGCGCCTCGTAGCGGCTGCCCATGGCCGGCCAGCCCCGGCCGTAGCGCAGGGTGAGCAGTCCGGCCAGGGCCAGGAGGACCCCGCCGACCAGCGCGACCCAGGGCCAGGCGGTGTGCGAGACCTCGGTGGCCGCCGAACCGGTCAGCGCCAGCTTGCGGGCGGCCTCGGCGTCCAGCGCGGCGGTGTCGCCGGCCCCGGCCACCGAGGCGGCGGCCGCGCCGAGCCCGGCCAGCAGGGTCAGCGCGCCGACCGCCAGCCGGCCGGCGCCGCGCACCGCGAACACCGCGACGGCCGCGGCGAGGCCCACCAGGGCCAGCCCGCCGGGCAGTTCGGAGATCCTGCCGCCGGTGACGGACACGTCCAGGGCGCCGGCCCGGCCCTCGGCCCAGGTCCGCCCGACCGCGGTCAGCACCAGCACGGCGCTCAGCACGGTCAGCAGCAGCATGATGCCGAGGGTGCGGCGGCTGGGGGCGGCGGGGGCGGGGGTCTGCTCAGCGGTCACCCGTCCACTATCCCCCGACCGACGCCGGGGTCCGTACCCGGGGTGGGGAACGGGCCGTCGGGCGGGCGGCGGGCGGGGCGGGTTACGGCGTGGGGAACCCGTCCGTCCGCAGCACCACCGTGCGACCGCCGAGCGGCAGGAACAGGTCGTTGCCGAACGGCACCCGCTCCGCCTCCCGGTACACCCCCTCGGGGGACGGCGCGGTGTGCACGGTGCAGACCGCCGCCGCCGGATCGACCACCACGTACAGCGGCACGCCGCTCTCCGCGCAGGCCCGCGCGAAGACGTGGTCACGGCCCGGGTGCGCCACCTCCAGCACCGCCTCGGCGTCCGCGGCCCCGTACCGGCCCCGGGCGGTGCGGGCGGCGCCGGGGGCGACCACCACCAGGTCCGGGGCGAGCGGGCCGTGCGCGGCCGGGAAGTCGATCAGGACCCCGGACAGCACCCGCCCCGCCCCCGCGAGCCCTTCCCGGATCTGGGAGGCCGTCCCGAAAACGGCCTCCCAGCGCAGCTCGTCGTACGGCGCCTCGGGCATCCCGGCCGCCTCCTCACACGTCAGGACAGTTCCGGCGTCCGCAGCGTATTGGCGGTGGCGACCGCCCGCAGCACGGCGGCCGCCTTGTTGCGGCACTCGGTGTCCTCGCCGTGGGGGTCGGAGTCGGCGACCACGCCCGCGCCAGCCTGCACGTACGCGGTGCCGTCGCGCAGCACCGCGGTGCGGATCGCGATCGCGGTGTCCGAGTCCCCGGCGAAGTCCAGGTAGCCGACGCAGCCGCCGTACAGGCCGCGGCGGGTGGGCTCCAGCTCCTCGATGATCCGCATCGCCCGCGGCTTGGGCGCGCCGGAGAGGGTGCCGGCCGGGAAGCAGGCGGTCAGCACGTCGAAGGCGGTCCGCCCCGGGGCGACCGTGCCGGTCACCGTCGACACGATGTGCATCACGTGGCTGTAGCGCTCGATGTGCATGAAGTCGACCACCTCGACGCTGCCCGGCTCGCAGACCCGGCCGAGGTCGTTGCGGCCGAGGTCCACCAGCATCAGGTGCTCGGCCCGCTCCTTGGGGTCGGCGAGCAGCTCGGCGGCCAGCTCCGCGTCCTCCTGCGGGGTGTCGCCGCGGTGCCGGGTGCCGGCGATCGGGTGCAGCATCGCCTCGCCGTCGGTGACCTTGACCAGCGCCTCCGGGCTGGAGCCGACCACGTCGAAGCCGCCCTCGGCCCCGCCGTCCGGCCCGGGGAAGCGGAACAGGTACATGTACGGGCTGGGGTTGGTGGTGCGCAGCACCCGGTAGACGTCCAGCGCGGAGGCCGGGCAGGGCGCCTCGAAGCGCTGCGAGGGCACCACCTGGAAGGCCTCGCCGGCCCGGATCCGCTCCTTGATCGTCTCCACCGCGGCCCGGTACGGCTCACCGCCGAACGGCGAGTGCACCTCGCCCGGGCCGGCCGGGGTGAAGGTGGCCAGGCCCGGGTCGACCGGCTTGGACAGCTCGGCCTCCATCGCGTCCAGCCGGGCCACCGCGTCCGCCCAGGCCTCGTCCGCGCCGCTGGCCAGGTCGTTGTGGTTGACGGCGTTGGCGATCAGCAGCACCGTGCCGTCGACGTGGTCGAGCACCGCGAGGTCGGTGGCGAGCAGCATGGTCAGCTCGGGCAGGCCCAGGTCGTCCGGGTTGAGGTCGGGCAGCTTCTCCAGCCGGCGGACGATGTCGTAGCCGAGGTAGCCGACCAGGCCGCCGGTGAGCGGGGGCAGCCCGTCGTCCTCCAGCCGCGGGGTGTGCAGCGCCTGGAGGGTGGCGCGCAGCACCTCCAGCGGGTCGCCCGCGGTGGGGATGCCGACCGGCGGGGTGCCGAGCCAGCGGGCCCCGCCGTCCGGGCCGACGGTCAGCGCGGCGGCGCTGCGCACCCCGACGAAGGAGTAGCGCGACCAGCTGCGGCCCTGCTCGGCGGACTCCAGCAGGAAGGTGCCGGGCCGCTCCTCGGCGAGGGTGCGGTAGAGGCCGATCGGGGTGAGGCCGTCCGCGAGGAGCCTGCGGGTGACCGGGATGACCCGGGTGTCGACGGCGAGCTTGCGGAAGGCTTCGAGATCCATGACGGGCGGCACCTTCTTGAGTTCTTCGAGTGGACTGGGGTCAGGAGAGCGGGAGCACGTCGGCGTCGAAGCAGGTGCGGTCGCCGGTGTGGCAGGCCGCGCCGCTCTGGTCGACCCTGACCAGCAGGGTGTCGCCGTCGCAGTCCAGGGCCACCGACTTGACCGCCTGGACGTGGCCCGAGGTGTCGCCCTTCACCCAGTACTCACGGCGGCTGCGGCTCCAGTAGGTGCAGCGGCCTGTGGTGAGGGTGCGGTGCAGCGCCTCGTCGTCCATCCACCCGAGCATCAGCACCTCGCCGGTGTCGTACTGCTGGGCGATGGCCGGGACCAGCCCGTCCTCGGAGCGCTTGAGCCGCGCGGCGATCTCGGGGGCGAGGGCGGTGCTGCCGGGAGCGGCGGGTGTGGTGGACATGCGCCCCATTGTGTCAGCCCGCCCCGCCGCACCCGCCTCGCTCCCCCGCGGGAACCGCTACGGGTGCAGCTGCCCGGTGAGCTTGGGGCCGCCCTGCTTGTTGCTGGCGGCCAGGGTGCAGGTGTAGTCACGCCAGCCCTGCTGGTAGTTGGCCATCGCCGGGCCGAACTGGCGGCCGTAGTAGGTCTTTCCGTCGCCCTGGCGGGCCTTGGCGGCGGCTTCGACCTCCTTGCAGCCGTCGCGCATGGCAAGCGCCAGCGGGATGTCGCCGGTGATCCCGTCCGCGAGCTTGAGGTCGGCGATCACCTCGCCGTCGTGGTCGCCTACGCAGGGGCGTTCCTCCGGCTTGGTGATCACCGGGCTCAGCTGCGGGTGGTCGAAGCAGGCGCCGACCGGGAAGAACGCGTACGGCGGCTGCGGCGTGGGCGTGGGGGTGGGTGTCGGCGTCTGGGTGGCCGTGGGAGTCGGCGGGGGCGGCGGCGGCGCGGCGGCCGGCTTCTTGTCGTCCGGCCACAGCACCGCGGTGGCCACCACCGCGAGCAGGACGACCAGCACGGCGGCAACGGTGAGGACCAGGCCGCGGGACGGGCGGGAGCCGACTGCGGACGGCGGCTGCTCGGAGGTCATGGCCACGAGGATGGCCCACCCGACCCCCACCTGGCAGCCGCTTCGCCAAACTCGCCCCGTACGGGCGGCCCGCCGGGACCTGAAGGTCGGTAGACCCGCCATCCGAGACCGGCTCGCCAACCGGCTGCACCCTGAAGTGACGCCACAGGAAACCTATCCTGGATAGAGAAAATTCAAATAAAAGAAAATTGTTTCTTCCGACCCCTTCCCACGCAGGGGAAGGGGTCGGAAGAAACAAAGAATCCCCGAGAGAAAAGCTTCCCGCGCCTCGCTGCCTCGCCCGGACGGCGAGGCGGCGAGGCCCTTGCCCCACGCGGCCGAATGAAGGGCGAACCCGATGGTCGCGGCCTGTTGTGGCTCGGTGGCCAGGCGCGCGTAGCCGATCAGCTCGTGTTCGCCGCGCCGGGTGACGGCGAGGCAGTACTCGGTGCGCGAGGTGGCGCGCGCGGAGTCGATGGACCGGGCGGTGATCGCTTCGACCTGTTCACGGGTGCGGGGTTCGAAGCTGAGGTGCCGGGTGGCCCCAGGTTGGGGGCAACCCCTCACGAGTTCGAATCTCGTATCCTCCGCCTTCACGAAGGCCCCGACCGGTTCGCCGGCCGGGGCCTTCGTCGTTCCGCGATTGCCGTGCCGGGGCCCGGGGTCACGCCTCCGCGACGGCTTCGAGCGGCTTCAGGGCGGCTGCCCGGCGGGCCGGTACGGCGGCGGCGAGAGCGCCGACCGCGAGGGACAGCAGGCAGACGAGGAGCAGGGTCCCCCAGGGCAGCGCCAGGGAGTACTGCTTCACCGCGCCGTTGGCCAACGCTCCGACGGCCCAAGCGCCGAACAGGCCGCCGGCCAGGCCGAGCAGGGTGCCGAAGCCCGCGACGGTCACCGCTTCCAGGCGGATCATCCGCCGGACGCCCGCGCGGTCCATGCCGATGGCGCGCAGTACACCGATCTCGCGGGTTCGTTCGGCGACCGAGATGGCCAGGGTGTTCACGATGCCGAGCCCCGCGATCACGACGCCGATGGCGAGCAGCCCGTACATCAGGGTCAGCAGGTTGCCCATGGTGCCCGCGGCCTCGCGGACGAGTGCGGGCCGGTCCTGCACCTTCAGCAGCGGGTTGTTGCCGACGGCGGCACGCAGCCGGTCCTCGGTGGCGGGGGAGACCGAGCCGGGGTCGGTGCGGACCAGGATCCGCTGGACGGAGTCCGGCAGGAAGCCGTCCTGCTGCACCTCGGCGCGGGCGCCGAGGGCGTCGTGGGCGGTGGGATTGTCCTGGTAGACGCCCACGACGGTGTACTTGGCGAAGGTCCGGCTCCGGCCGATGGTGGCGTCGACCTGGCTGCCGGTGCTCAGGCCGCTCTCCCGGGCGATGGTGCTGGAGACGGCGATCCGGCCGGGCCCGAGGTCCTTCGCGGAGCCGCTGAGGAAGTCGAGCCTCATGACGTCGTCCACGGAGTCGGGGTCGACACCGGAGATGTCACGGACCCGGCCGCCGATGAACAGGACGGAGTCCGCGACGGCGCTCGCGGCCCGCACCCCGGCGGTGTGGGCGACTCGCTGGACGGCGGCCGGGTCGACGCCGGTCGTGGTGGTGCGGGTGCTGATCACGTATTCGGCGCCGAGGCCGGCCGCGGCCTGACGGTCGAGCGCCTGCCCGGTGGAGTTGCCGATGACGGCGAGGCCGGTCACCAGCGCGGTGCTGACCAGCAGGGTGGCGGCGGTGGCGGCGGTGCGCCGCGGGTCGCGCAGCGCGTTCTGCTGTGCGAGGTGACCGGTGATCCCGGAACGGCCGGTCAGGCGGCCGATCAGCCGGATCGCCGGGACCACGAGTAGCGGCGCCAGCACGATCAGGGCGAGGACGAGGACGCCGCAGCCGAGCATCGCGCCGCGCAGGTTCCCCTCCGAGGCGTCCTTCGCGCCGGTGAGCGGGACGAGCAGGCCGACGCCCAGGGCGAGGAGGGCGAGCCCCGCGACGGCGCGGACGCGGAACCGGCCGGCGGGCGGCTGCTGCGCCGTACGCAACGCCTCGACGGGCGCGACGCGTGCGGCCTTGCGAGCAGGCAGCCAGGCGGCGAGCACGGTGACCCCCACCCCGACGCCGAGCGCCGCCAGGACGGGGCGCGGGCCGATGACCAGCGGGCCGTCGGGCAGCAGGTCCCCGCCGGTGCTCAGCAGGCCGGGCAGGACGGCGGCGATGCCGAGGCCGAGGACGAACCCGGCCGCCGAGGCGGCGAGCCCGACCAGGACGGCCTCCACGAGGACGGACCGGACCACCTGACGGCGTGAGGCTCCGATCGCCCGGAGCAGCGCGATCTCCCTGGTGCGCCGGGTGACGAGCATGGTGAAGGTGTTGATGACCAGGAAGGACCCGATGAACAGCGCGATTCCGGCGAAGACCGTCGGCATCTTCTGGTAGCCCCGCGTCAGGGTGCCGACGTAGACCGCCTGCTGGGCGGCCCGGGCGGCGGCGGTGGTGACCTCGGCCCTGTCGGGCGGGAGCACGGTGGCGACCCGCCGGGCGAGTTCGGACTGGCCGGTGCCGGCCGCGGCGGACAGGTCGATCGCGGTGTAGTGGCCCGAAGTGGCGAACAGTCGCTGGGCGGTCGCCCGGTCGAACAGGACGAGGGTGCCGCCCGCGAGCACCCGGGTGTCCGTGGTGGTGACGACGCCGACGAGCCGCATGGTCATGGCCGGGCCGTCGGTGGCCAGCGTGACCGAGTCACCGATGTGCAGGTGCCCGGCGGCAGCGGTGCCGCTGTCCACGGCGATCTCGTCGCCGCCCGCCGGGGCACGGCCTGCGGCGAGGGGGTGGCGGCGGTCCTCGCCGTCGGGGCCGGGTACGTAGGCGGCGGCCGGGTTCGCGCCCGGCCTGACCCGCAACGGGGTACCGTCCGCCGCGTTCAGGGCGGCCTGACCGTCGACGGACGGCCGCACGGCGGCGACACCGGGGACGGCGGCCAGTCGCCGGGCGAGCGCCTCGTCGAGGACGCTGTCCGGCTGGTCCGCGGCGGCCCCGGCCGGGGCCTGTCGTGCGGTGACGGTGACCGCGATGTCGGCGAAGTTCCTCGACGCGGCGGCGCGGTAGGCGGCCGCGGCCGAGTCCGCGAAGACGAGGGTGCCGCTGGCGAATGCGACACCCAGGCAGACCGCGAGGACGGTCATGGCCAGTCGGGCCTTGTGCGCCAGGACGTTGCGCACGGCTGTTCTCAGCATGGGTTCGGCTTCCGGGGGCGTGGGAGGGACGGGGCATGGGAGCGGCGGGGCGTGGGAGCGACGGGGCGTGGGGCGACGGGGATGTGCGGGCGCGGGTCAGCTGGTGCGGGCGCGGGTGTCGAAGCGCTTCATGACGTCGAGGACCCGCTCCGGGGTGGGGCGGGTCATCTCGTCGACAAGCCGTCCGTCGGAGAGGAACACCACGCGGTCGGCGTAGCCGGCGGCGACGGGGTCGTGGGTGACCATGACCACGGTCTGGCCGAGTTCGCGCACCGAGTCGCGCAGGAAGCCGAGGACCTCGGCACCGGAGCGGGAGTCGAGGTTGCCGGTGGGCTCGTCGCCGAAGACGATCGCGGGCCGCGAAGCGAGGGCGCGGGCGACCGCGACGCGCTGCTGCTGACCGCCGGACAGCTGCGCGGGCCGGTGGTCGAGGCGCCCGGAGAGGCCGACCATGGAGACCACGCGGTCCAGCCACTGCCGGTCGGGGTGGCGGCCGGCGATGCTCAGCGGCAGCGTGATGTTCTCCAGCGCGGTCAGCGTCGGCAGCAGGTTGAACGCCTGGAAGACGAAGCCGATCCGGTCGCGGCGCAGCCGGGTCAGCGGCCGGTCGCGCAAGGAGCCCAGCTCGGTGGTGCCGATGCGGACGCCGCCGGAGGTGGGGGTGTCGAGCCCGGCGGCGCAGTGCATCAGAGTGGACTTGCCGCAGCCGGAGGGGCCCATGATCGCGGTGAACTCGCTCTCCCGGAAGCCGATGCTGACCCGGTCCAGGGCCACGACCCGGGTGTCGCCGCTGCCGTAGACCTTCGTCAGGTCGGTGGTGGCGGCCGCGATCCCGGGGGCCGGGTTCGGCGGGTACGGGGTGAGGGGGACGGTGGTCACGGGGACTCCTCTTCGGTGCGGACGGTGCACTTCGAAGGGTGTCCGGGCGACGTATCGGGACCCGCGCCGGCGTGTATCGGCGTCCGCTCCGCTTCGTAGCGGTTCCGCGGAGCCGGGCGGTCAGGCCGGCAGGCGCAGAGTGGCGACGGCCCCACCGTCCGGGGCGTTGTCCAGGCGAAGCTCGGCGCCGAGCAGCCGAGCCTGTCCGAGGGCAATGGTCAGGCCCAGGCCGTGGCCCGAACCGCGCCCGGCGGCGCCGCTGTGGAAGCGACGCGGGCCGTGGAGCAGCAGGTCCGCCGGGAAGCCGAGGCCGTGGTCGCGCACCACGACGGTGCGGCCCTCGACGGTGACCCGCACCGGGGCCCGTCCGTGGCGGTGGGCGTTGACGACGAGGTTGCTGACGATCCGTTCCAGGCGGCGCGGGTCGGTCTCCACGGTCGTCGCGTCCTCCGAGCGGTGCGCGTCCTCCGGGCCGTGCGCGGCGGCGACGGTGACCTCGGCGTCGAGGCCGGTGCGCGCCACGGCATCGGCGACGACCTCGCCGAGCGGAACCCGGGCGCGGACCGGCTGCTCGGCCCCGGCGTCCAGGCGGGAGATCTCGAGGAGGTCCTCGACCAGGGCGCGCAGGTCGCGCACCCTGGCGCGGAGCAGGTCCTCGGTCTCGCCGGGCGGCAGCAGGTCGACGGTGGCCAGCAGGCCGCCGACGGGTGTGCGCAGCTCGTGAGCCACGTCCGCGGTGAACTGGCGCTCGGTGCGCAGCCGCCGGCCGAGGCTGTCGGCCATGAGGTCGACGGTGGCCGCGATGTCTGCGACCTCGTCGTTGCCCCCGGTGGGCCCGGTCCGGGCATCGAGGTCACCGGCGGAGATCCGGACCGCGGTTTCGGAGACCTGCCGCAGCCGACGGGCGACCAGCCCGGCGCCGTAGACGGCCAGAGGCGTGGCCGCCGCGAGCGCGACCAGCGACGCGACGGTCATGGTCAGGTCGAGCCGGTGCAGTCCGTAGAGTTGCGGGCCCGTGTTGACCCGGACGGCGAGGACCGGGCTGCCGGGGCCGGCGGTTCGCTGGGCGGCCCAGACGCTCGGCCCGAGGGGTCCGTCGACCCGCCCGTCGTAGACCGTGTGCCGGGCGTCGTCGGCCGGGTGGCGCAGCTCGGCGGGCAGCTCGGCCGGGTCGAGTTCGGCTCCGTCCGCCAGAGTTCCGGTGCGTCGGTAGACGTCCATGGCCGAGTACACGGCGTTGAAGGCCTGCGCCTCGGCCCGGCTCCGGATGTCGCGGGCGGTCCACAGGTGCACGAGCACGCCCACCGCCGCCACGACCAGGCAGGCCGTGGCCGCCGCCAGCGCGGCGATCTTCCACCGCAGGGACGCCCGGGCCGGCCGCGGCCGGCGGAACCCGCGCACCGGGCTCAGCGCCTGAACTTGTAGCCGAAGCCGCGGACCGTCTCGATCCGCTCCCGCCCCAGCTTCCTGCGCAGCCGCTGCACGCACAGGTCCACGACCCGGCTGTCGCCGTCCCAGCCGTAGTCCCAGACGTTGCGCAGCAGGGTGTGCCGCTCCAGAACCACGCCCGGGTGTGCGGCGAACTCCAGGAGCAGCTTCAGCTCGGTCGGGGTGAGCGCCACCGGTTCTCCGGCGACGGCCACCTCCAGTCCGGCGGTGTCGAGGCGCAGATCCCCGAACACCAGCACCTCCCCGTCGACGGTCGGCGCCCCGGCAGTGACGCGCTCGGGCTGAGAGGCGGCGGACGGCGTGTAGGTGGCCCGCCGCAGCAACGAGCGGATGCGTGCGACCAGCACGTAGGTGTCCACGGGCTTGACCACGTAGTCGTCCGCCCCGGCCTCCAGGCCGGCGACGACGTCGAGCCCGTCGCCACGGGCGGACATCATCAGGACGGGTACCAGGCTGGTCTCCCGGACTCTCCTGCACAGGCCGATCCCGTCCAGCCCAGGCAACATCACGTCGAGGATCAGCAGGTCGAAACTCCCGTCACGGAAGATCTCCAGCCCGCTCAGACCGTCGGCGGCGGCCGCCATCTCGTAGCCGTAACGTTCCAGCGCGACCGTGAAGGACCGGCGCATCAGATCGTCGTCCTCCACCAGCAGCACGCGGACCGGGCGCGAGGAAGCCCCAGCCGGGGCGGAAGATGACACGGGCGGATGGCTCCTGTTCGAACGGTCCGGTGACCAGCCGACTGCCCACGGGACGGCAGCCACAAGGGGACGATACGGCAGGCACCGAACACGCCCCCGGCGCGCGGCAGGACCTGCGACGCCATTCCCACACCCCCTCTCCTACGCGAAACCCCAGGTCATCCCAGGTGCGATCGGCCCGACCACCGAGGGGGGCCGCCGTACTCCCGCACCCTGTCCGCCCCTTCGCACGGACCGGCGCGCCCATTCGATGGACAACCAAGCGCTCCCTGATACCCACCCGATACAGAACCCCGTCGGCCCCGGCGACACCCTCCCGACCACTACCCGGGAGGAGTCGGCCGGCCGCCCGACCGACGGCTCCGTGGTCTCGGTTCGGGCTTCCGTCCCGTCAGGGCTTTGATCCGCCCCAATCGCGCGGGGCGGCCGTGCGCGTGGTGTCGGGCCCGTCGCGGTTGCGGGGCCGGGCCCGGGGTGCCTCAATGGCCCCGGCGGCGACCGCCGCCTGCGGGCGAGGAGGGCGGCATGCCACGGGTCGCGGTGAACGGCGTCGAGCTCTTCTACGAGGTGGACGGGGACGGCGAGCCGCTGGTCCTGGTGCACGGCTCGTGGGGCGACCACGGCAGCTGGGCGCCGGTCCTGCCCGCCCTCGCACAGAAGTTCCGGGTCCTCGCCTACGACCGGCGGGGGCACAGCCGCAGCGAACGCCCGCCGGGGCAGGGGTCCCGGTTCGAGGACGAGGAGGACCTGGCCGCGCTGATCGAGACCCTCGGGTTCGCGCCGGCGTACGTCGCGGGCAACTCCTTCGGCGCCTCGACCGCGCTCGGCCTGGCGGCCCGGCGGCCCGAGCTCTTCCGGGGCCTCGTCGCCCACGAGCCCCCGCTCCTGGGCACCGTCGCCGACGACCCCCGGCTGCTGCCGCTGACGGCGGCCACCGGGGAGAGGATCGAATCCGTCCTCGCCCTCCTGACGGCCGGCCGGACCCTCGCGGGGGCACGCCGGTTCGTGGAGGAGGTCGCCCTGGGGCCCGGCGCCTGGGACCGGCTGCCGGAACAGCTCCGCGAGACCTTCGTCGCCAACGCCCCCACCTTCGCGGACGAGCAGGCGGACCCGCAGTGGGCCAACCTCGACCTCGGCCGCCTCTCCCACTACACCGGGCCCGCCCTGCTGACGAAGGGGACGCAGAGCCCGCCCTGGTTCGCCGCGATCGTCGCCCGGCTCTCCGCGGCCCTGCCGCAGGCCGAGACCCACACCTTCGAGGGAGCCGGGCACGTCCCCCACCTCAGCCATCCGGACGCCTACGCGCAGCGCCTGACCGGCTTCATCGAAGGAGCCGGCCGGACCCCCTAACCGGTCTCCAGGGCAGAGCCGCGGGTCAGGCCGCCCGGCCGGGGGCCGGGTGGGACACACCGGCCGGGCGAAGCCGGCGGTACCAGGAGCACTGCGAGACCTGCTCCATGCGGTACTCGAAGGGCCCGCATCCGAACGGGTCGGCGCTGCGCCGCAACCGACCAGGCCCGGTGGGCAGATGAGCCCATAGGCTTCCACCATGTCGAACCATGCCCTCGCCGAACGCCACCGGCTCGCCCAACTCCTCACCGCTGCCGGGCCGAACGCCCCCACCCTCTGTGAGGGGTGGACGACCCGGGATCTGGCCGCGCACCTGGTGGTCCGGGAGCGGCGGCCCGATGCGGCGGCGGGGATCCGGGTCGGGGCGCTGGCCGGGTGGACGCGGCGGGTGCAGGACGGGTACGCCGAGCGGCCGTACGAGGAACTGGTGCGGCTGTTCCGGGCCGGGCCTCCGGTCTACTCGCCGTTCGCCCTGCCCGGCGCCGACGAGGCGGCGAACACCGTCGAGTACTTCGTCCACGCCGAGGACGTGCTGCGCGCGGCCGACGACTGGACCCCGCAGCCGGTCCCGCCCGGCCGCGCCGAGGCCCTCTGGCGCCGTCTCCCCATGATCGCCCGCCTGGAGGCCGGCCGCCGCTCCCCCGTCCGACTGGCGCTCGTCCACCCCGACGGCCGTTCCCTCACCGTCGGCCCCGCCGGCTCCCCCACCGTCCGCCTCACCGGCGAACCCGCCGAACTCGTGCTCTTCACCTACGGCCGCGGCGCCCTGACCACCCTCACCGTCGACGGCGACCCCGACGCCCTCGAAGCCCTCCGCCACGTCCTGCCGCTGCCTCCGAAGTAGCAGAGCAGCGGAAGCCGGTGTGGCCTCTCGGCATGCCGAGAGGCCACGCTCGCGGCCGGGGTGGGCGGTCAGCTTCCGGGGCGGCCCTTGGAGATGAAGAGCTGGACGGGGGTGTCCGTCGCCGTGGTGTGCCCGGGCAGGGGCGCGGAGTTGATGACCGAGCCGGCGGGCAGCTTCCAGTCGGTGAGTTCGTGGACCTCGTAGTGCAGTCCGGCCGCGTCGAGCAGCCGGGTGGCGGCGTCCCGGGTCAGGCCGGTGAGCGGGGGGACGGTCACGGTCGTGGTGCCGGGTGCGGGCGGGGCGGCGGGGGACGGGGTGCCTTTGGTCGCGGAAAGGGAGGAAGGGGAGGCGGAGGGGGACGGGGGCGCGGAGTGGACGGCCGGGGCCGGCGCGGTCCCGGCCGGGCGGTCGCCGCCGCTCGGCGATCCGGGCAGGAGCAGGGCCGCGCCCGTGGCGATGGCGGCCACCGCCGCCACGGCCGCGGCCCCGGTGAGGGCGGTGCGCCGGCGGACCGTGCGCCGGATTCCGGCGGCGTCGATCACGGGGGTGGCGGTGGTGTCGGCGAACGCGGTCATGGCGGCGAGGAGTTCCTTGTCGAAGTCGGAGTCGGGGTCGGGGCCTGGGGTGGGGACGGGGTCCTGGGGCGGGAAGCGGATCATCACGCACCTTCACGCGGGGTCGACGACGCGGACGGGGCGTCCTGCCTGGGCAGCGCGGCCCGCAGTTTCGCGAGCCCGCGGGAGAGTTGCGAGCGCACGGCGCCCGGGGAGATGTCGAGGGTCTGCGCGATCTCCCGGTCCCCCAGGTCGTGGAGGTAGTACAGGACGACCACGGTGCGCATCCCCATCGGCAGGGTGTGCAGCGCCGCGACGAGTTCGGCGCGCAGTTCCACCGACCGGTAGGCGTCGCGGGGGTCGGGGTGTTCGACGGCGGGCTCCGGCGCGGGGCGCTCGCCCGAGCGGTGCAGGCGCCGCCAGCGGTCGTTTGCCAGGTTCACGAGGATCCGGCGCACGTACGCCTCGGGCACCTCGGCGCGCGCGACCCGCCGCCAGTGTCGGCAGGCCCGTTCCAGTGCCTCCTGGACGAGGTCCTCCGCGGTGTGGGCGTCGCCGGTGAGCACGTACGCCGTGCGGAACAGCGCGCCCGAACGCTGTTCCACGAACTCGACGAAGTCGATCCCGGGACTGCCCCTGCGCAGCCTCACCCGTGGCCTCACTCTCTGCCGCCGTCTTTTCCACCCTCTTGACGGCGCCCGCCCGCCGGCTGCTGCACGGCGGGCGGGGAAGTGACGCGGCTCACAGCGGGCCCCGGCGGCCTCCCCCGGCTGCGGATGTCAGACCCCGGGTGCAGACTCGCAGGTGGCCGGGGTCCGACCCGGGCACGCCCGGCCGTCCCTCCGTCGAAGGGCACCCCGCACATGCTCACCACCGACTTCCCCATCGGCTCGCCCTGCTGGATCGACCTGGGCAGCCCGGACATCCCCGCCACCGCCGGGTTCTACAACCAGGTGTTCGGCTGGACGTTCCTGGAGATCCCCGGGACCGGCGGCTACGGGTTCGTCCAGCTGGACGGCAGGACCGTCGGCGCCATCGGCCACCTCGACCAGGGCGCGCGGTCCGCGTGGACGACGTACTTCCGCACCGCCGACGCGGACGCCACCGCCAAGGCGGCCGAGCAGGCCGGCGCCGGCGTCCGGGTGCCGCCGTCGGACGTCATGCAGGAGGGCCGGTTCGCCGCGCTCACCGACCCGCAGGGCGCCGATTTCGCCGTCTGGCAGGCGGGGAGCACCAAGGGGCTGGACGCGGTGTCCGAGGAGGGCGCCCTGGTCTGGGCCGAGCTGCACACCTCCGCCCCGGACGTCGCCTTCGCCTTCTACGAGAAGCTGTTCGGCTGGCGGGTGGAGAACTTCGAGCCGTCGCCGGGCATGAGCTACCGGGTGGTCTCCACCGCCGAGGGCGACCAGCAGGCGACCAGCTTCGGCGGCATCGCGCCGACCATGGCCCCGGCGCAGCCGTCCGCCTGGACGCCGTACTTCGCGACCGCGGACGTGGACGCGCGGGTGGCCAAGGCGACGGCGGCCGGTGGCTCGGTGCTGATGGGGCCCGAGAACGTGAAGAACGTCGGCCGGATCGCGTGGGTCGCGGACCCGAACGGCGCCCCCTTCGCCCTGATCAAGGGCGACCCGAACCAGGCCTGAGCGAACCACCACGTACCAGGCCTGAGCACAACAGCCGCGGTGCTTGTTCACGAACGCGAACGCGAACGCGAACAAGCACCGCGAACGCGAACAAGCACCGCGAAGAACTCACCGCACCGGGTGCCCGGCCTCCCGCAGCGCGCCCTTGACCTCGCCGATCCGCAGGTCCCCGAAGTGGAACACGCTGGCGGCCAGCACCGCGTCCGCGCCCGCGTCGACGGCCGGCGCGAAGTCCGCGAGCTTGCCCGCGCCGCCGGAGGCGATCACCGGCACCGAGACGCTCTTGCGCACGGCCCGGATCAGCTCCAGGTCGTAGCCGTCCTTGGTGCCGTCGGCGTCCATCGAGTTGAGCAGGATCTCGCCGGCGCCCAGTTCGGCGGCGCGGCCCGCCCAGGCGACGGCGTCGAGCCCGGTGCCCTGCCGCCCGCCGTGGGTGGTGACCTCGAAGCCGGACTCGGTCTCCGTCCCGGGCGGGCAGCGCCGGGCGTCCACCGAGAGCACCAGGACCTGCCGCCCGAACCGCTGGGCGATCTCGCGGACCAGCTCCGGCCGGGCGATGGCCGCGGTGTTGACACCGACCTTGTCGGCGCCGGCCCGCAGCAGCTTGTCGACGTCCTCGACGGCACGGATGCCGCCGCCCACCGTGAGCGGGATGAAGACCTGTTCGGCGGTGCGGCGGACCACGTCGTAGGTGGTCTCCCGGTCGCCGGAGGAGGCGGTGATGTCGAGGAAGGTCAGCTCGTCGGCGCCTTCGGCGTCGTAGAGCTTGGCCATCTCGACCGGGTCGCCGGCGTCGCGCAGGTTCTGGAAGTTGACGCCCTTGACCACCCGCCCGGCGTCCACGTCCAGGCAGGGGATGACACGTACTGCGAGGGTCACGGCTGTTCGCCTTCCACAACTTCCAGGGCTTCCGAGGCTTCCGGGACGTCCGAAACTTCCGGGGCGTCCGGGATTTCCGGGGCTTCCAGGGTCTTTGCCAGTCCGGACCGGTACGCGTCGAGTTCGACCTCGACCAGCATCCGGGAGTCGATCAGCCCGTCGACCACCACCATGGTGGCCACCGGGCGTGCGGCGTCGAAGAGTTCGCGGTGGGCGCGGCCCACCTCCTCGGCGTCGCGGACGTGGGTGATGTACATCCGGGTGCGGACCACGTCGTCGGTGGTCAGACCGTACGCGGCCAGGGCGGTGAGCCCGACGCCGAACGCGGCGAGGGTCTGCCGGTACGGGTCGCCCTCGTGCTCGATCCGGCCGTCCACCCAGGCGGTGGAGCCGGCCACGTGCACGTGGTCGCCCGCGGCGACGGCCCGGGAGTAGCCGAACTCGTCCTCCCAGGGGGAGAATCCGCCGACCCGACCGGCCACGACCCGACCGGCCACGACCTGCCCGGCCTCGCCCCGACCGGCTACGACCTGCCCGCGTACGATCCGACCGTCCGTCATCCTGAAACCGCCTCCAGGGCCTCTTCGAGGGTGAACTTCTGCTCGTAGAGTGCCTTGCCCACGATGGCGCCCTCGACACCCTCGCCCACGAGCGAGGCGATGGCGCGCAGGTCGTCGAGCGAGGAGACGCCGCCGGAGGCGACCACGGGCCGGTCGGTCGCGGCGCAGACGTCGCGCAGCAGCTGGAGGTTGGGGCCGGTCAGGGTGCCGTCCCGGTTGACGTCGGTGACGACGTAGCGGGCGCAGCCCTCCGCGTTCAGCCGGGCCAGCACGTCGAAGAGCTGGCCGCCGTCGCGGGTCCAGCCGCGGCCGCGCAGGGTGGTGCCGACCACGTCCAGGCCGACGGCGATCTTGTCGCCGTGCTCGGCGATGGCCTTGGCGACCCACTCGGGGGCCTCCAGGGCGGCGGTGCCGAGGTTGACCCGGGTGCAGCCGGTGGCGAGCGCGCGGGCGAGCGACTCGTCGTCGCGGATGCCGCCGGACAGCTCGACCTTGACGTCCAGCTGTCCGGTGACCTCGCGCAGCAGCTCGTAGTTGCTGCCGGTGCCGAAGGCGGCGTCGAGGTCGACCAGGTGCAGCCACTCGGCGCCGGCGTTCTGCCAGGCGAGGGCGGCGGCGAGCGGCTCGCCGAAGGAGGTCTCGGTGCCGGAGGCGCCCTTGACCAGGCGGACGGCCTGGCCGTCACGGACGTCGACGGCGGGCAGCAGTTCGAGGCTCATCAGAGATCCAACTCTCAGAAAGTCAGAGGGTGTTGACCCAGTTGGTCAGCAGGGCGGCGCCGGCGTCGCCGGACTTCTCGGGGTGGAACTGGGTGGCCCACAGCGGGCCGTTCTCGACGGCCGCGACGAACGGCTGCCCGTGGGTGGCCCAGGTGACCAGCGGCGGGTTGATCCGCGCGCTGTGGGTCTCCAGCTCCCAGTGCCGCACCCCGTAGGAGTGCACGAAGTAGAAGCGGGTCTCCGGGTCGAGGCCGGCGAACATCCGGCTGCCCTCGGGGACGTCCACGGTGTTCCAGCCCATGTGCGGGACGACGGGGGCCTCCAGCGGCTCGACGACGCCCGGCCACTCGTCGCAGCCGGCCGTCTCCACGCCGTGCTCGACCCCCTTCTCGAAGAGGATCTGCATGCCGACGCAGATGCCCATGACCGGTCGGCCCCCGGCGAGCCGGCGGCCGATGATCCAGTCCCCGCGGACGGACTTGAGCCCGCGCATGCAGGCCTCGTAGGCGCCCACGCCGGGGACGAGCAGGCCGTCCGCGGCCATCGCGGTGTCGTAGTCGGAGCTGACCGTGACGTCCGCCCCGGTCCGCTCCAGGGCGCGCTGCGCGGAGCGGAGGTTGCCGGAGCCGTAGTCGAGGACGACGACGTTCTTGCCCATGTTCAGGTGTCCAGTCTCTCTACGGCGGGTGTTACAGGCGCATGAGGCCGGAGGCCAGGCACATCACGGCGCCGAAGGCCAGCACCAGGATGACGCTCTTCGACTGCTTCTGCTTCCAGAAGGAGATGACTCCGCCGGCCAGGAAGAGGCCGACGAAGATGAGGATCATCGCAGTATTGCTCACAGCGCACCCTTGGTGGACGGGAGGATTCCGGCCGCGCGCGGGTCGCGCTCGGCGGCGTAGCGCAGCGCCCGGGCCAGCGCCTTGAACTGGCACTCCACGATGTGGTGCGCGTTGCGCCCGTACGGCACGTGGACGTGCAGCGCGACCTGCGCCTGGGCCACGAAGGACTCCAGGATGTGCCGGGTCATCGTGGTGTCGTACGAGCCGATCATCGGGGCGATGCCCTCGGGCTCGGTGTGCACCAGGTACGGCCGGCCGGAGAGGTCCACGGTGACCTGGGCGAGCGACTCGTCCAGCGGCACGGTGCAGTTGCCGAAGCGGTAGATGCCCACCTTGTCGCCGAGCGCCTGCTTGAAGGCGGCGCCGAGCGCGAGGGCGGTGTCCTCGATGGTGTGGTGGGTGTCGATGTGCAGGTCGCCGTCGGTCTTGACGGTGAGGTCGAACAGGCCGTGCCGGCCGAGCTGGTCGAGCATGTGGTCGTAGAAGCCGACGCCGGTGGAGATGTCGGTCCTCCCGGTGCCGTCGAGGTCTATCTCGACCAGGACCGAGGTCTCCTTGGTGGTGCGCTCGACGCGTCCGATGCGGGACATGGGGTTAGAGCTCCTTGATCACAGAACGGACGGCGTCCAGGAAGGCGTCGTTCTCGGCGGGCGTGCCGGCGGTGACGCGCAGCCACCCGGGGACGCCGTTGTCACGGACCAGGACGCCCTGGTCGAGGATGGCCTGCCACACCGCGTGGGTGTCGGCGAAGCGGCCGAACTGGACGAAGTTGGCGTCCGAGTCGGTGACCTCCAGGCCCATCCCCCGCAGCGCGTCGACCAGCCGGTCGCGCTCCTGCTTGAGCCGCCCGACGTACCCGAGCAGGGTGTCGGTGTGCTCCAGGCAGGCCAGCGCGGTGGCCTGGGTGACGGCCGACAGGTGGTACGGCAGGCGCACCAGCTGGACGGCGTCCACCACGGCCGGGTCGGCGGCCAGGTAGCCCAGGCGCAGCCCGGCCGCGCCGAAGGCCTTGGACATGGTGCGGCTGACCACCAGGTTGGGGCGGCCCTCGATCAGCGGCAGCAGCGAGGCGCGGTGCGAGAACTCGACGTACGCCTCGTCCACCACCACCAGGCTGGGCCGGGCGGCCTGCGCGGCCTCGTACAGCCGCAGCACGGTGTCGGCGTCCACGGCGGTGCCGGTCGGGTTGTTGGGCGAGCAGATGAACACCACGTTCGGCCGGTGCTCCGCGATGGCGGTGACGGCGGCGTCCACGTCGATGGTGAAGTCGTCGTTGCGCGGGCCGGAGATCCAGGCGGTGCCGGTGCCCCGGGAGATCAGCGCGTGCATCGAGTACGAGGGCTCGAAGCCGAGCGCGCTGCGGCCGGGGCCGCCGAAGGTCTGCAGCAGCTGCTGGAGCACCTCGTTGGAGCCGTTGGCGGCCCAGACCTGCTCCCGGGCGACCGGGAAGCCGGTGGTCTTCCCGAGGTACGCGGCGAGGCCCTCGCGCAGCTCGACCGCGTCCCGGTCGGGGTAGCGGTTCAGCCCGCGGGCGGCCTCGGCGACGCGCTCGGCGATCCGGGCGACCAGCTCCTCGGGCAGCGGGTACGGGTTCTCGTTGGTGTTCAGCTGGACGGGCACGTCCAGCTGCGGCGCGCCGTACGGGGACTGGCCGCGCAGCTCGTCGCGGATCGGGAGGTCGTCGATGCGAGTCATGGCGGTCACGCTCCCGGCACCGTCCATTCGAAGCGGGCCTTGATGGCGTCCCCGTGCCCCGGCAGGTCCTCGGCGTTCGCCAGGTTGACCACGTGCGCGGCGACGTCCGCCAGCGCCTCCCGGTCGTACTCGACGACCTGGACGCCGCGCAGGAAGGTCTGCACCGACAGCCCGGAGGAGTGGCAGGCGCAGCCGCCGGTCGGCAGCACGTGGTTGGAGCCGGCCGCGTAGTCGCCCAGCGAGACCGGGGTCCAGCGGCCGATGAAGATGGCGCCGGCGTTGACCACCCGGGCGGCCACCGCGTGGGCGTCGCGGGTCTGGATCTCCAGGTGCTCGGCCGCGTACGCGTTGACCACGGCGAGGCCCTGCTCCAGGTCGTCGACCAGGATGATGCCGGACTGCCGGCCGCCGAGCGCCTCGGCCACCCGCTCGCCGTGCTTGGTCCGCGCGACCTGCACGGCCAGCTCGGCCTCGACCGCGTCGGCGAGCGCCGGGGAGTCGGTGACCAGCACCGAGCCGGAGGTCGGGCCGTGCTCGGCCTGGCTGATCAGGTCGGCGGCGACGTCGGACGGCAGCGCGCTGTCGTCGGCGAGGACGGCGATCTCGGTCGGGCCGGCCTCGGAGTCGATGCCGATCCGGCCGGCGAAGTAGCGCTTGGCGGCGGCGACGTAGATGTTGCCGGGGCCGGTGACCACGTTCACCGGCGCGCACTCCTCGGTGCCGAGGGCGAACATCGCGACCGCCTGGGCGCCGCCCACGGAGTAGACCTCGTCCACGCCGAGCAGCGCGCAGGCCGCCAGGATGGCCGGGTGGACGCTCCCCCCGAACTCCTTCTGCGGCGGCGAGGTGACGGCGATGCCCCGGACGCCCGCCTCCTGGGCCGGCACCACGTTCATCACCACGGAGGACGGGTAGACCGCCAGCCCGCCCGGCACGTACAGGCCGACCCGCTCGACCGGCACCCAGCGCTGGGTGACCGTGCCGCCCGGCACCACCTGGGTGGTGTGCCCGGTGCGGCGCTGGTCGGCGTGCACGGCGCGGGCCCGGCGGATCGACTCCTCCAGGGCGGCCCGCACCTTCGGGTCCAGCGTCTCCAGGGCCTCGGTCAGCTGCTCGGCCGGGACCCGGGTCGACTCCAGCCGGACGCCGTCGAAGCGTTCGGTGATCTCGATCAGCGCCGCGACCCCGCGATGGCGTACGTCCTCGGCGATCGGCCGCACCTTCTCCAGGGCGGCCGCGACGTCGAACTCGGCACGGGGCAGCAGGTCACGCGGGTCGTCCAGCGAGCCGCGGAGGTCGATTCGAGAGATCACGCCACCCAGTGTAAGGAGTGGCCGGAACCGCTGGTCCCGCATTTCAGTCCGTGATACGAAAGGCGAGACGACCGGGGGGACGGGGAAAACCATGGCGGAGCGCGCTCCAGAGGGCTGGACGGACACGGAACGCGCGCTCTGGGAGGCCTACCGCCAGGGCGAGATCCTGGACCTCCGCAGTGGCGAAGCCAACACCGACGACCCCTTCGGCGACGCCCCCTGGGGCCCCGACCGCACCGTCCGCGCCGAGGTGCTCGCCCATCTGCTGCTGGTAGGACCGGAGCCCGCCCCCGGGCGGGTCGCCTCGCTGCGGTTCAGCGGCGTCCTGGTCACCGGCGCGCTCAACCTGGCCGGGGGCGCCATCGACGACTACGTCGAGCTGCACGACTGCCGCTTCGCGCACAAGATCCTCATCTCCGAGGCGGCGGCCTCCACGCTGCGCTTCGTGAACTGCCTGATCCCCCGACTGGAGGCCTCCCGGCTCTCCACCACCGGCGACCTCCACCTCGCCCGCTGCCGCGTCCCCGACGGCATCCGGCTCACCGACGCCCGGATCGGCACCGACCTGCTGCTCAACCAGACCGTCGTCGGCGGCGACCGCCACGGCCGCGCCGTCTCCGCCGACGGGATCACCGTCAACCAGGACTTCGAGGCCGAACGCCTGGAGACCCGGGGCGAGCTGAGCGTGCGCACCGCCCGGATAGGCGGCCGGCTCTCGCTGCGCGGCGCCCAGCTGCGCGCCGACCGGCGGCACAACCCCACCTGCCTCAACGCCGTGCGGGTCACCGTCGGCCACACCCTCTACCTGACCGGCTCCGCCGACCTCGGCTGGGTCGGCTCCCGCGGCTACTACGGCTCCGGCTACGGCGAGAACCCGCCGCCCGACGGGCCCGTCACCCCGTTCCGCGCCTTCGGCCGGGTGCGACTGTCCGACAGCCGCTTCGACGGCGCCTGCCTGGTCTCCGGCGAGTTCCACCTGGAGGACGAGGACGAGCTCTCGCTGCGCCGCATCCACACCCCGGAGCTGCGCTTCACCTGCAAGGTCCGCCCGACCGGCACCGTCTCGCTCTCCCGGGCCCGGGTCGGCAACCTGGTCGACACCCCGGAGGCCTGGCCGCTCGGCAAGCACCTGGGCCTCACCGGCTTCGTCTACGAGAACCTGCGCCCGGTCGGCGCCTTCCCCGTCCAGCAGCGGATCGCCTGGCTGGAGGGCTCCTCGGTGGACTTCCAGCCCGAGTCCTACGAGCAGCTCGCGGCCGCCCTGCGCCGCGACGGCGCCGACGACGACGCCCGCGAGGTGCTGTACGCCAAGCAGCGCCGGCGCCGCCGCACCCTGCCGCTGCCGGCCCGGGTCTGGGGCGCCGTCCAGGACGCGACCGTCGGCTACGGCTACCGCCCGGGCCGGGCGGGCCTGTGGCTGCTGCTCGCCTGGGTTCTCGGCAGCCTCTGGTTCGCCACCCACCCGCTGGATCCGCTCAAGGCCGACGAGCGCCCGCACTGGAACCCGGTGCTGTACACCCTCAACCAGCTGCTGCCGATCGTGGACCTCAACCAGGGCGGCTGGAACCCCGGCGGCCTCACCCAGTGGATCTCCGCCGGGCTGGTCGTGGTCGGCTGGCTGCTCGCCTCCACGGTCGTGGCCGGCGCCACGCGGATGCTCCAGCGCGGTTGAGCCCTCCGGTGGACGGGCCCGGCGAGCGGCCGGGCCCGTCCACCGTGCGACAAGGCCCCCGTCCGGGGAACTACGCTGTCCGCCGTGACAGAACGGCTGCCGCTCTTCCCGCTGAACACCGTGCTCTACCCGGGCCTGGTGCTGCCCCTGAACGTCTTCGAGGAGCGCTACCGCCGTCTCGTCGCCGATCTGCTCGAACAGCCCGAGGACACCCCCCGGCGGTTCGGCGTGCTCGCGATCAGGGACGGCCGGGAGGTCGCCCGGGTCAGGCCCGAGGAGGGCCCGGCCGGTCCGCTGGACGGCCTCGGCACCGTCACCGGGGACCCGCTGGAGGCGGTCTTCCAGGTCGGCTGCGTCGCCGACATCGCCTCCGTCCAGCACCAGCCGGACGGCCGCTACGAGCTGCTGGTCACCGGCACCACCCGGTTCCGGCTGCGCTCGGTGGACGTCTCCGGCCCGTACCTGACCGGGGAGACGGAGCTGATCGAGGAGCGCCCGGGCGAGGGCTCCGGCGCGCTGGCCTCCGAGGTCGAGCGGGCGTTCCGGGTCTACCAGAAGCGCCTGGCCGGCGCCCGCGAGGCGAGCACCGTCGGCCACCAGGAGCTCCCGGACGACCCCCAGGTGCTCTCCTACCTGGTCGCCGCCGCCTCGGTGTTCGAGACCCCGGTCAAGCAGCAGCTGCTCGCCTGCCCGGACACCGCCCAACGGCTGCGCGCCGAGCTCGACCTGCTGCGCCGCGAGTCGGCCGTCCTCAGCTGGCTGCCGTCGCTGCCCGCCGTCGACCTCACCCGCCAGTCCTTCAGCCCGAACTGACCGAGGACCCCAAGGACCTCAAGGACCCCGAGGACCCCGCATGGCCAAGAAGACCAGGAAGGGCGGCCAGGGCACACCCGCCACCGTCGCCCTGGAAACCGCCGCCGTCCCGTTCACCGTGCACGCCTACGACCACGACCCGGCCGCCGCCTCCTACGGCGGCGAGGCCGCCGAGGTCCTCGGCATCGCCCCCGAGCGGGTCTTCAAGACCCTCGTCGCCGACGTGGACGGCACCCTCACCGTCGGTGTGGTCCCGGTCGCCGGCCAGCTCGACCTCAAGGCCCTGGCGGCGGCCGTCGGCGGCAAGCGCGCCGCCATGGCCGACCCGGCCGCCGCCGAGCGCAGCAGCGGCTACGTCCTCGGCGGCATCTCGCCGCTGGGGCAGCGCCGGCCGCTGCGCACCGTCGTCGACGTCAGCGCGCTCGGCCACCCCACCGTCTACGTCTCGGCGGGCCGCCGCGGCCTCGAAGTCGAACTGGCCCCCACCGACCTCGTCGCCCTCACGAGGGCCGACACCGCCCCCATCGCCCGCTGAGCCCCCTCCCCGGGGGAAAGCCCCTCCCCGGGGGAAAAGCGAGGGCGCGGGGCCGGTGCGGAACGACCCGCACCACCCCGCGCCCGACCACGCTCAGCGCTCCGTACCGCTCCCCGGACCGTTTCCGGCGCCGCTCCCCGCACCCGGCCCGGCCCACGGCCCGGCCGGCGCCTCCGCGGAGGGCCCCGCCGAGGGCCCCGCCGAGGGCCCCACCGGAGGCATCACCGGGGGCCCCGCCAGCGGAGCCTGCGCCACCGGCGCCCAGTACGGCGGCGGGTCCTCCTCCCGCTTCCCGAACGCGGCCGAGAGCAGGAGCAGCACCACCATCGCCGTCATCGGCCAGACCAGCAGCGCCCCCAGCGCCCCCAGGTCGATGCCCGCGTCGAAGTGCCCGCCGTTGCCGACCCGCCGGGCCTCGCCGATCAGGTCGCCGCTCGGCCCGAGCCACCGCCCGATCCGCCAGGCCCCGATCGATCCGAGCAGCCCGCCGACGGCCAGTCCCAGCGCGACCGCGATGCCGCCGCCGCGCCGCCGGGTCACCAGGAAGGCGCCGAGCGCGGTCAGGATCCCGGCCCCCAGGCCGATCAGCACGAACACCGCGTCGGCCCCGGCCCGCTGCTCGCCCTCGGGGTCGGCGTAGAGGATGCGGTCGCCGTCCACCAGCAGCGGCACCTTCGGCGCCAGCCAGGCCCACAGCCCGGCCATCACCAGACCGGCGACCAGGCAGGCGACCACGACGCCCGCCCCGACCCGGACCTCCGGCAGCAGCCGCCGCCCCAGCGGAATCGTCCCGTGCCCGAGGGCGGTGGCCCCGTACGGCGGCGCGAACGGGTCGGGCGCTGCGTCCGGCACCGCCTGCACATCGGCGGGCGCGGGATCCGGAGGTGTGTTCGGTACGGTCACGCGCCCCATCGTTTCACGACGGCCACCCGAACGACCCACCCGTACCCGCCACCGCGCCCACCGGTCGCGGGCCCGCTACCGGACGTCCGACCTTGGGACGCCCTACCGCGAGACCGCCCGCCGGTACGCCCAGGTGGCGACGGCCAGCGACACCACGCCCACCCCCGCGCAGACCGCCAGGTCCACGAGCACCAGCGCCCAGTCCGGGTCCGGCGCGAAGGTCCGCGCGAAGGCGTCCACCCCGTACGTGGACGGCAGCAGGTCCCGCAGCCACTGCACCGGCTGCGGGAGGTGGTCCACCGGCAGCACGCCCAGCAGCAGGGCGGCCGACATCCCGAGCTGCCCGAGCATCGTCGCGATCTCCTGCCGCGGCGCCAGCAGCCCGCAGGCCGCCCCCAGCCCCGACAGCGCGGCCCCGGCCAGCGGCACGACCGCCAGCAGCACCCACAGCTGCCCGAGCGGCAGCCCGAACATCACCGCCCCGAACGCCGCCGTGGCGAGCGTCCCGGGCAGTGTGAAGGAGGCGTACGCGGCGGCCGTCCCCAGCACCACCGAGGCGGCCGGCACCGGCAGCGTCGCGTAGTGGTCGAGCCCGCCGGTGGCCCGCAGCTTCCCGAAGTACTGGGCGAGCAGGTTCAGCGCGACGAACGCCACCACCAGCACGCTGGACCCGGCGACCACCGACCGCGCCGCCGAGGACTGCCCGGCGTCCACCACGCCCCGCATCATCACCAGGATGCCGACGGACTGGAAGGTGGCCACGAACAGCAGCGGGATGCGCGCCACCCGTGCCCGGGCGAGCTGCGCCCGGTACACGGCCGCGAGCGCCGGCAGCAGCCTGGCCGCGGGGGCGAGCGGGGCGGGGGCGGCCGTGGACCGGTCGGTCCGCGGCGGCACCGAGAGCAGCGTCACTTGGCCAGTCCTCCGTGGCGGCCGCCCAGCTTGAGGTAGGCGTCCTCAAGGCTCGGGGTGGCGAGGGTGAAGTCGTCGAGGGCGGCGAAGGCCGGGCCGGTGGTGACGGCGGCGACCAGTTCGCGGGCCTGCTCGGGGGTGGTGCGGACGGTCCAGCGGCGCCCGGTGCACTCGGCCCGTTCGCGCAGCGCGGCGACGGCGGGCACGCCGAGCGGCGCCTCGTCCCGCCAGACCAGGTCGAGCCGGACGTCGCCGTCCACCAGCGCCTTGAGCCCGCCGGGCGTGTCGCAGGCGATCACCCGGCCGTCGTCGACCACGGCGACCCGGTCGAGCACCGTCTCGGCCTCGATCACGTTGTGGGTGACCAGCAGCACCGTCGTCCCGTGCTCGGCGCGCCGCCGGTCCACGGCGCTCCACACGGCCCGCCGGGCGACGGGGTCCATGCCGGTGGTGGGCTCGTCCAGGACGAGCAGCGGGCGCTCCCCCACCAGGGTGGCCGCGAAGCAGGCGAGCCGCCGCTGTCCGCCGGACAGCTTGGCGAGCGGCCGGGCGGCGATCGGCTCCAGCCCGAGTTCGGTCAGCACGTCGGCGGCCGCGCCGCGGGCCTGCGCCCTGGTGAGTCCGCGCAGCCGTCCGGTGGTCTCGGCGGCGAGCGCGACCGTCAGCTCGTCCAGCGCGGTGGATTCCTGCCCGAGGTAGCCGAGCAGCCGGGCGGCCCGCTCGGGGTGCCGCACGATGTCGTGGCCGAGGAGTTCGACGGAGCCCGAGTCGGGGCGCAGCAGTCCGGTGAGCTGGCGCACCAGCGTCGACTTGCCGGCTCCGTTCGGCCCGAGCAGCCCGAAGACCTCGCCCTGGCGGACGGTGAGGCTGATCCCGTCGTTGGCCCGGATCTCGGTGGCGGCCGCGCCGCGTCCGCTGCGGTACGTCCTGACCAGGTCGCGCACGGCCACGCACGGCAGGGGTTCCTCGGGTGCTCGCCCCGCCGTCTCGCTCACGACCGAAGACTCTACGCGCTCATACGGGCGAACCGGACAACGGGGCCCCGCCCGCGCCCGGGCCGCCGACCTGGCGGGTCGTCCGCCGGGCCGCCGCGGCCCTCGGACCCCCTCGGTCGTCGCGCCGCCCCGGCCGTCGGGCCCGCTCGGTCCGCCGCCCGGCTCAGTCGTCGACGACCATCGACCCGCCCGGCACCCGCGCCGCCAGTTCCTTCCAGAACCCGGCCCGGATGGCGTAGCGGTCGTGCTCGTCGATCTGGTCGTCCTTGTGCGCCAGCAGCCCGAAGCGGGCGGCGTAGCGCAGCAGCTCGCCGTCCACCCGGTGCGGGATGCGCGGGTAGTCGGGCCAGAGCATGGTCAGTCTTTCCGCGTCGCCGACGCGTTCGCTCCAGCGGCGGGCGAAGACCTGCCCGACCTCGTGGGCGTCGCCGCCGATGGAGGTGATGTCCTCCTCGCGGTCGGCCCAGCGCTGCTCGGCGGTGGTGAGCTGGGCGAGGGTGGGCAGGCTGTCGCCGGCGGTGACGGCGGGCTCCGGGACGGGCCGGTCCACCCAGCCGCGGTCGGAGGACCAGCGCAGCACCGGCCCGGTCTGCGCGACGGCCCCGTTCCCGTTCACACCGTGGCCGTTGCTGCCGTTCGCCACCGGGGTGAGCGCCGTGACCGGGGTGACGGAGGAGGCCCGCCCGGCCAGGTCCTTCGGTGTCGGTACGACCTTGAGCGCGGCCGCGGCCGGCTGCGGCTGTCCGTCGGTGGCGGGGGCGTCCGCCGGGGCCGCGGCCGTGGCCGCCGGGCGGACCACCGGCGGCACCACGGTGGGCAGCGGGGCGGCGGGCGGGGCGGCGAGGATCTTGGCGATCTCCTGCCGGGCCCCCGGGGCCGGGAACATGCTGGAGTGCTCCCGCAGGGAGAAGGACCCCTCGATCCACTCCCGGTCGAGCACCCGCCGCTCGTCCGCCTCGCCGACCAGGTCCTCGGACTGGTTGAAGTCGCCGTCGGCGGCCTGGAGGGCCCACAGGTGGACGGCCACCCCGTGCTCCTTGGCGGTCATCATGCCGGGCAGCAGGTCCCCGTCGCCGGTGATCAGCACGACGTCGGCGCAGGCCCGGTTGCGGGCGAGCTCGGAGAGTTCGGCGTGCATCGCGGCGTCCACGCCCTTCTGCACCCAGCGCCCCTCGGCCCGGGTGAGGGCGCCGAGCCGTACGGTGACCCGGGGCAGTACCCGCAGCCGCCGGTGCTCGGGCATCGGGCGCCGGTCGGGCGCGGCGTCGAACCAGTAGATCCGCAGCAGCGGCAGGCCTGTCTCGGCCTCGGCGCGTTCGCGCAGTGCGGCGATCAGGGCCGTGTGGTTCACGGTGACCTTGGAGCGGGACGGATCCCCCGCGAGCAGGCTGGCGGCGGCGCCCAGCAGATATCCGGCGTCCACCAGGACGACACAGCGGTCCATCGCGCACCTCTTTTCGCTCGCCCTCGGAATCAGTCGGGTGGGTCGATTCGGGAATGGGCGGTCCGCCCGCCGTCCGGGCGTGCCGAGGTGAGGGGCCCCCGTCGTCGCCCGATCGTTGGGTCACCTTTTACCCGCGGTTCGCCTGCCGAACCTCGCCGGTTGTCCCGGTAGCGCAACGGCCGTCCCAACGAGGAGCAAACAAAAGCGAAGGCGGGCCCCGTACAACGACGGGGCCCGCCCGAGGTCACGCGGCGGTGGTCCGGCCAATGTCCCGGCCGGTGGTTCACCCTGGTGGCGCTCAGCCGATGGGGTTCACCCGGAGGCGCTCAGCCCTTGAGCTCAGGGGCGCTCAGCCCTTGAGTTCGGCGGCGACCAGCTCGGCCAGCTGGACGGCGTTCAGCGCGGCGCCCTTGCGCAGGTTGTCGTTCGAGACGAACAGCGACAGGCCGTTGTCCACCGTCTCGTCCACCCGGATGCGGCCGACGTAGCTCGGGTCCTGGCCGGCGGCCTGGAGCGGGGTGGGGATGTCGGACAGCTCGACGCCGGGGGCGCCGGCGAGCAGCTCGACGGCCCGCTCGGGGCTGATCGGGCGCTCGAAGCGGGCGTTGATCTGCAGCGAGTGGCCGGAGAAGACCGGGACGCGCACACAGGTGCCGGAGACCTTCAGCTCCGGGATGCCGAGGATCTTGCGGCTCTCGTGGCGGAGCTTCTGCTCCTCGTCGGTCTCGTTGGAGCCGTCGTCCACGAGGGAGCCGGCCAGCGGCACCACGTTGAAGGCGATCGGCCGCTGGTAGACCTTGGGCTCCGGGAACTCGACGGCGGCGCCGTCGTGGGCGAGCGCGGCGGCGCCGAGCTCCACGACCTTGGCGGCCTGGTCCTGGAGCTCCGCGACGCCGGCCACACCGCTGCCGGAGACGGCCTGGTAGGTGGAGACGACGAGCGCGGCCAGGCCGGCCTCCTCGTGCAGCGGGCGCAGCACGGGCATGGCGGCCATGGTGGTGCAGTTCGGGTTGGCGATGATGCCCTTGGGGCGGTCCGCGACGGCCTCCGGGTTGACCTCGGAGACGACCAGCGGGACCTCGGGGTCGCGGCGCCAGGCGGAGGAGTTGTCGATCACGACGGCACCGGCCGCGGCGACCTTGGGGGCCAGGGCCTTGGAGGTCGAGCCGCCCGCCGAGAAGATCACGATGTCCAGGCCGGTGTAGTCGGCCGTGGCCGCGTCCTCGACGGTGACCTCGGTGCCCTGCCAGGGCAGCGTGCGCCCGGCCGAGCGGGCCGAGGCGAACAGCCGCAGCTGCTCCACCGGAACGTTGCGCTCCGCCAGGATCTCGCGGACCACGCCGCCGACCTGGCCGGTGGCACCGACAATGCCGATCTTCATCTCCGACTACTCCTCTGAAAGGTGCTGTTCACAGCCGCACTCCGCCCATCATGCCTTGTCACGGGCGTCGTACGACCTGGCGTTCCACGACGTGAGAGTGCGCTAGTGGTCCAGACCACTGGCGAGGGCCAGCGCCGCCTCCACCTCGGCCCGCCCCGCCGGCAGCAGCGGCAGCCGCACGTCCGGGGTCGGGATCCGGCCCTGGGCGTGCAGCACGCCCTTGGTCACCGTCGGGTTCGGCGCCGTGAAGGCGGACAGCGCCAGCCCGGTCAGCCGGTGCCCGAGCGCCCGGGCCCGCGCCACGTCCCCGGCCTGCCAGGCCTCCGTCAGCTCGACGAACCGGGCGGTCGCCAGGTGCGCGGAGGCGAGGATGCCGCCGGCCGCGCCGAGCGCCAGCATCGGCGAGAGGAAGGCGTCCTCGCCGGTGAGGAAGGCGAACCCCTCGGGGGCGTCGGCGAGCAGCTCGGCGGCCGTCTGGTCCAGCCCGCCGGTCGCGTACTTGACGCCCACCACGCCCTCGATCGCGGCGAGTTCGCGCAGCGCGGCGGTGGAGAGCTGCTGCCCGGTGCGGTACGGGATGTGGTAGACGACCAGCGGCAGCGGGCTGCTCGCGGCCAGCGCCCGGAAGTGCGCGACCGTCCCGGCCTCGCCGGCCCGGACGAAGGACGGCGTGGTGACCAGCGCCGCCGCCCCCGGCACCCGCGCGCCGAGCGCGGCCAGCGCCTCGCCGACGGTCCGGGTGTCGCCGCCGGAGGCGCCGACGGTCAGCTGGGCCCCCCGCGCGGCGCAGGCGGCCGCGGCGACGTCGACCACCGCGTCCCGCTCCCCCGCGGTCAGCGCGGCCGGCTCGCCGGTGGTGCCGAGGGCGACCAGCCCGGCCGCCCCGGCGTCCAGGACCTCGTGCGCGAGCTTCTCCAGCGCGTCGAGGGCGACGGAGCCGTCGGCGGCGAACGGGGTGATCAGGGGGACGTGGATGCCCTTGAGTTCCATGTCCACGATCCTGCGGCCCGCCGATCGCCCAGGTCCAGTTCACATTTCCGACGCTTCTCGTAAGCTCAGCCGATGCTCGGTTAGCCTGGACGGATGCTGGACGTCCGACGCCTGCGCCTGCTGCGCGAACTCGCCCACCTCGGCACCATCGCGGCCGTCGCCGAGGCGCTCTCCTTCAGCCCCTCGGCGGTGTCCCAGCAGCTGTCCGTCCTGGAGAAGGAGGCGGGCGTCCCGCTGCTGGAGCGCACCGGGCGGCGGGTCACCCTCACCCCGGCGGGGCGCAACCTCGTCCGGCACGCCGAGGCGGTGCTCGCCCTACTGGAGCAGGCCGGTGCCGAACTCGCCCACGCCAAGCGGGGGTTGGCCGGTCCGCTGCGGATCGGCACCTACCCCTCGGCGGCCCGGGCGATCATCCCGGCGGTGCTCGCGGAGCTGGCCGGCTGGCACCCGGGGCTGGAGCCGATGGTCACCGAGGTGGACCCGGCGGCCGTCGGCGCGGCGCTGCGGGCGGGCGAGCTGGACGTGGCGCTGGTGCACGAGTACGACCTCGTCCCGACCGACCCGGAGCCGGGCCTCGCGGTGACCCGCCCGGTCTTCACCGAGCCCATGTACCTGGCCGCCCGCGTCCCGGGCACCGTCGCCGAGCAGCGCGGCGCGCCGTGGATCATGTCCTCGCCCGGCACGCTCTGCCACACCATGGCCGTCCGCGCCTGCGAGGCGGCGGGCTTCGCGCCCCGCATCCGGCACCAGATCGACGACTTCACCACCGTGCTGGCCCTGGTGGCGGCCGGCCAGGGCGTCGCCCTGGTCCCCCAGCTGGGCACGGCCGGGCTCCCGCCCGGCGTCGTCCTCACCCGCCTGCCGATGTACCGCCGCACCCGCGCCGCGTTCCGCGCCGGCGCCGGCTCCCACCCGGCCATCTCCGCCTTCGTCTCGGCCCTGCACACGGCGGTCCCCCCGGGCCTCGGCGGCGGCACCTGACGGGCCCCTCCCCCGTACGCGAAAGGCCCGGGTGTCCGCCGCAGCGAACGCCCCGGGCCTTCCGTCTCCGTCCTAGCCCGCCAGGCAGCTCGGCCCGAGCAGCTGCTTCAGGTCCCCGAACAGCGCCGGGTCGGACTTCACCCGGTGCCGGTCGAGCCGCAGCACCGTGGTCTTGTCGCGGCCCTCCAGCCGTACCCGCACCTCGGTGGTGCCCCGGTGGCTCCCGAGCACCTCGCCGAGCCGGGCCACCAGCGGCGGGGTGACCTTCGCGCTCGGGATGAGGATGGTGATCGGCGCCTCGGCGTGCGCGTTCGACAGGTCGGGGACGGACAGCTCCATCCCCATCAGTCGCGGCACGTCCTCCCGCTTGTCCAGCTTGCCGCGCACGAAGACGACGGCGTCCTCGGCCAGCTGCGAGGAGACCAGCTGGTAGCTGGCCGGGAAGAACATGCAGTCGATGGAGCCGGCCAGGTCCTCGACGGTCGCGATCGCCCAGGCGTTGCCCTGCTTGGTCATCTTCCGCTGGAGGCCCGAGATGATGCCGCCGATGGTGACGATCGTCCCGTCCGGCCGCTCCGCGAGGTCGGCCACCGCGCAGTCCGCCTTGTCGGCGAGCACGTGCTCGATGCCGTGCAGCGGGTGCGAGGAGACGTACAGGCCGAGCATCTCCCGCTCCTGGGTGAGCAGGAAGGACTTCTCCCACTCCTCCTCGGAGAAGACGACGTCCAGTCCGAAGCTCGGCTCCTCGGAGGCGGTGTCGCCGCCGAAGAGGTCGTACTGCCCGACCGCCTGCTTGCGCTTCACGTCGACGACGTTGTCGATCATCGGCTCGAACTGGGCGCTCAGGCCCTTGCGGGTGTGGCCGAGCGAGTCGAAGGCGCCGGCCTTGATCAGCGATTCGACGGTCCGCTTGTTGCAGACCACCGACTCCACCTTGTCCAGGAAGTCGGGGAAGGACGCGAACTTCCCCTTCGCCTTCCGGGTCCGGATCATCGAGTCGACGACCGGCCCGCCGACGTTGCGGATGGCGGTCAGGCCGAACCGGACCAGGGTGTCACCGTGCGGGGTGAAGTCCGAGTCCGACTCGTTGACGTCCGGCGGCAGCACCTGGATGCCCATCTTGCGGCACTCGTTGAGGTAGACCGCGGACTTGTCCTTGTCGTCCTTGACGGAGGTGAGCAGCCCGGACATGTACTCGGCCGGGTAGTTGGCCTTGAGGTAGGCGGTCCAGTACGAGACCAGCCCGTAGCCGGCGGTGTGCGCTTTGTTGAACGCGTAGCCGGAGAAGGGGACGAGGACGTCCCACACGGCCTGGATGGCCGCGTCGGAGTAGCCGCGCTCGCGGCAGCCCTTCTGGAAGGGGACGAACTCCGCCTCCAGGATCTCCTTCTTCTTCTTGCCCATGGCGCGGCGCAGCAGGTCGGCCTGGCCGAGCGAGTAGCCGGCCAGGATCTGCGCGGCCTTCTGCACCTGCTCCTGGTAGACGATCAGGCCGTACGTCGGCCGGAGCACCTCCTCCAGGGGCTTCTCCAGCTCCGGGTGGATCGGGGTGATCTCCTGCTGGCCGTTCTTGCGCAGCGCGTAGTTGGTGTGGGAGTTGACGCCCATCGGGCCGGGCCGGTACAGCGCCAGGACGGCGGAGATGTCCTCGAAGTTGTCGGGCTTCATCAGGCGCAGCAGCGAGCGCATGGGGCCGCCGTCGAGCTGGAAGACGCCGAGCGTGTCGCCGCGGGCGAGGAGTTCGTAGGTCGGCTTGTCGTCCAGGGGCAGATCAAGCAGGTTGATCTTGACGCCCTTGTTCTTCTCGATCGCCTTGACGGCGTCGTCCATGATCGTCAGGTTGCGCAGGCCGAGGAAGTCCATCTTGAGGAGGCCGAGGCCCTCACAAGTCGGATAGTCGAACTGCGTGATGGTGACGCCGTCGGTGTGCCGGGTCCAGACCGGGATGTGGTCGGTCAGCGGCTCGGCGGACATGATGACGCCGGCGGCGTGCACGCCGGGCTGACGGATCAGGCCCTCGATGCCGCGCGCGGTGTCGATGACCTTCCGGACGTCCGGGTCGTTCTCGTACAGCCCGCGGATCTCGCCGGCCTCGCTGTAGCGGGGGTGCGAGGAGTCGGTGATGCCGGAGAGCGGGATGCCCTTGCCCATCACGTCCGGCGGCATCGCCTTGGTGATCCGGTCACCCATCGCGTACGGGTAGCCGAGGACCCGCGAGGAGTCCTTGATGGCGGCCTTCGCCTTGATGGTGCCGTACGTGACGATCATGGCGACCTTGTCGGATCCCCACTTCTCGGTCACGTAGCGGATCACGTCACCGCGCCGGCGCTCGTCGAAGTCGATGTCGACATCGGGCATCGAGATGCGCTCGGGGTTGAGGAAGCGCTCGAAGATCAGGCCGTGCGGGATCGGGTCGAGGTCGGTGATGCCCATCGCGTACGCGACCAGCGAACCGGCCGCCGAACCACGGCCCGGGCCCACCGCGATGCCCTGGCTCTTGGCCCACATGATGAAGTCGGCGACCACGAGGAAGTACGCCGGGAACCCCATCTGGATGATGGTGTCCATCTCGTACTCGGCGAGCTTCTTGTGCTCCTCGTCGTACCCGTTCGGGAAGCGCCAGTCCATGCCCTTCCACACCTGGGACTTGAAGAAGTCCGCCTCGGACTCGAAGCCCTCCGGGATCGGGAAGCGCGGCATGAGGTTCTTGAACTTGAACATGCCCTCGGTGTCGACCCGGGAGGCGACGAGGAGTTGGCTGTTGCGGCAGCCCTCCTGCCAGGCGTCCGAGGAGTCGAGGGCGTACATCTCGGCGGCCGACTTGATGTAGTAGCCGGTGCCGTCGAAGCGGAAGCGGTCCGGGTCCGAGAGGTTCTTGCCGGTCTGGACGCAGAGCAGCAGGTCGTGCGCCCCGGCGTCCGCCTCGGTGGTGTAGTGCGAGTCGTTGGTGACGACCGGCGGGATGCCCAGCTTCCTGCTGATCTCCAGCAGCCCGTCGCGGACCCGCTTCTCGATGTCGAGGCCGTGGTCCATCAGCTCCAGGAAGTAGTTCTCCTTGCCGAAGATGTCCTGGTAGTCGGCGGCGGACTTCAGCGCCTCGTCGAACTGGCCCAGGCGCAGCCGGGTCTGCACCTCGCCGGAGGGGCAGCCGGTGGTGGCCATCAGGCCGCCGGACAGCTCGGCGATCAGCTCCTTGTCCATCCGGGGCCACTTCACCAGCCAGCCCTCGGAGTACGAGCGCGAGGTCAGCTTGAAGAGGTTGTGCAGGCCCTCCTTGTTGCGGGCCCAGATGGTCTTGTGGGTGTACGCGCCGGACGCGGAGACGTCGTCCCGCTTCTGGTGCGGCTGGCCCCACAGGATGCGCTTGGTGTTCGAGCGGGACTCCGGGGCGACGTACGCCTCGATGCCGATGACGGGGGTGATGCCCGCGTCGGTCGCCTGCCGGTGGAACTCAGCGGCGCCGTACATGTTGCCGTGGTCGGTCATGGCCACATGGGTCTGACCGAGGCGCTCGACCTCCTTGAACATCTGCTTCAGCCGGGCGGCACCGTCCAGCATCGAGTACTCGGTGTGGACGTGCAGATGCGCGAACGGCTGGTCGCTCAAGGCGGGGCCTCCGGAGGCTCTGGTGCTGATCTGGCTGGCCGGCGAACGTGCAGGTCACAGGGGGTTCCCCTGGAAATGGATGTGGCCCGGAGCGCCTCGCGGGGCCCGGGCCATCACTCACACGTTCACGCGTCCACTCTAGCCCTCTTCGAACGGCTTCCCGGTCTCTGACAAGGGTGCCTAGGCCAGCCCGGCGAGTCGCGCCCCGGCGGCCTCGCGGACCTCCGGCTCCTCCATCGGATCGTCCCGCAGACAGGCCAGGCGGTCGCGCACCTCGGGCCGGTCGGGGGCGTACTCGACGGCGAGGAGCCGGGCTCGCGCCTCGCAGTCCCACAGCGACTCGACGTACGCCTCGGCCATGCCGGCGGCCCCCATCGCCGCCAGCGCCTCCAGGTAGTCGGCACGCTCGTACGAGTGCGGGGTCCAGAGCCAGAAACGGCGCAGCAGGGAGACCGCGTCGGCAGCCTCCGGCCCGAAGCGGGCGAGACCGCGCGCGAGATCGTCCGGGCCGCACCAGGACCGGTCCACCCACCGCCGCTCCAGTTCGGCGAGCAAGCTCGGCACGTCATTCTCGTCACCGTGGGCGGCCAGCACGCCGAAGCCGATCTCGGCGAGCCACGCCTGCTCCGAAGCCGCCCACTCCCGGGCCGCCGGGACGGCCTGCCCGGCCAGCCGGTCGACGGCCTTGCCCAGCAGCGGCAGCGGTCGGATGCCGTCGGCGGCAGCGAGGGCGGGGACCAGCGGGATCAGCTCGGGCTCTGGCGGCCGGAGCGACAGCGCGAGGAGAGCGGTCGTCTTGGCACCGTCGGCGACTCCCGGGTCGCGCAGCAGGGCGAGTAGAGCCGCGTTGTCCCGGTCCGGGTACGGGTCCACGCGTTTCGCGGGGTGGCGCGGGGCCGGACCGTCCCCCTCGGAGATACGGTCCGGCAGCGCCCGCCGGGCTTCCTCCGAACCGCCGAGTGCCAGCAGCTCCAGCACGCCGGTGGCCCGGTCCCGGGTGTCCTCGTCACCGGACAGGAAGTCCACCACCGGGGCGACCGGGAGCTCCAGGTCCAGGATCAGCCGGGCCAAGTAGAGGTGTCGGTCGTCCACCTGCCGGTCCCAGCGCCAGTCCCAGCGGATGCAGCCATGGACCAGGTCGGCGACCGCCGCCGGATCCTCGGCGGCTATCCGCGCGCCTTGGCCCCGGCCGCGCTGGAGGAGGCCGAGGAGGGTGGTCGGCGGCGCGTAGTGGTCGCTGTGCATGGGGTCCATCGTGCCGCAGCCCCCGGCGCGTGGGCGGCGGGGGCTGGCGGGTCAGACGTCCTCGTCGGGCGGCGGGGCCGCGCGGAGGGTGGTGACGACGCCCAGGGCGACGATGGCGGTCGCGAGGGCGAGGAGGACGGCGAAGGCCGTCCCGATCAGGTATCGCACGCGGTCCTGCGCTCGGCGTCGAGGAGCAGGGTGAGGAGGTTGAGGAGAGTCGACGCCGGCGCCGTGTTGAAGCGGACGAGGACGCGGCCGTCCATGGTCCGGTCGGTGCCGATCGAGGGGAAGATGAGGCCGAACTCCCGCCCCCGCTCCACGACTTCGTCCAGGAGGGCGCTGATGTGGTCCTCGGTGTAGTAGCGGATCCGGGGATCGGTCGGCAGCATCGGGTGACGGCCGGGGCGGTAGATCATCAGACGGCGCCCTTCCGCAGCTCAAACCAGACGGATTTGGCGCGCTCGTGGGGGTCGACGCCCCAGCCGTGGGTGAGGGCGGCGACGAGCTGGAGGCCCCGGCCGGACTCGGCGAGCAGGGACAGCGGCGGACTGGAGGGCAGGACCGGGCTCTCGTCCGTGACGGAGACCCGGAGGACGTCCCCCTCGGAGATGATCTCGACCAGCGGCGCAGGGGTTTCGGTGTGCCGCCAGGCGTTGACGAGGAGCTCGCAGAGCGCGAGCTGCGCGTCGAAGATCGGGGAGGCGGGCCAGCCGACGCGGGTCATGGTGTTGCGGAGCGTCTGCCGCGCGACCGCGATGGTGGGGGTGTTGATGTGACGCATGGGAGTTCTCCCGAGGCGTGAGTGAGGGGGAACCGGCGGAACATGTGTCGCCGTGAGCCAGGCCGTGGAGAAGGACATGGCTGCTCTGCGGTGCTTGCTAGCAGGCGTTACTGACGATCCGTCGGACCGATGTGAGATCGACCATAGCGCGTATCGACCTAAGATTAGGTCGATATATCAAAGTTCCCTCTCTAGGGGGACAGATGGCCCCATCGACTGGCGGCGCGGCACACTGGGCCCACATGATCTGAGAGGACTCCATGCCTGGTCGCCAGAACCCAACACTCCGTCAGCGCCGCATCGGCGCCGAGCTTCGGAGGATGCGCGAGCAAGCCGGCCTCGGCGGCAACCAACTTGCCCGCATGCTCGGAGTAAGCGCTCCCCAGATCACGCAGATGGAGAACGGAAAGACCAGTGCCAGCGCTGACCGAATCCAGAGCATCGCCGAAGCCTGCAAGTGCGAGAACCTGCCACTCATCAACGCCCTTGGCGGCCTCATCACTTCACGCAGAAAGTCCTGGTGGGATCAGTATCGCGATCACCTTCCTGACGCTCTGCTCAAATCCGCCGAACACGAAGACTTTGCTGCAGGCGCCATTCGGTCGTGGACGTCTGCCATCATCCCGGGCCCCTTGCAGACAGAGGACTACGCACGAGGAGTGTTCAATCGACGAATTCCTCCCCTCCCCGCTGATGAAATCAACCTGCGCACCGCGTTTCGCTCGGAGCGCAGGAGGAAAATTCTTCGAAACCCGAGAAAGACCCTTGAGGCCTATCTCCACGAGTCCAGCCTCGTTACACGCTTCGGGGGCACCGATGTGCTGCGGAAGCAGCTTCACTCCCTGATAGATGACTCCCTCAGAGAGGATGTGAGCATCCGCGTCGTTCCTTTTACCGCTCACACCTACCCAGGCCCGATCGAGAACCTCGTCTACTCGCTCGGGGAGGTCCCTGAGCTTGACACGGTAGAGGTGGAGTTGTCGCGCAGCCCGATCTACCTCGATGACCCGACTGAGCTCGCGTCCTATCGCCAGGTCTTCGACCGCATCGCGCAGGCTGCCCTCAGCGATGAGGACTCCCAGGATCTAATCCGGCAGACGCTCAAGAACTTGAAAGGCTGAGATGTCTCAGAATCAATGGCAGAAGTCGTCCTTCAGCAGCTCCGGCGAGATGTGCGTGGAAGTCCGTACAGCCAACGGGGCGGTCGAACTCCGCGAGTCCGACGAGGGCCATACCATCCTCCACGCCACCCCCGCCGCCTTCGCCGCTCTCCTCCAGGCCACCCGGGCCGGCGAATTCGACCACCATGGCCGATAGTTCGCGTCCCCTACGCCCCCTCGCCGGCCCCGGGTGAGGGGGCGTAGCTCGTTCAGGTGACGGCACGCCGAGGCCCCTCCCTCGTCTTCCTCCGAGCACGTACAACTGTCCTGCACCTCGCCCGCATCGCGAAGGAATGACAGCCATGGCCCAGCTGGAGTCCGGCCTCTACACCATCCAGAGCGGCGACGCCCGGATCGGCCGCGCCCGCCACGAAGCCCTGGACCTCTCCCCCAAAGCCGTCTTCGCCAACACCGACGACCAGGACGCCGTCTGGCTCGTCGAGGCCTATCCCAACAACCACTACCGGCTCTACGCCAAGGGCGCCCCGACCGCCGTGGAGGACCTCCAGCCCGCCGGCCCGCTGGTCTCCCTCCTCCTCGACCAGGGCGACGCCCCCGAGTGGGAACTGATCCCGGTCGACGGCGTCCCGGACACCTACCGGATCAAGTCCCCCCAGGGCTCCTCGTGGACCGTCCTCGAACCCAGCCGGCAGAGCAGGATCGAGGTCATCCCCGTCCTCGAAGGCTCCACCGCCTTCACCTTCGCCCGCATCGGCCGCTGACCCCCGAACGGCGTGACGCCCCCTCGCCCTCCCCAGGCGCGGGGCGTACCATCAGCAGCCCAACTCAGGAGGCCGACATGCCCAACTGCGACTGGCAGAAGTCCTCTTTCAGCGGCAATGCCGAGTACTGCGTCGAGGTCCGCACGACCAACGGCTCGGTCGAACTCCGCGAGTCCGACGAGGGCCACCTCACCCTCCACACCACCCCCACCACCTTCGCCGCCTTCCTCCGAGCCACCCAGGCCGGCGAGTTCGACCACCACGCCTGACCCGCTCCAGCGCAGGAAGTCGGCCCGCCCGACTTCCTGTGCACCGGCCCCAACACCCCCACCACGCCCGGTACATGCCCGGCGCCTCGCGTACGATCCCTGGTGATCGTCAACGGGGGCACGAAAGGTGGCGCACACGTGCGCAAGTGGGGGATTCCGGCAGCGGCCCTGGTTCTGGGCGTGCTGGTCGCAGGGTGCGGGTCGAACGAGGGGAACGGCGGCAAGCCGGCCTCGGCGCCGAAGGCGGAGCAGCTCGGGCCCGACACCGGGACGCGGTACTCGCGGGTCGTCGTCCCCCAACTGGACGGACTGACCTGCTCCGAGGGCAACGGCGGCTTCAAGTTCGGCAGCGACCTGGACATGCTCGTCGCCGGGGTAGACGACCTCCCCGCCCTCAAGGATGGCGGGGACGAGGTCAAAGGCACGGCGTCGTGCTTCGGGAGCCCCCGGATCACGCTGAGCAAGGGGTCGCACAGCGCGACGGCGCCTCACTTCACGGCGAGGACCAGCCTCTTCACCGCGGTAGACGACCCCCAGGGCGCGCTCGACAAGTCCTTCGAGCACACCATGAAGCTGATTCAGGACTACGGCCGCTCGCCCGTCGGCGAGCCGAAGGCGTACTCCTCGAAGACCATGGTGATGAAGTGCCGGCAGAACGTCGCGGACGGCTTCCCGATGACGACCTGCTTCTGGGCGAACTACAGCGCGGTCGGCGAGGTCGACTTCTACCCGCCGAACAACCAGCACGTCCCCCTGGACCAGGCCGCGGAACGAACCCGCTCCTTCGCCACCGCCGCCCTCTCCACCAAGCCCGCCACCGGCTCCCCGTAACGCCTGCGCCCGATATCGCTCGCCGCCCAGGTGTCGACAAGCACCACAAGCACGTTGACCGTCGACGCACGAGAAGTCGGCCCGCCCGACTTCCCACGCTCTGCGCCCCTCGCCGCCGGGCGCGGGCGCGGGGGCATCACGTCACCCCGGGCCGGCTGCGCGCCCGGGTGAGCCAGCGGTACGCGAGGTGGACCGCGAGGCCCACCAGGACCATGACCACCGACGCGACCAGCGCGACCACGTCGAGCGCGTTCCGGACCAGCGAGTCCCAGAAGCCGATGCTCGAAGCGAGGGCGGCGGTGTCGGTGTGCCGGGGGTCGTACACCACCGTCACGGTGTCACGGGCCTTGACGGTGCCGGTGACGTAGGCGAGTCGGGTCTCGACCGACGCACCCTCGGCCGTCGTGAACCGCACCCGGCACTCGGAGTTGCCCGCCGGGTTGTCCTGCGGCCCGCTCACCTCCACGCACTCGGTGACGACCGCCGGGACGTGGACGCCGCGGCTGCGCAGATCCGACGTCACCCCCATGTCGTGCGGTATCAGGTAGACCAGGCTGAGGACGAACAGCAGGACCCCCAGGCCGATCATCGCCAGCGAACCGTTCCGCACGGTCCGGCCGTGGTCCGGCGCGTTCTCCATCGATCCCCCCGGTGTCAGCCCAGCTGCCCACGCACGCCCACGCCAGCCCCGTACTTCACAGGTCACTGATCCAGTTCGGGCGGATGCCGCCCAGCACCTGACCGCCGCCGACTGACGCAGCGTCAGCTCGGCTCAGCTCAGTGCGGCCTCGCCCGAGTGGACGGCGCGGATGGCGCGGATGGCGCGTTCGACGGTCTCTTGGTTCTCACCGACCGGGGCGACGTAGCCGATGACGTCGCGCGCGGCGTCTTCCCCGAGCACTCGGGTGATGACCCAGGTGGCGAGGTACTGGGATGCCAGGCAGCCGCCCGCCGTGGCAATGTTCCCCTCGGCGTGAAACGGTGCGTCCAGCACGGTGACGTCGCAGGCTTCGACGAAAGGGCGGCTCTTGATGTCCGTGCAAGCGGGCATGTCCTTCAGGAGCCCGAGCCGGGCGAGCACCAGCGCGCCCGAGCACTGCGAGCCGATCAGCTGTCGCGACGGGTCGAGCCGCAGCCTGGAGATCAGCTGGTCGTTCGCGACCACGTCTTGTGTCTTCACTCCGCTGCCGATCAGCACGACGTCGGCCTCGGTCACGAACTCCATCGGGCGCTGCCCGGTCACCTTGACGCCGTTCATGGACGTGACCACCGGCGTCGGCGTTGTGATGAAGGCCTCCAGCCCGTCCTTGCGGCACCGGTTGATCAACGCGGAGGCGATGAAGCTGTCGAGTTCGTTGAAACCGTCGAAGGTGACCACGGCTACCTGCATCACAACTCCTTCAAGACCAGGTGTCCCAGTCTCTCCTGGCGCGCCGTTCCGCGTCGAGATCCTTTCAGCGGCGGGTGGATCGTGCCGGCCTTCGTCACTCATCGACTGGCTCCATGTTCTCGCACGTCGCTGGTTCAGGTCTGTGGCCGGCGGGTTTGTCCGATGTCGACGTCGAGGAGGTCGGGGAGGCGGAGTTGGACGCCGCGGTGATCCGGATGGTCGGCGGGTCGGTGATGTGACCGATGCGGAGGGCGAGTGTCCTCCAGGGAGCGGTAGACCTCCCGCTCGTGCGAGTTCGAGGAAACGGCCCTACACCCGGACCCTCCGGCGCACCAGTTCCTTGATCTCCTCCGGGAGTGCCTCCGCCGCCAACAGGCCCGGCAGCAGCTCCGGTTCGGTCGTCACCGCGCGGAACGACCGGGCCACCGTGACGTCGTGGTCCGGGCGGTGCACCACCTCCACCGCGTCCCCCGCGCGCAGCTCGCCCGGTTCGACCACCCGCAGGTAGGCGCCGGGCAGGGCCGCCTCGGTGAAGCGCCGGATCCAGCCCTTTCTCGCCAGCCAGCCCTGGAAGGTCCCGCAGGGGATGCGCGAGCAGGACACCTCCAGGACGACGTCCGGGCCGATCCGCCAACGCTCCCCGATCAGAGCGCCGCTCACGTCCAGGCCGGTGGTGGTCAGGTTCTCGCCGAAGGAGCCGTTGGCCAGGTCCCGGCCGAGCTCCGTCTGCCAGCCGTCCAGGTCCTCCCGGGCGTAGGCGTACACCGCCTGGTCGTCGCCGCCGTGGTTCTTCACGTCGTACACCCGGTCCCCGGCCAGGGCGACGGCGCCCGTCCCCTTGGGGCCCGGCGCGGCCACCGCGACCGGGCCGTCCACGGGGCGCTTGTCGATGCCGGTGAGCCCGAGGTCTTCCTTCCACGGGTTCGGCCGGGGCCTGCCGACGTTGACCGAGAGCAGTCGCGCGCGTACGTCCATACGTCGACCGTACGCCGAACGGGCCGCCCGAGGGGCCGCTCCGGCTTCTTCCCCCCAACACAGGAGGCCCACCCGACCTCCCGCACAGCGAGGCCCCTCGCGCCCGAACCGGCGCGAGGGGCCGCACCCCCTCCGTTCCCGCGCCCCGCCCCCACGACGGGCCGGCGACCGGAGGGGCCGGACGGTGTGGCTACGGGGTGACGATCGGGAACTTCGGGTTGGGGAGGGTCAGGGTGCCGAAGACGGCGTCGGCCGACTCCTTGGCCCGCTCGCCCGCCAGCGTGATCGTCCCGTCCTGCACCGCCTCGTCGAAGTTGCGCTGGAAGCCCGGGACCATGGCCAGCTCGTTGAGCGTCTGACGGGTGAGCGTGATGGTGGCGTCCGGCACGTCGACGAGGCGGTCGCCGCCGGGCACGAAGACCAGCACCCCGTTGCGCAGGGTGGTGGTGCACTTCTCGCCGGTGTCGGTGAGCACCCAGTCGAGCACGATCGGGATCCGGTGCTGCTCGGCGGCCGTCGGCCCGTCCACGCTCCGCGCGAGGGCGGAGAAGTACTGGTCGAGGGTGGTGCTGCGGATCAGGTCGGCGGAGCTCTGGCTGGTGATCAGCGGCTGCGGGCCGTTGACGACCTCCTGCGCGCCGGTGAGGTAGGCGTTGCGCCAGGTGCCGTTCTCGGCGCCGTAGCCGAGCTGGGTGAAGACCTTGGCCTGGAGCTGCTTGGCCTCGGTCAGCGACGCCTCGGTGATCGGGCTGCCCTCGGCGGCGGCCCCGAAGACGACGTGGTTGAGGAGTTCGGCCGCCCAGCGGAAGCCGTCCGGGGTGTCGGTCTCGTACGCGGTCCGGGCCGCGCCGATCACGGCCTCGGCGCCGCCCATCGCCGCCACGTAGCCCGCGCCCGCCTGGACGGGCGGCAGCTCCCAGAGGTGGGCCGGGTTGGCGTCGTACCAGCCCATGTACCGCTGGTAGACGGCCTTGAGGTTGTGGCTCATCGAGCCGTAGTAACCCTGGTTGTACCAGTGGTCGTTGAGGCCGCTCGGGAGGGTCTTCAGCTCCTCGGCGATCTCGATGCCGGTGCGGCCGGCGTTGATCAGCCGCAGCGACTGGTCGTTGAGGTAGCCGTACATGTCGCGCTGCTTGTTGAGGAATTCGAGGATGCGCGCGTTGCTGACCTTCTCGCCCGAGTCCGCCTCGGCCCACATCGGCCAGTGATGGGAGGCGAACAGGACGTCGGTCTCCTTGCCGAAGGTCTGGATCGCCTCGGTGAGGTACTTCGACCACGCGTGCGCGTCCCGGACCTGCGCGCCGCGCAGGCTGAGGATGTTGTGCATGGTGTGGGTGGCGTTCTCGGCGATGCACAGCGTCCGGGCGTCCGGCAGGTAGATGTTCATCTCCGCCGGGGCCTCGGTGCCCGGGGTGAGCTGGAACAGCATCTGGACGCCGGCCAGCTTGTACTGGTACAGCCCCTGGCGCCACGGGATGACGTACGCGCTCTGCCAGTCCTTCTCGGGGACGGCCGGGTGCTCCGGTCCGCCGATGTAGACGGTCGGCGGGACGAGGGTCACCTCGCCGGTGGAGATGGTCAGTCCGAGGCCCGCGCCGACCTGCCCCGTCGGGCCCTTGTCCAGCTGCGCCGCGTACATGTACTGGGCGCGCCGGGCCATCGCGGGGCCCGCGTAGATGTTCTCGCTGACGGCGTGCTCCAGGAAGCCCTCCGGCGCGACGACGGGGACACCCGGCTCCAGCGGGTCGCCGAGCTCGTGGAACAGGCCGCGGGCGCCGCCGAAGTGGTCGACGTGGCAGTGGGTGTAGACGACGCCCTTGACCGGCCGCAGCTCCTTGCTGAGCTCGGTCTTGTCGCGGAACAGCCGGAGCGCGGCCTGCGCGGTCTCGTAGCAGGCCAGCGGGTCAATGACGACCAGGCCCTCGTCGGACTCGACGATCGTCATGTTGGACAGGTCGTAGCCGCGCACCTGGTAGACCCGGTACTCACGACAGCTGGTGACCTGGAACAGCCCGGCGATGGCGGTCAGTTCGCCCTGCCGGTGGAGGCTGCCGTTGACGGTCGGCATCTCGGAGCGCAGGTCGGGCTCCAGGAAGTCGTACGCGGTGAAGTCCCAGACCACCTGCTCCGGGTTCTTGCGGGACATGATGACCGGGACGTCCGGCGGGGAGATCATGAACCGGCTGGCGTCCGCGAAGTCCCGGCCGTCCTTCTCGTCGGCGATCCGGGACTCCTCGGCGGCCTTCCGGTTCGCCGCGGCGACGGCGGGCGTGGGCTCGATGGGCTCGGCGTAGTCGAGGTTTTCGGGCATGGCGAAGCCACCTCTCTCATCGGGCTGGCAGGAACCGCGATGCGGCAGGCCGTCACGCTATGCGTCCGATCAACTACCCACAAGGGTCGCTTTCAAGCCACCGTCCGCTCTCCGACCACCCCCGGCCGGACGCGCCGTGGCCCCTCGCGCCCACCGGCGCGAGGGGCCACGTCAACGGCCGACCGCCGTCCGCGAGTTGCTCAGTCCTCGTCGGCCACGCCGGCGGGCTGCCCGGGCGGGCTCGGGTAGGTCGCGTCCTTGCCGACCGGCTTGGCGCCGGACGGGCAGACCTTGGGCGCCTTGGCCTTCAGGCCCAGCAGCCGGAAGTAGTTCTGGCCGAGCGCGATGTCCCGGAAGGCCTCGTCCCCGAGCGCGCGGTTGATCCGGCTGGTGACCTCCAACTCCTGCTCGTACACCGCGTAGTCCTTGTTCCGCGCCGCCACGAAGTCCGTCCCCGTGATCGCCCGGGTCGGGTGGCGGTCGAGGAAGGACGCGTACTTCTGCCGTACGCCGGGCAGGCTGAAGTACTGGTCCTCCAGCACCCGCCAGCTCAGGTCCACGGTCAGGTTGGGGTGCTGGTCGAGCAGCCGCTCCAGGATGCGGATGTGCTCGTCCGGGTCCATGTGGGAGAGCTCCTTCGAGAGGCCCATGTGCGCCCAGACGATCTTGTTGTCGGGGTACTGCGCGAGGATCTCCTCCATCAGGTGCAGGTACTTCGTCGGCTCGACGTCGTTGCCGAGGTCGGAGTGGAAGGTGACGGGGAGCCCCCGCTCGCGGAACACCTTCATGAACGGCGCCCAGTTCGGGATGTCCTCGCTGGTGGCCGGCTCGGCGAGGTTCGGGAACAGCGCCTGCTTGACGACGTTGACCTCGCCGGCCCAGCGGAACATCCCCGGGTACTCGCGGTCCAGCAGCTCGATCCCGGGCGGGACGGTCTCGGGGTGGTGCAGGTCCATGAACGTCATGGAGAGCGTGAGGTCCGGGTCGGTCGGCCGGAACTCGCGCAGGCTCTCGGCGTTGGCGAAGTCGTTGCGCATCCTCGGCCGTACGGGCGTGCCGGGACAGTCGAGGTAGTACACGCAGTCGGAGTCGGCGGGCAGCACCTGCCCGATGCCGAACATGTTCGCGTAGCGGACCCCGCTCTTGCGCAGGTAGTCGGTCATCTCCTCGAAGGGGATCGCCGGTCCGCCGAAGGGCCGGAAGTGCAGGTGGCTGTCGACCACCGAGGTGTACGGCTCGACGGACCGCTCGAAGCAGGCCCGGGCCGCGAAGGCCTCTCCGGCCCCGGCCGGGGAGAGGACGACCGCCGTCGCGGTCGCGCCGACGACGGCGGCGGTGAACCGTCGACTGGTCCAGTGGCTCTTTCTCAAGGGGTTGCCTCCGGTGGCGAGCGGCCGGCGCCCGAGGCGCCGGCACAGGGGCTGGTGGTGCCACACAGAAGCGTCAGTGCTCGAACCATCGGCCGGTGCCGCCGCACACGGTGTCGACCCGACCGCCGCTCGAACGGGCGCACCGGTACGGCCATCGGGGTCGACCCCGCCCGGGCCGCCGCCCGGGCCCTCACCCCTGCCCTCGCCCGGGGCCTCGACCGAGCCGGCGGCCGGGGCGGTGTCTCGAGTGGCGAAGCACGGTGCACGAGGAGATGGTGACCGGCAGGGACCCCTCACCAGAAAGGGCGATCATGCCCGAAGTCACCACCCCGTACGCGACCGGCACCCCGTGTTGGGTCGACCTGATGGCCAAGGACCAGCAGGCCGCACTGGACTTCTACCGCGACCTCCTCGGCTGGCAGGGGCAGGCCGGCCCGGCCGAGTTCGGCGGCTACGCCGTCTGCACGCTCGACGGCAAGGCCGCGGCCGGCATCGGCCCGGCGTCGGCCCCCGAGGGGATGCCGGAGCCGCCCACCGTCTGGACCAGCTACCTGGCCAGCACCGACGCCCAGGCCACCCAGGACGCGATCGTCGCCGCCGGCGGCACCCTGCTCGTCCCGGTCATGGACGTCGGCGACCTGGGCCGGATGCTGATCGCCGCCGACCCGCAGGGCGCGGTGTTCGGCGTCTGGCAGCCGGGCGAGTTCTTCGGCGCCCAGGTCGTCAACGAGCCCGGCGCGCTGACCTGGAACGAACTGCACACCAGCGACATCCCGGCCGCCACCGGCTTCTACGGCGAGGCGTTCGGCATCGAGATCGAGCCGATGCCGGGCGTGGACTCGTACTGGGTGCTGCAGGTCGGCGGCAAGCCGGTGGGCGGCGCCACCCTGCTCGCCAACGACCCGCCCGGCACCCCGGCCCACTGGCTGACCTACTTCGCGGTCGACGACGTCGACTCCACCGTGGACGCCCTGGTCAAGCGCAACGGCACCGTCCTCGCCCCGCCCTTCGACATGATGGCCGGCCGGATGACCGTCGTCGCCGACCCGCAGGGCGCCCCCTTCGCCATGATCAAGCCCACGCCGGCCTGACCCCGCCCGCCTCCGCCCCGCCCGCCCGGATCCCCGTCCGGGCGGGCGGTTCCGTGCTCCGCCCCTCCGTCGGCCGTCAGCCGTCAGCCGTCCAGCTCCGCGAGGAAGTCCAGCGACGCCGCCCAGGCCCGCTCGGCCGCGTCCTCGTCGTAGTCCGGCAGCGACGGGTCGGTGAACAGGTGCCCGGCGCCCCGGTAGCGGTGCACCTCCACCTCCGCCCCGGCCCGGCGCATCCGCAGGTACCAGGCGTTCAGCCAGTCCTCCGGCTCGAACGGGTCCGGCTCCGCGATGTGCAGCTGCACCGGGATCTCGGTGACCGCGTCCTCCCGCAGGTCCGAGGTGCCGTGCAGGAGCAGCAGCCCGCGCGCCTTCTCGTCGGCCAGCGCCAGGTTCTGCGCCACCGCGCCGCCGAGCGAGAAGCCGGCGTACACCAGCCCGCCCTCGGACACCGGCGCGGCCGCCGTCACCGCCCGGCGCAGCAGCTCGTCGCGGCCGCCGAGCTCCTCCTGGAACTCCTGCGCCTCCTCGACGGACTCGAAGGTCCGCCCGTCGAACAGGTCCGGCGTGTGCACGGTGTGCCCGGCGGCGCGCAGCCGCTCGGCGGCGGCGTGCACGGCGGGGCGCAGCCCGTAGGCGGAGTGGAAGAGGACGATCTGGGCCACGGTTCGGGTCCTTCACCAGGGAGGTCAGCTACCCACCCATGATCCCGCATCCCCCGCCGAACGCCGCGCCCCCACCTCCGGCCCCACGTCCGCCCCCGCCTCCGGCCACAGCCCCACGCCCGGCTACGACACCACGTCCTTGCGCGCGAACCCCCGGAACGCCAGCGCCAGCAGCACCACCGCGTACGAGAGCGACAGCGAGACGCCCTGCACCATGCCGCCCCACTCCAGCTGCGGCTGCAGGGCGTCCGCCCAGGAGTACTGCCAGTGCGCCGGCAGCCACTCCCGCAGGTCGCCGAGCGCGGTGACGGCGTCCAGCACCCCGGTGATGATCGAGGCGAACACCGCGCCGCCGACGGCGCCCAGCGGCGCGTCCGTCGCCGTGGAGAGCCAGAACGCCAGCGCCGCGATCACGATCTCGCTGAGGAACACGAAGGCCACCGCGATGGCGATCCGGGGCAGCGCCTGCCCGGCCGGCAGGCTGACCCCGGCGGGCAGCTTGAGGTCCCCCCAGCCGTACGCCGCGGTGCCGACGACCAGCCCGATCGCGGGCAGCATCACCACCGCCACCGCCGAGAACCCCAGCCCGACGGCGAACTTGCGGGCCAGCAGCCGGGCCCGGGGCACCGGCGCGGCCAGCAGGTAGCGCAGCGAGGACCAGCTGGCCTCGGAGGCGACGGTGTCCCCGCAGAACAGCGCGACCGGGATGACCAGCATGAAGCCGGTGCCGACGAACAGCATGGTGACGGCGAAGTTGGCCCCCGAGGCGGTGGCCAGCTCGATGAAGGTGGTCCGGTCCGGACGGCCCGGGGTGCCGCCGAGCTGGAACGCGGCCAGGATGACGAACGGCATGGCGGCCAGCACCCCGCCGATCACCATCGTGCGGCGCCGGCGCAGCTGCCGCACCGCCTCCACCCGCAGCGGCAGCGTCCGGCCCGCCCGGTACCCCTCGGCGTGGTCCATCGACCCGGCACGGTCCTCCGGCTCCGTGTGGTCCTTCGTCACGGCACTCACGCTCCACCTCCGATCAACGACAGGAACGCGTCCTCCAGCCGCCGCTGCGGCCCGGCGCTCTCCACCGGCACCTCCAGCCGCACCAGTTCGGCCAGCAGCTCGCTGGCCGCCAGTCCGTCCAGCCGCACCAGCAGTCCGCCCTCGACGGCCTCCGCCGAGCCGACCCCGGCCAGCGCGGCCACCTTGTCGGCCACCGAGGCCGGGTCGTACGGCTCGGCGATGCCGATCATCAGCAGCTCGCCGGCGCCCACGATGTCCGCGACCGGGCCGGCCGTGACCAGCCGCCCGCGGTCCATCACCACCAGGTCCGTGCAGCTCTGCTCGACCTCGGACAGCAGGTGGCTCGACACGATCACGGTCCGCCCGCCGGCCGCGTACCGGATCATCACCTCGCGCATCTCCCGGATCTGCGGCGGGTCCAGCCCGTTGGTCGGCTCGTCCAGGATCAGCAGGTCCGGCATCCCGAGCATCGCCTGCGCGATCGCCAGCCGCTGCCGCATGCCCTGCGAGTACGTCCGCACCGCGCGGTCCAGCGCCTCGCCGAGCCCGGCGATGGCCAGCGCCTCGTCGAAGCGCGCGTCGGCCTCCGGCCGTCCGGTCGCCTGCCAGTACAGCCGCAGGTTGGCCCGCCCGGTGAGGTGCGGCAGGAAGCCCGCGCCCTCCACGAACGCCCCGACCCGCGACAGCACCGGCGCGCCGGGCCGCACCAGGTGCCCGAAGATCCTGATCTCCCCGGCGTCCGGCCGGATCAGTCCCATCAGCATCCGCAGCGTGGTGGTCTTGCCCGCGCCGTTCGGCCCGAGCAGCCCGAGCACCTGCCCCCGCTCCACCCGGAAGCCCAGCTCCCGTACGGCGTAGCGGTCCTGGGCGCCCTTGTAGCGCTTGCTCAGCCCGCTGATCAGCAGCGGCACGGCGGCCAGCTCCGGGTCGAAGCCGGGCCCGGCGGCGGCCCGCCGGCGCCGCAGCCGCGGTGCCAGCAGCAGGGCCGCGGCCGCCAGGACGGCGATCACCGGCAGCAGCCAGGTCCGCGCGGGCAGCGGCGCCGCCTCGGTGACCAGCTCCTCGACGGTGGGCACGGTGAGCGCCCCGGCCGGCGCCACCCGGTAGGTGGCCGGCTCGACCGGCGAGGCGTACGCGAGGTCGGTGCTCGCCAGCACCAGCCGCACCCGGTGCCCGGCCGGGAAGGTGTGGTCCACGGTCGGCAGCGCCACCGTGACGGTCTGCCCGGCGTCCGCGCCGGTGACCCGCAGCGGGGCGGCCAGCTGCTGCGGCAGCACCGCCTTGCCGTCCGGGCCGACGTCGTACAGCTTCGCGAACAGCACCGCGTCCGGCCGGTCGGCCGTCACCCGCACCGGGACGGTCGGCTGCCCGGTCAGGTGCAGCGGCGAGTCCAGCGGCGCAGAGTCGAAGGCGGCGTTCTGCCCGGGGAAGTCCAGGGAGAGCCCGGCGCCCAGCGAGGCGGCCTGGCTGAGCGCGCCGACGCCGGGCAGTGTCGAGATGCCGGGCGGCGCGCCGCCGGGCGGGTTGGCGAGGGTCTGCTCGCCGCCGGCCAGTTCGACGGTCCGCGAGCCGGTCCCGCCCAGGCCCGGGTACCGGTCAGCGGTGGCCCCGCGCAGCACGGCCTGGAAGCCGGTCGAGTCGACCCCGCCGGTGCGGGTGACCCGGAACGCGGCGCCGGTGTCGTTGCCGCGGCCCTTCAGATAGTGGTCGAACCAGGCGGTGACCCGGTCGTCGACCCGGGCGCTGGTGTCCGTCCCGCCGTCGTGGCCGCCGGCGAACCAGTCGACCGCCACCGGTGCGCCGTTGGCGGCCACCGCCTTGGCGATCCGGTCGCCCTGGTCCAGCGGGAACAGCGAGTCCTGCTGCCCCTGCACCACCAGCGTCGGCGCCTTGAGCTGCGCCGCCACCGAGGACGGGCTGGAGCGGTCCAGCAGCGCGACGGCCTCCGGGTCGGCGTGCCCGGCGGTGGCGACCCGGTCGTACATCTGGCAGAGCGACTCCAGGAACCGCCCGCAGCCGACCGGCCCGTCCGCCTTCGGCCCGGGGCCGCCGCTCTCCCGCGGCGCCTCCCCGGAGGGCCCGAGGTCCCCGGCCGAGCCGGTGGTGAAGAAGATCCCGGCCCACAGCTTCTTGAACACGCCGTCCGCCGCGCCCGAGCCCTGCACGCCCTGCGGGAACAGCGCGTCGGCCAGGTTCCACCAGGTGATCTGGGTGGCCACCGCGTCGATCCGGTGGTCGTACGCGGAGGCCAGCAGCGAGACCGCCCCGCCGTACGAGGCGCCGGTGATGCCGACCTTCGGGTCGCCGGGCCCGTCCAGCTGCACCTCGGGCCGCTGGGCCAGCCAGTCCACCAGGTGCTTGACGTCCTCGACCTCGCGGTCGGGCGCGTTCAGGCCGATCTTCCCGCCCGAGTGCCCGAAGCCGCGCGCCGACCAGGTCAGCACCGCGTACCCCTGCCGGGCCAGCTGCTCGGCGCGCTGCCGCTCGCCCTCCTTGGAGCCGCCGAAGCCGTGGGCGAGCAGCACCGCCGGGCGCGGACCGCCGCCGGTGGTGAAGAAGGAGGTGTCCAGCTGGACCTGCTGGGCGCTGCCGGGCGTCTCCGGCATGCTGAGGAAACGGTCCTCCTGACGGACCGCCTGCTCACCGCCGGACGCCACCGTCGCGGTGCCGGCCGCGGCCACGGCCGCCAGGGCCACCGCCCCGGCCAGCAGCCTGTGTCTGACCGTTGTTCCCCGGGCGCGCCAGCGACGCCATGCCCCACCGAACTCCATGGCCGCTGATCGTATCCGCCGTCCGGGTAGGCGTCCGATAAAGGCACCCCCTGGAAGCGCCGCCCGGGGTGTCACCCGAGCCCCGCACCGTTACGTCCGCTTCGCCCCACTGTGCCCGGGTATCGTACGGCGCATGCTCCGGCCGCTGCTCTCGCTGCTCGCCACCGTCGCCGCCACCCTGGCGATCGGCTGGATCGTCGACCAGGCCCTCCAGCGGATCGCCGCCCGCCAGCCGTCGGCACCGGTCTGGCCGCTCCTGCGCCGCTGCCGGATCCCGCTCCAGCTCGCCGTCGTGTCGGCCCTGCTGCTCGCCGCCAAGCCGCTCCAGCGGATCTTCCACCTGAAGCACGACGACGGCGCCCAGCACCTGCTCCTGCTGCTCCTGCTCGCCTCGCTGGGCTGGCTCACCGTCCGCGTGGTGGCCGCCGTCCTGGAGGCCCTGCTCAGCCGGTACGAGAGCCGCGTCGACGACCCGGCCCGGGTCCAGCGGGTGCGCACCCAGATCAGCATGCTGCGCCGGGCGGCCGACGCGCTGATCGTCGTGGTCACGGTGGCCGTGATGCTGCTGACCTTCTCCGCCATGCGCACCATCGGCGCCAGCCTGCTCGCCTCGGCGGGCATCATCGGCATCGTGGCCGGCATCGCCGCCCAGAGCACCCTGGGCAACTTCTTCGCCGGCCTCCAGATCGCCTTCGGCGACACCGTCCGGATCGGCGACACCGTCGTGGTGGACGGGCAACAGGGCACCGTCGAGGAGATCACCCTCAGCTACCTGGTGGTCCGGCTCTGGGACTACCGCCGGCTGATCGTCCCGGTCTCGTACTTCGTCAACAAGCCCTTCGAGAACTGGACCCGCCGCGACCCCGGCCTGCTCGCCGCCGTCCTGCTCCACCTCGACCACACCACCCGGGTGGACGAGCTGCGCACCACCCTGCGCGCCCGCCTCGACCGGCACCCGCTCTGGGACGGCGGCGAGTGGGCCCTCGACGTCACCGACACCACGCCCAGCACCATCGTCGTCCGCGCCACCATGACCGCCCGCACCCCCGACGACGCCGCCCGGCTCCGCTTCGACATCCGCGAGCAGCTCATCGCCCACCTGCGCGACGAGCACCCCCACGCGCTCCCCCGCCTCCGCACCACCGACACCTGACCGGCGCCCGGCCCCGCCGGCGAAGCCCCGAAAAGCGGAGTTCCCCGCGCCCCGGAACAGGGGCGCGGGGAACCGCGCGATCAGAGCGGGTCCTACAGCACCCGTGTCATCGTCCGGTGCGGTATCCCGGCGTCGTCGTACACCGGCCCCTCGGCCACGTACCCCAGCCGCTCGTAGAACCCGAGCGCCCGCACCTGCGCGTGCAGCTCGACCTCCACGCCCCCGCGCGCGGCCCCCGCGGCCTCGACGGCCCGGACGAGTTCCGCGCCCAGCCCCGTCCCCCGGGCCGCCGCGACGACCGCGAGCCGCCCGAGCAGCACGCGCCCCTCGACGCCCCCGGTGAGCCCGCGCGCCTGCTCGCCGAAGATCAGCCGCGCCGTCCCCAGCGCGGCCCCGTCGGCCCCGACGGCCAGCAGGTGCACCGAGGTCGCGTCGTACTCGTCGTACTCCAGCTCCTCGGGCACGTTCTGCTCGACGACGAAGACCTCGCGCCGGACGGCCCGCGCCAGCTCCAGGTCCGCCTCCCCGTCGACGACCCGGACGGTGACGGCCGGCACCTCGGCGGCCGTCATCTCAGCTCTCCGCCGCGATGATGTCCAGCGCCTTCTTCAGGTCCTCCGGGTACTCGCTGGAGAACTCGACCCACTGCCCGTCCGCCGGGTGCTCGAAGCCGAGCGACACCGCGTGCAGCCACTGCCGGGTCAGCCCGAGCCGCTTGGCCAGCGTGGGGTCGGCGCCGTACGTGAGGTCGCCCACGCAGGGGTGCCGCAGCGCGGACATGTGGACGCGGATCTGGTGGGTGCGCCCGGTCTCCAGCTTGATCGCCAGCAGCGACGCGGCCCGGTACGCCTCGATCAGGTCGTAGTGGGTGATCGACGCCTTGCCATCGCGGGTGACGGCCCACTTCCAGTCCGAGCTGGGGTGCCGTCCGATCGGCGCGTCCACCGTCCCGCTCATCGGGTCCGGGTGGCCCTGCACCAGCGTGTGGTAGCGCTTCTCGGTGATCCGGTCGTGGAACTGCCGCTTGAGGTCGGTGTACGCGCGCTCGGACTTGGCGACGACCATCAGCCCGGAGGTGCCGACGTCCAGGCGGTGCACGATGCCCTGGCGCTCGGCGGCGCCCGAGGTGGAGATCCGGTACCCGGCCGCGGCCAGTCCGCCGATCACGGTGGGGCCGGTCCAGCCCGGGCTGGGGTGCGCGGCGACGCCGACCGGCTTGTCGATCAGCACGATGTCCTCGTCGTCGTGCACGATGCGCATGCCCTCGACGGGCTCGGCGACGATCCGCACCGGCGCGGCCGGGGCGGGGATCTCGACCTCCAGCCAGGAGCCGGCGGTCACCCGGTCCGACTTGCCGGCCACGGCGCCGTCGATCATCACCTTGCCGTCGGCGGCCAGCTCGGCGGCCTTGGTCCGGGAGAAGCCGAACATCCGGGCCAGGGCGGCGTCGAGGCGCTCGCCCTCCAGGCCGTCGGGAACGGGGAGGCTGCGGATCTGCGCTGCGGTACTCACCCGTACGAGTATGCCGGAACCGCGGCCCTCCCCCGCCCGCCGGCGGTCCGGCGCTACTTCTCGCCCTGCTCCGGCTTCCCGGCCTTCCCGGCCTTCTCGACCTCCTGGTGGACGGTCCCGTCCGGGTTGCTGCCCCGGAAGGAGAGCAGGACCACCAGGATTCCGCCGCAGACGATCGCCGAGTCCGCGAGGTTGAAGACCGCGAAGTACTGGACGGAGACGAAGTCCACCACGTGGCCGCGGAAGACCCCGGGCGCGCGGAACAGCCGGTCGGTGAGGTTGCCGAGCGCCCCGCCGAGCAGCAGCCCGAGCGCGATCGCCCAGGGCAGGCTGTACAGCTTCCGGGCGATCCGCCAGATCACAACGATGACGGAGGAGGCGATCACCGTGAAGACGACGGTCAGCGCCTGCCCCATCCCGAAGGCCGCGCCCGAGTTCCGGATCACCTGGAGGGTGAGCACGTCCCCGATCACCTTGATCGCCGCGTGGTTCTCCAGCCGGGCGACCACCAGCAGCTTGCTGCCGAGGTCGATCAGGAGGGCGAGCACCGCGACGACCAGCAGCACGCCGATCCGCCGCGGACCCTTGGGCTTCCCGTCCGTCGTGGTGTCCGCGGACGCCCCGGTCGGCTCGGCCACGGGCACCTCCACGGCATCGGCGGGGGTCGGGACGGCGTCGTCCCGGGTCTGGGGGGAACCTTGCGTGCTGATGATCCGCTCCGCTGCCGGTGGAGCTCCCCCGGTCCGCAGGAGGGGGAGGGTGGTGGGCCGGTGATGGCCTGCCCGCGTTCACGAACGCGTCAGGCGGCATCCTTCAGGCGACGTTACGGGGTCGAGCGTACGGCAAGCCCGACCCCTCGCGTCCCTCCGGCCGCCCTGGTCAGCGGCGTTCCTGCTTGGCCTTGCACTGCACACAGAGCGTCGCCCGGGGGAAGGCCTGCATCCGGGCCTTGCCGATGGCCTGCCCGCAGGACTCGCAGGTGCCGAAGCCGACGCCCTCCAGCCGCTCCAGCGCGCGCTCGGTCTGCGCCAGGCTGTCGCGCGCGTTGTTGGCCAGCGCCAGTTCGCTCTCCCGCGAGATGTTCTTCGTACCGGCGTCCACCTGGTCGTCGCCGGCCCCGTCGTTGGAGTCGCGCATCAGGCCGGAGATGGCCGCCTCGGCGGCGTCGATCTCGCTGCGGAGCCGGTCCAGCTCGCTGATCAGCTCGTCGTGCAGCTCGTGGACCTCCTCGGTGGTCCACGGGTCCTCGCCCGGCCGGACCGGCAGCGTGGCCGGGTCCACGGACTCGGCGCCGCGCGGCGCGGTGACGGTGTCGGTGCCGTTCTTCGGTGCGGTAGTGGTCACGGTCCCCTCCCCTGGGTCGACCGCCACGGCCTTGCGTGCCCGCTTGGTGGCGGTACCCGCGCCGGTTCCCTTCTCAGCCATGGCTTTCGACCCCATCTACGAACGAATCGAGCCGCCGGTTCCCGGCGGCTTCCAGTGCCGGAACGATAATCCCGATCAAAACCGGTCACAACATGACATACCGACGCCTCATAACGTTCCCACCCAGGCAGCCGCCCCAACCGTCACGCCCCGTGCGCTCATGGATTTGTGCCCAGATCGACTCCGGCTAACCTCCGCCGCCGCACGCCCCCGGAGTGCTCCCGAAGCGCTCCCGGAGCATGGCCGGAGCACTCCCGGGGCGCCCACCGGCGCGCCCGCGGACCGCCCGCCGGGAAACGCTTTGGACAAACCGACTCGCCCGGCCGATACACTGGGCCTGCAAGGCGCAGATGGGACGAGTACCGACGTACGCAGCCACCAGCGACCCGGGGACGGTGCGAGCCCGGGGGTGTGCACGGCGGGAAGATCACCCCGGAGCCGCCGGAAGAACGGCCGCCGCGATGCCGCAGCGGCCCACTAGACCCGGCAGCAAGCCCAAACAAGAGGGCCGCGAACAGCAGTACCGCGGCCAAGGAGGGTGGTACCGCGGGGCGGCCTGGTCCGTCTCGTCCCTCCGGAGGATCCAGTCCCAGCATCCGCCGGAGGTAGACGCCGCGATGGCCAGCACCTACAACCCCGTCCCCGCGCAGGTGGATCTGCCTGCCCTGGAACACCAGATCCTGTCGTTCTGGCAGGACAACAAGATCTTCCAGCGCAGCCTGGAGCAGTCCGAGGGCCGCCCCGAGTGGGTGTTCTACGAGGGCCCGCCGACCGCCAACGGCATGCCCGGCGCCCACCACATCGAGGCCCGCGTCTTCAAGGACGTCTTCCCGCGCTTCCGGACCATGAAGGGCTACCACGTCGCCCGCAAGGCCGGCTGGGACTGCCACGGCCTGCCGGTCGAGCTCGCCGTCGAGAAGGAGCTGGGCTTCTCCGGCAAGCAGGACATCGAGGCGTACGGCATCGCCGAGTTCAACGCCAGGTGCCGTGAGTCCGTCACCCGCCACACCGACGCCTTCACCGAGCTGACCACCCGCATGGGGTACTGGGTCGACCTCGACGAGGCCTACCGGACGATGGACCCGTCGTACGTCCAGTCCGTCTGGTGGTCGCTGCGGCAGATCTTCGACAAGGGCCTGCTGGTCCAGGACCACCGCGTCGCCCCCTGGTGCCCGCGCTGCGGCACCGGCCTCTCGGACCACGAGCTGGCCCAGGGCTACGAGACCGTGGTCGACCCCTCGGTCTTCGTCCGCTTCCCGCTGACCAGCGGCCCGCTGGCCGACCGGGCCGCCCTGCTGGTCTGGACCACCACCCCGTGGACCCTGGTCTCCAACACCGCCGCCGCCGTCCACCCGGAGGTCACCTACGTGGTGGCCACCGACGGGAACGAGCGGCTCGTCGTCGCCGAGCCGCTGCTCGCCAAGGCGCTCGGCGAGGGCTGGGAGACCACCGGCGAGTCCTTCACCGGCGCCGAGATGGAGCGCTGGGCCTACCGCCGCCCCTTCGACCTGGTCGAGATCGAGAACGCCCACTACGTCGTCACCGCCGAGTACGTCACCACCGAGGACGGCACCGGCATCGTCCACCAGTCCCCCGCCTTCGGCGCGGACGACCTCGCGACCTGCCGCCGGTACGGCCTGCCGGTGGTCAACCCGGTGCTCGGCGACGGCACCTTCGCCCCCGAGGTCCCGCTGGTCGGCGGCCAGTTCTTCAAGAAGGCCGACGAGGACCTGGTCGCGGACCTCAAGGAGCGCGGCCTGCTCTTCCGCCACCTGCCGTACGAGCACAGCTACCCGCACTGCTGGCGCTGCCACACCGCGCTGCTCTACTACGCGCAGCCGTCCTGGTACATCCGGACCACCGCCGTCAAGGACGCGATGATCCGTGAGAACGAGGCCACCAACTGGTTCCCGGACACGGTCAAGCACGGCCGCTTCGGCGACTGGCTGAACAACAACATCGACTGGGCGCTCAGCCGCAACCGCTACTGGGGCACCCCGCTGCCGATCTGGCGCTGCGAGGAGGGCCACCTCACCTGCGTCGGCTCGCTGGCCGAGCTGTCCGAGCTCACCGGCACCGACCAGAGCAGCCTCGACCCGCACCGCCCGTACATCGACGCGGTGACCTTCGACTGCCGCGACTGCGGCGGCACCGCCACCCGCGTGCCCGAGGTCATCGACGCCTGGTACGACTCGGGCTCGATGCCCTTCGCCCAGTACGGCTACCCGTACCAGAACAAGGAGCTGTTCGAGAAGCGCTACCCGGCGCAGTTCATCTCCGAGGCGATCGACCAGACCCGCGGCTGGTTCTACACGCTGATGGCGATCGGCACCCTGGTGTTCGACAAGAACAGCTACGAGAACGTCGTCTGCCTGGGCCACATCCTGGCCGAGGACGGCCGCAAGATGTCCAAGCACCTGGGCAACATCCTCCAGCCGATCCCGCTGATGGACCAGCACGGCGCCGACGCCGTCCGCTGGTTCATGGCGGCCGGCGGCTCGCCCTGGTCGGCCCGCCGGGTCGGCCACGGCACCATCCAGGAGGTGGTCCGCAAGACCCTCCTCACCTACTGGAACACCGTCGCCTTCCAGGCCCTGTACGCCCGCACCTCGAACTGGGCGCCGTCCGCGAACGACCCGGCCCCGGCCGACCGCCCGCAGCTGGACCGCTGGGTGCTCTCCGAGCTGAACACCCTGGTCCGCGAGGTCGACGCGGCCTACGAGGCGTACGACACCCAGCGCGCCGGCAAGCTGCTGTCCGGCTTCGTCGACGACCTGTCCAACTGGTACGTCCGCCGCGGCCGCCGCCGCTTCTGGCAGGGCGACGCCGCCGCGCTCGCCACGCTGCACGAGGCGCTGGAGACGGTCACCCGCCTGATGGCCCCGCTCACCCCGTTCATCACCGAGCGGGTCTGGCAGGACCTGGTCGTCCCGGTCGCCCCGGAGGCTCCGGCCTCGGTGCACCTGGCCACCTGGCCGGAGGCCGACGAGTCGCTGATCGACACCGAGCTCTCCAAGCACATGGCGCTGGTCCGCCGCCTGGTCGAGCTGGGCCGGGCCACCCGCGCCGAGTCCGGCGTGAAGACCCGTCAGCCGCTGTCCCGCGCGCTGGTCGCCGCCCAGGGCTGGGAGGAGCTGCCGGCCGACCTGCGCGCGCAGATCGCCGAGGAGCTCAACGTCTCCACCCTGGAGTCGCTGGCGGAGGTCGGCGGCTCGCTGGTCGACACCAGCGCCAAGGCCAACTTCCGCGCGCTGGGCAAGCGCTTCGGCAAGGGCGTGCAGGACGTCGCCAAGGCGGTCGCCGCCACCGACGCCGCCCGCCTGGCCGCCGAACTGCGCGCCACCGGCGAGACCTCGGTCGAGCTGGACGGCGAGACGGTCACCCTCTCCCCGGACGAGGTGATCATCACCGAGACCCCGCGCGAGGGCTGGGCCGTCGCCAACGAGTCCGGCGCCACCGTCGCCCTCGACCTGGCCATCACCCCGGAGCTCAAGCGGCTCGGCATCGCCCGCGACGCCATCCGCCAGATCCAGGAGGCCCGGAAGAACTCCGGCCTGGACGTCGCCGACCGCATCGTCCTGCGCTGGCGCGCCGCCTCGGAGGAGACCGCCGAGGCGATCGCCGAGCACGGTCCCCTCGTCGCCGAGGAGGTCCTCGCCACCGACTTCGCCGCCGGTGCCGCCGACTGGGAGTCCGAGACCTTCGCCGACGAGTCGCTCGGCCTGGCCTTCCAGCTCCGCAAGGCCTGACCGCCCGACAACGAAGCCGCCGTCACCCCGGGGTGACGGCGGCTTCGCCGTACCCGCCCACGCCCCGCAGCCACCCCGGCTCCCGCACGCCCCCGCCCGGATCCCCACGCCCCCGGCCGCAGCGCTTCCCCTCCCCGCACGCCCCCCACACAGAAGAGCGCCCCCTCCCCGACCCGTGGGTCGGAAAGGGGGCGCTCTCGGAAGGCGCTGCTACAACCTCAGTTGTCGCCGTCCTCGTCGATCAGGAAGCCCCGCATCGGCGCCGGAGCCTGCTGCATCGGCTGCGGCGGCTGCGGACGGACGGCCGCCATCGGCTGGGTCATCCCGGCCGGCTGCATCTGCGGAGCACCGCTGTTGCCACCGGTCGACTGGCCGCCGAAGCTCGGCGCCGAGGAGTTGCCACCGAAGGAGCTGTTCCCGCCGAAGGACGGCGAGTTGCCCCCGAAGGACGGCTGGCCGCCGCCGAAGCTCGGCGCACCGCTGCTCATCGCGCCGGCACCGGCCGGAGCCATCGACGAGGCCGCCGGCGGCAGCGACGCGGTGGCGGGGATCCGCGGCGGGGCGAGCGAGTCGTCGGCCTGCGACTCCAGCTGACGCAGCTGGGTCTCCAGGTACGACTTCAGACGGGTGCGGTACTCACGCTCGAACGCCCGCAGGTCCTCGACCTTGCGCTCCAGCGTGGCCCGCGCCGACTCCAGCGAGCCCATCGCGACGCGGTGCTTCTCCTGCGCGTCCCGCTCCAGCGCGTCGGCCTTCGCACGGGCGTCGCGCTCCAGGCCCTCGGCCCGGCTGCGCGCCTCGCCGACGATCTTGTTGGCCTCGGAGCGGGCCTCGGAGATCGCCTGGTCGGCGGTCTGCTGAGCGAGCGCCAGCACGCGGGCCGCGCTGTCGCCACCGGGGCCCTGCTGCTGCATCGGGGCGCCCATCGGCTGCATCTGCTGCTGCTGCGGGCCGCCCATGGGGCCGCCCATCGGCTGCATCTGCTGCTGGCCCATGCCCTGGCCCATCGGGTTGCCCATCTGCTGCGGGCCACCGGGACCGCCCATGGGCTGGAGCATCTGACCGCCCATCGGCTGGACCAGCTGCTGCTGGCCGCCCATGGTCTGGTTCATCTGCTGCTGCTGCGGGCCGCCGGCAGCGGGAAGCTGCGGGGCGGATCCGGCGGGCAGGCCGAGGGGCTGGTTGCCCATCTGCTGCTGCGGGCCGCCGGGGCCCATCTGCTGCGGACCACCCGGACCCATCTGCTGCGGACCACCGGGGCCCATCTGCTGCGGGCCGCCCGGACCCTGCTGGCCGGGGACCGGCGGACCGGATATGGCGGCCGGCACCGGAGCGCCGCCCTGTCGGGGCGCGTCCTGCTGCGGCTCCTTGCGCAGGTTGGCCTGGTTCTGCGCGGCGGCACGAGTCGCCGCGGCCAGCTTGGCGCGCAGGTCCTCGTTCTCCCGGAGGAGGCGGGTCAGCTCCGCCTCGACCTCGTCGAGGAAGGCATCGACCTCGTCCTCGTCATAGCCTTCACGCAGGCGGACGGTCGTGAACTGCTTGTTCCGAACGTCCTCGGGGGTCAATGGCATCTCTTCACCTCAACGTGATCGTCGGCACACCGGCATCCTGTCGCATCGCTCACCTACGACTAGGGGTGCACAAGCGAGATCAGGACATACACAATGATCATCAGTACGAAGAAGGACAGGTCGAGCGCCACGCCCCCGAAACGCAACGGCGGAATGAGCCGCCGAAGAAGCTTGAGCGGCGGATCCGTGACAGTGTACGTGGCCTCCAGGACCAGGACCATGGCCTTGCCGGGCCGCCACGAACGCGCGAACTGGAAGACCCAGTCCATGACCAGTCGTACGAGCAGGAACACCAGGAAGACGGTCAGGGCGTAGTAGAGCACCGCCCACACGATGTCCATCGCGTTTCCCTCTCCCCGGTCCCGATCCCTCGGGCCTGCCGCTCGTCACCTGTCGCTAAACCACTGTTGATCAGATCCACACGTAAAGTCGTGGCCGGGTCAGCTCTGGTTGAAGAACCCACCCTCGGCGATCCGAGCCTTGTCCTCCGCCGTGACATCGACGTTAGCAGGCGACAGCAGGAACACCTTCTGTGTCACGCGCTCGATACTGCCGTGCAGACCGAAGACGAGTCCAGCGGCGAAGTCTACGAGGCGCTTCGCGTCGGTGTCGTCCATCTCCGTCAGATTCATGATCACGGGGGTGCCGCCGCGGAACTGTTCCCCGATGGTACGGGCCTCGTTGTAGGTCCGGGGGTGCAGCGTGGTGATGCGGTAGGGCTCTCGTTCGTTCACGACCTTGGGCATGATCACCGGTGCGCTCTTCTCCAGGTTGTGGCGACGTTCGGGTGTGATGGACGACACGGGGGCCATCCTCGGAGTCTCCTGTCGGATCGGCACCGCCGCGGGCACCGGCTGCGGGGCGATCGAGGAGACCGGAGCGGGCGCGGCGGCCACCGGAGCCGGGGCCGGCCGGGGGATGTCCTCGGTCCGCTGGCCCGTCCGGATCGGCTCGGGGTCCGCGTCGTAGTCGTCGTCGGGGTCGTACCCCTGGCCGTCGTACGTCTCGTCCTCCACGAGGCCGAGGTAGACCGCCATCTTGCGCATTGCGCCGGCCATGCTCCTGTCTCCTCCGCTCATAGCCACCTCGCTGACGCTCGGTGGCGGGCTTCGCGATGCGCGCACCTTCTGATGGTCGCTCGCTCCGCTCGCTCCGTCAGGACCGGCTCCGTCCCGGCAACCCGGGCACATGACGGCCCTGCCTGCGGATTCCGCGGCCCCTCCACGACGGCGCGTCAGCCCGACGGCCGGTCAGTTTCGTGGAGTGGGGGCCGCGGAGCTGCGATCCACGGTTCGCTAGCGCTCCGAAGAGCTGCTAGATTCTGTCCTATTTTGTCCTGCTGTCTGATCTACTTACCCGGTGACGTTACCTGAGGGGTGACCTCACTCCGAGTACCGCCGTTCCGACGCGCACATGTGTCGCTCCGGCGGCAATCGCCTGCTCAAGGTCGCCGCTCATCCCTGCGGAGACCATGGTGGCAGCCGGATGGTCCGCCCGTACGGCGGTTGCGATTTCCGTCAGCCGATCGAAGGCGCGGGCCGGATCCCCGGCCAGCGGGCCCGCCAGCGGAGCGACGGTCATCACACCGTCCAGCCGCAGCCCGGGCGTGTCGGCGATCGCGTCGGCCAGTTGCGCGACGTCCTCCGGCGCGACCCCCGCCCGGTGCTCACCCTCCCCGTACGCCTTGTCCAGCGCCACCTGCACCAGGCAACCCAGCTCCGGGCGCTCCGACTTGAGCACCGCCGCGGAGAGCGACTGGACCAGCCGGAGCCGGTCCACCGAGTGCACGTGGTTCGCGTACCGGACGACCGAGCGGACCTTGTTGGTCTGCAGCTGGCCGACGAAGTGCCAGTCAAGAGGAAGGTTTCTGCACTGCTCCGCCTTGGGAGCGGCGTCCTGGTCACGGTTCTCCGCGACGTCCGTCACACCGAGTCCGGCCAGCAGCGCGGTGTCCTCGGCGGGGTAGGTCTTGGTGACGACGACCAGGGTGACCTCGCTCCGGGCGCGCCCGGCGGCCGCGCAGGCGTCCGCGATCCGGCGCTCGACCACGTCGAGGTTGGTGCCGAGTTCCTCGTACCGGGCCCGCTGGCCCTCCGTCAGCGCCGCCACGAACGCGGCGCTCCCCGGGAACGGTCCGTAGATGTCGTTCGTCATCAGTGATCAGAGCCCAACCAGACGTAGCTCGCGAGCCGGCCGGTGCGCTGCTCGCGGCGATAGGAGTAGTGATCGGCGGATTCGAGGGTGCAGACCGGTGACCTCACCAGCTCCTTGACCCCCGCCGCGGCCAGCTGGGCCGCGACTCCCTCCGGCACGTCCAGGGCCGGAGTCCCCCAGGACGTCTCGGCGAAGGCCTCCGGCACCACCGCGGCGACCTCGGCGCGCAGTTCGGCCGGCACCTCGTAGCAGCGGCCGCAGACCGCGGGCCCGGTGGCGGCGGTGATCCGCGAGGGCTCCGCGCCCAGTTCGACCATCGCCCGGACGGCCGCGGGCACCACCCCGGCCGCCAGCCCGGGCCGGCCCGCGTGGGCCGCGCCCACCACGCCCGCCACCGGATCGGCCAGCAGCACCGGGGTGCAGTCGGCGGTCAGCACCGCCAGCGCGAGCGGCCGGTCGGAGACCACCGCGTCCACCGTCGGGGCCTGCCCGAGCGGCTGGCGCTCGGTCACCACCGCGACCTCGGCGCCGTGCACCTGGTTCATCCACACCACGTCGGCCGGGTCGAGCCCCAGCCGCCGGGCGGCCAGCGCCCGGTTCTCCCGCACGGCCTCCGGGTCGTCCCCCACCGCGCCGCCGAGGTTGAGCTCCCCGTACGGCGAAGTGCTCACCCCGCCCCACCGTGAGGTGAAGGCGAAGTGAGCACCCGCGCGGATCGCGTGATCGATCACTTAAGGAAATCCGGGACGTCGAGCTCCTCGGCCGGGCTCTCCACGAACGGCTGCCGGGCCGGCTGCACCTGCGGCGGAACCGGGGCGGAGGCGGTCGTGGTGGTCGAGGTCTCGGCGCTCCGGCTCGACGTGGTGGTCGAGGACTCGCCCTCCGAACGGGACGTCACCGAGCCGATCGTCCCGTACGGGCGGCCGGCCGGGCGCTCCGGGGCGGCCGGCGGGGTGGCCGGGCGCTCCGGGGTGGTGGACTTGACGACCGGGTCGCGGACGATCGCCGGCGGCTGCCCGCCGTCGAAGCCGGCCGCGATGACGGTGACCCGGACCTCGTCGCCGAGCGCGTCGTCGATGACGGCACCGAAGATGATGTTCGCCTCGGGGTGCGCCGCCTCGCTGACCAGCTGGGCCGACTCGTTGATCTCGAACAGACCGAGGTCGGAGCCGCCCGAGATGGACAGCAGCACGCCGCGGGCGCCGTCGATCGAGGCCTCCAGCAGCGGCGAGGAGATCGCCATCACGGCGGCGGCCTTGGCGCGGTCCTCACCGCGGGCCGAGCCGATGCCCATGAGCGCCGAACCGGCGTCCGACATGACGGACTTGACGTCGGCGAAGTCGAGGTTGATCAGACCCGGGGTGGTGATCAGGTCGGTGATGCCCTGGACACCGGAGAGCAGGACCTGGTCGGCCGAGCGGAACGCGTCGAGGACGCTGACCTGGCGGTCCGAGATGGACAGCAGCCGGTCGTTGGGGATCACGATGAGGGTGTCGACCTCTTCGCGCAGGGAGGCGATGCCGTCCTCGGCCTGGTTGGCCCGGCGGCGGCCCTCGAAGGTGAAGGGGCGGGTGACCACGCCGATCGTCAGGGCGCCCAGCGAGCGCGCGATGTTGGCGACGACGGGCGCGCCGCCCGTGCCCGTGCCACCGCCCTCGCCGGCGGTCACGAAGACCATGTCGGCCCCCTTGAGGACCTCCTCGATCTCCTCGCGGTGGTCCTCGGCGGCCTTGCGGCCGACCTCGGGGTTGGCGCCGGCGCCGAGGCCCCGGGTGAGTTCACGGCCCACATCGAGCTTGACGTCGGCGTCGCTCATCAGGAGGGCCTGCGCATCGGTGTTGATCGCGATGAACTCGACGCCCTTGAGACCGACCTCGATCATCCGGTTGATGGCGTTGACACCACCGCCGCCGATTCCGACGACCTTGATGACTGCGAGGTAGTTCTGCGGTGCTGCCACGTCGAAGGCCTCTCGCCTCGAATTTCCGGGTCGGCCCGACCCGGGGCGGGGCCGTACCGACGGATGTCGATGGGTAGGGAGCCTGGTTTCTGACTGAATGTCCGAAATGCCGACCGCCGACCCCAACCCTAAACTTGACCTTTAGGGTTAGTTCTGTGTCTCCGTCACATCACCAGGAAACACAGTCTGGTGACACAGGACACTAGGTGGCTCCAGGCACGCGTTTCAACGAACACGCCGAGCTTCCCTTTTTCTTTTGAGCCTATGTGATCATCGGCCGGCTTAGGAAACCGGGGGTGACCACCAAGAGTCGGGCCGACACTTCAAGGCGTCAACCCCTCCCTCAGGCAGAGAACCTACCGGATCATCCCGACACCGCCGGCGCCTCCGGCGCCGTCACGTCGAAGTTCGTGCCCTTCTGGTTCAGGAGCGCGACCAGGACCCGGGCCTTGCGGTCGATCTGCTCCGGACTCCCCCAACGCACCGTCGCACCCCCGCTGAGCTGCAACTGGATGTCGTCGTACGAGTGCACCAGCACCGAGCCGACCCGCTTGGCGACCTCCGGCGGCAGCCCGGCGGCCACCGCCACCGCGCCCTGCACCAGCTGCGGACGGGAGATCACCCCGTCGACGTCGTTCGCCTGCTGACTGAGTCGCAGCTCGACCACCGGGACGCCCTCGGGCGGGGCCGGTTCGGTGGCGAAGCTCACGCCCCCGGCGTCGACCTGGGTGAACCGGCCGTCGTCCCCCTTGACCGCGGCCACCGCCGTGCGCTGGACGACCTTCACCCGCAGGGTGTGCGGCCAGCCCCGCCACACCTCGGCCCTGGCCACCCGGGGGATCCCCTCCACCCGGTGCCGGACGCCGTCCAGGTCCACCCGCGCCAGCGGCCCGTCGCCGAGCCCGCCGACCGCCTCGCGGACCTGGTCCGGCGTCAGCTTGTCGTCGCCCGCGCCCTGGACGGCGACGGTGCGCACGTCCAGGACCGAGGAGAAGAACACCAGCCAGGCCAGCACGCCGAGCACCGCGGCGCCGAGCGCGCCCAGCACCACGATGCCCCGCCGGGAGAGCCGGAGGCGGGGAGCGGACTCCTCCACCTCCAGCTCCTCCTCCAGCGGGTCGGCGAGCCGGCCGTCAGCCACGGCGGCGGCCGCCGCGGTGGGCCTGGATGGCCTCGTAGACCATGCCGACCAGCAGGTCGTCGGCGTCCCGGCGGCCGAACTCGGCGGCCGAACGGCTCATGTCCCACAGCCGCTGCGGGTCGGTGAGCACCGGCAGCACGTTCTGCAGCACCCAGTCCGGGGTCAGCTCGGCGTCGTCCACCAGCAGACCGCCGCCGGCCTTGACCATCGGCTGGGCGTTCAGCCGCTGCTCGCCGTTGCCGATCGGCAGCGGGACGAACGCGGCGGGCAGGCCGACGGCCGCCAGCTCGGCCACCGTCATGGCGCCGGCCCGGCAGAGCATCATGTCGGCGGCCGCGTAGGCGAGGTCCATCCGGTCCAGGTACGGCACCGGGCGGTACGGCGGCATCCCGGGGACGTCCGCCACCTGCGGCAGCTCGTTCTTCGGGCCGACCGCGTGCAGGATCTGCACGCCGTACTGCTGGAGCCGCGGGGCGATCGCGGTGATCGTCTCGTTGAGCCGGCGGGCGCCCTGGGAGCCGCCGGAGACCAGCAGGGTGGGCAGCCGCTGGTCGAGGCCGAAGTACTGGCGGGCCTCCGGACGGGCCGCGCCGCGGTCCAGGGTGGCGATGGTCCGGCGCAGCGGGATGCCGATGTACCGGGAGTCGCGCAGCTTGCTGTCCGGCGTGGAGACCGCCACGAAGTCGCTGTAGCGGGCCCCGATCTTGTTGGCCAGGCCCGGGCGGGCGTTCGCCTCGTGCACCACGATCGGCACCCCGGCCCGCTTGGCGGCCAGGTAGGCGGGCATCGCGACGTAGCCGCCGAAGCCGACCACGGCGTCCGCGTTGACCCGCTCGATGATCTCCTGGGCGGCCCGGACGGTGCCGCGCAGCCGGCCGGGGACGGTGATCAGCTCCGGGGTGGGCTTGCGGGGCAGCGGGACGGCCGGGATGAGCTCGAGCTGGTAGCCGCGCTCGGGTACCAGTCGGGTCTCCAGTCCGCGCTCGGTGCCCAGGGCGGTGATCCCGACGGACGGGTCGTGCCTGCGGAGGGCATCCGCGAGGGCCATGGCCGGCTCGATGTGACCGGCGGTCCCCCCGCCGGCGAGTACGACATGCACCGAAATTCACCGCTCCCTGCGTGCCGGCCCCGGGGCCGGGCGCGCTGTGGTTCGTCGTCGTGGCAGCACCCGGGCCAGTTGTCTCCTGATCCGGGAGTTCTTGCTCCGGGCGGCCAGGGCCGCCTTCGCGCCCGAGGTGCTGCGCGCCAGGCACAGCAGCACACCGATCGCGGACATGGCCGACAGCATGGCGGAACCGCCGTAGGAGAACAGCGGGAGCGGGACGCCCGCGATGGGCAGCAGTCCCAGCGCCGACCCCAGGTTGATCATGGCCTGCGCCATGATCCAGGTGGTGGCGGCTCCCGCGGCGTACCTGACGAAGGGCTCCTTCGTACCGATGGCCACACGGATACCCGCGTAGCCTAGTGCCGCGAAGAGACCGAGCACCGACAGCGTCCCCACCAGACCGAGTTCCTCGCCGGTCGCGGCGAAGATGAAGTCGGTGTGCGCCTCGGGCAGCTGGCCCCATTTCTCCACGCCGGCGCCGAGGCCGGTACCGAAGCCGCCGCCGTTGGCGAACGCGAAGACGCCGTGCAGGGCCTGGAAGCAGGCGCCCTCCGGGTCGAGCTTGGTGACGCCGATGCAGCCCAGCCGCTCGGCCCGGTGCGGGACGGTGACCACCAGCGCGGTGCAGACCACCACCGCCACCCCGACGGTGGCCACGAACAGCCGCAGCGGCGCGCCGACCATCCAGAGCAGCGCGAACAGCATCGCCACCAGGATCATCGAGGTGCCCATGTCGCCGCCGAACATGATCAGCGCGAGCAGCAGCAGGGCCCCCGGCACCAGCGGCACCAGCAGGTGCTTCCACGAGTTGAGGGTGCCGGCCTTCTGCTTGCGGGCGAGCAGGTCGGCGCCCCAGAGCACCAGCGCGAGCTTGGCGAACTCCGAGGGCTGGAACTGGAAGAAGCCGAAATCCAGCCAGTTCTGGTTGCCGTTGATCCGCACCCCGATGCCGGGGATGGCGACCAGGGTGAGGGCGCCGATCACCGCGATCATCACCGGGTAGGTGATCACCCGCAGCACCGCCACCGGGACGGAGGCGAAGCCGATCAGCAGGACCAGGCCGAGGATGGCCGCGATCAGCTGCTTGAGGAAGTAGTACTGCGCCGTGTGGTGCTGGTTCAGGGCGAGGATCTGCGAGGCCGAGAAGACCATCATCAGGCCGAGCACGACCAGCAGCAGGGTGCTGCCGAGCACCAGCAGGTACGGGGTGAGCGGCCGGTCCAGCCAGTACCGCCACCGGGCCCGGAAGGCCTGGAGACGGGCCAGCGGACCGGCCGACTTGTACTTGGTCGTGGTGGCGGAGATCACCCTCATCGGCTCGGCGGCGTCCCGCTTCACAACGCCGGAATCCGCTCTGCCCTGCCCCGCCACCGCTCCCCGCTCACTCTCTCCGTCCGACGCGCCCGCGCCGGCCCGTCCACCCGCCTGACTACTCGCCCGCCAGCTCCCGGACGGACGCCGCGAAGAGGTCGCCGCGCTCGCCGTAGTTGGTGAACATGTCCATCGAGGCGCAGGCCGGCGCCAGCAGCACCGTGTCACCCGATCGGGCGAGCGACGCGGCCGTTCGAACGACCTCGGCCATCGCCACCGCGCCAGTCTGGCCCTCGGCCGCCTCGATCACCGGCACATCCGGAGCGTGTCGCTCCAGCGCCTCCCGGATCACCGCCCGGTCCTGGCCGATCAGCACCACGGCGCGCAGCCGCTCGGCCGCGCCCTGCACCAGGTCGTCGAAGGTCGCGCCCTTGGCCAGGCCCCCGGCGATCCAGACGATCGGCCGGTAGGCGGCCAGCGAGGCGGCCGCCGCGTGGGTGTTGGTGGCCTTGGAGTCGTCGATGTACGTGACCTCGCGGACCACGCCGACCTCGGCGATCCGGTGGGCGTCCGGGCGGAAGGCCCGCAGGCCCTCCCGGACGGCCTTCGGCTCGACGCCGTACGCCCGGGCCAGCGCCGCCGCGGCGAGCGCGTTGGCGATGTTGTGCGGGGCCGGCGGGTTGACGTCCGACACCGCGCCCAGCTCGGCCGCGTTCTTGGCCCGGTCCTCGACGAAGGCGCGGTCCACCAGCAGCCCGTCCACCACGCCGAGGTTCGACGGGCCGGGGGCGCCGAGGCCGAAGCCGATCGCCCGGCAGCCCTCCTCGACGTCGGCCTCGCGGACCAGCGCCTCGGTGGCCGGGTCGGCCAGGTTGTACACGCAGGCGACCGTGTTGCCCTCGTAGATCCGGCCCTTGTCGGCGGCGTACGCCTCCATCGAGCCGTGCCAGTCGAGGTGGTCGGGCGCCAGGTTGAGCACCGCGGCCGAGTGCGGGCGCAGCGAGGGCGCCCAGTGCAGCTGGTAGCTGGAGAGCTCGACGGCGAGCACGTCGTACGGCTCCTCGGCGAGCACCGCGTCCAGGACCGAGACCCCGACGTTGCCGACGGCGGCGGTGCGCTTGCCGGCGGCGGTGAGGATCGAGGCGAGCATCTGGACGGTGGTGGTCTTGCCGTTGGTGCCGGTGACGGCCAGCCAGGGGGCGGGCTCGCCGGTGCCGGGCAGCGGCCTGCGCAGCCGCCAGGCCAGCTCGACGTCGCCCCAGACCGGCACCCCGGCCGCCTCGGCTGCGGCGAACAGCGGGCTGTCCGGCGCCCAGCCGGGCGAGGTGACGATCAGTTCGGTGCCCTCGGGCAGGCTCGCGCCGTCGCCGAGCCGCACGGTGACGCCGAGCGCCTCCAGCTCGGCGGCCCGGGCGGCCAGGCCGGGGCCGCTGCCGCCGTCCACCACGGTGACCCGGGCGCCGAGGCCGTGCAGGACGCGCGCGGCGCTGATGCCCGAGACGCCGAGCCCGGCGACGGCGACCGGCAGGCCGGCGAAGTCCGGGTTGGCCGGGGTGGTCAGGTCGGGGTCGGTCATCCGGTCACCCATCCCGCGTAGAACAGGCCGAGGCCGACGGCGACGCACAGGCCCTGGATGATCCAGAACCGGACGACGATCAGGACCTCGGTCCAGCCCTTGAGTTCGAAGTGGTGCTGCAACGGCGCCATCTTGAAGACGCGCTTGCCGGTCATCCGGAAGGAGCCGACCTGGATGATCACCGAGAGGGTGATGATCACGTAGAGGCCGCCGAGCAGCGCGAGCAGCAGCTCGGTGCGGGAGCAGATCGCCAGACCGGCCAGGGCACCGCCGAGGGCGAGCGAGCCGGTGTCACCCATGAAGATCTTGGCGGGCGAGGTGTTCCACCACAGGAAGCCGAAGCAGGAGCCCATCAGGGCGGAGGCCACGACGGCGAGGTCCAGCGGGTCCCGGATGTCGTAGCAGTTGGCGGTCGCGGTGATCGCGTAGGCGCAGCTCTGGGTGTGCTCCCAGATGCCGATGAAGGTGTAGGCGCCGAAGACCATCACCGAGGCGCCGGTGGCCAGGCCGTCCAGACCGTCCGTCAGGTTCACGCCGTTCGACATCGCGGCGATCATGAAGTACGCGAAGATGACGAACAGGACGGGGCCGATCGCCCACTTGAAGTCCCGGACGAAGGACAGGCTCTGGGACGCCGGGTTGAGCCCGCGGTCGTCCGGGAACTGCATCGCCAGGATGGCGAACCCGAGGCCGACGATCGACTGGCCGGCCAGCTTCGCCTTGGCCCGCAGGCCCAGCGAGCGGCGCTTGACCACCTTGATGTAGTCGTCCAGGAAGCCGACCAGGCCGAGGCCCGCGGTCAGGAAGAGCACCAACAGCCCGGAGGCGGTCGGGCTCTCGCCCGTTATCGCCTTCGTGGCGAAGTACGCGATCAGGGTCGCCAGGATGAAGGCGATGCCGCCCATGGTGGGCGTGCCCTTCTTGCTGTGGTGCGCCTTGGGGCCGTCGTCCCGGATGTACTGGCCGTAGCCGTGCTTCGCGAGCACCTTGATCAGGGCGGGGGTGCCGAGCAGCGACAGGATGAGACCGATCATCCCGGAGAAAAGGATCTGCTTCATCAGGCGGCCACACCGTCCGTCAGGAGGGCCTCGGCCACCTTCTCCAGCCCCACCGAACGGGAAGCCTTCACCAGGACCACGTCCCCCGGCCGCAGCTGACTGCGCAGCAGCTCGACCGCCGCGTCCGCGTCGGACACCAGCACCGACTCCTCACCCCACGAACCTTCGTTCCTCGCGCCGAGTTCCATGCAGGCCGCCTCGCGTCCGCCGACCGCCACCAGCTTGGTGACGTCCAGCCGGACGGCGAGCCGCCCGATGGCGTCGTGCTCGGCCAGGCTGTCCTCGCCGAGCTCCCGCATCTCGCCGAGCACCGCCCAGGTGCGGCGGCGCTCCGGGCCCCGGCCACCCATCGAGACGAGCGCCCGCAGCGCGGCCCGCATCGAGTCGGGGTTCGCGTTGTAGGCGTCGTTCACGACGGTGACACCGTCGGCCCGGTCGACGACCTCCATGCGCCAGCGGGACAGCGCACCCGCTTCGCCCAGGGCTGCCGCGGTGTCGTCGACGGACATCCCGAGCTCCACCGCCACCGCTGCGGCGGCGAGGGCGTTCGAGACGTGGTGCTCACCGTACAGGCGCAGCTGCACGGGCGCGGAACCGGCCGGGGTGGTGAGCGTGAACGATGGCCGCCCGGTGGCGTCCAGGCGAACGTCGGTGGCCCGGACGTGGGCGTCCGGCGATTCCCCGAACAGGACCACCTTCGCCCTGGTACGGGAGGCCATCGCGCGCACCAGCCGGTCGTCCGCGTTGAGGATCGCGGCGCCGTCGGCGGGCAGCGACTCCACCAGTTCGCCCTTGGCCTCGGCGATCGCCTCCTGGGAGCCGAACTCGCCGACGTGGGCGGTGCCGACGTTGAGCACCACGCCGATCCGGGGCGGGGTGATCGAGGTGAGGTACTCGATGTCGCCCTTGTGCCGGGCGCCCATCTCCATGACCAGGTGCCGGGTGCCGGCCTCGACCCGCAGCGCGGTCATCGGGTGGCCGATCTCGTTGTTGAGCGAGCCGGGCGGGTAGACGGTCTCGCCGCGGCGCTGGAGCAGCTGGGCGATCAGGTCCTTGGTGCTGGTCTTGCCGGCCGAGCCGGTCAGCGCGACCACGGCGGTGCCCCCGGCGCGGGCGACCACGGCGCGGGCCAGCCGGCCGAGCGCCTCCACCACACTGTCGACCAGGACGGCGGGCACGCCGACCGGGCGGGAGGCCAGCACCGCGACGGCGCCGTCCCCGACCGCCTTGGCCGCGTAGTCGTGGCCGTCCACGTGCTCGCCGACGAAGGCCGCGAACAGGCCGCCGGGGGCCACCTTCCGCGAGTCGACCTCGACCGGGCCGGTGACCAGGGCGTCCGGGTCGGCGCCGTCCAGCGTGCCTCCGACGGCGGCGGCCACCTCGGCGAGGGTCAGTGCGATCACTGCTGCTCTACTCCTCGGTCGCCCCGTGCGGCCGTGGTCCGCGCGATGGATTCGCGCAGCACCTCCCGGTCGTCGAAGGGGCGGATCTCGTCTCGTACGTACTGGCCGAGCTCGTGGCCCTTGCCGGCCACCAGCACGGTGTCCCCCGCCCGGGCGCGCGCGACGGCGAGGCCGATCGCCTCGGCCCGGTCGGGGACGACCAGGACGTCGCCGCGCTCGGCCTCGGGCACCGCGGCGGCGCCGGTCAGCATGGTGGCGAGGATCGCCAGCGGGTCCTCGCTGCGCGGGTTGTCACTGGTCAGCAGGGCGGTGTCGGCGAGACGGGCGGCGATGGCGCCCATCGGGCCGCGCTTGTGCGGGTCGCGGTCGCCGCCGCAGCCGACCACGACGTGCAGCCGGCCCTCGGTGACCTCGCGCAGCGAGGCGAGGACGGCCTGCAGGGCGTCCGGCTTGTGCGCGTAGTCGACGACGGCGACGAACGGCTGTCCGGCGTCCACCCGCTCCAGCCGGCCGGGCACGCCGGGGACGGCGGCGACGCCGGCCACGGCCCGCTCCAGCGGCAGGCCGGCGGCGACCAGCAGGGTGATCGCGGCGAGCGCGTTGGCGACGTTGAACGGGCCGGGCAGCGGGACGGAGGCCTCGGCCTCGGCGCCGTCCGGGCCCAGCACCTTGAAGGTGGAGCCGACCGGCCCGAGCCGGACGTCCACGGCCCGCCAGTCGGCCGCCGCGGCGCCGGTCGCGGAGAAGGTGGTCACCGGGATCTTGGCCTCGGCGGCGAGCCGGCGGCCGTACTCGTCGTCCAGGTTGACCACGCCGTGGCGGGACTTGCCGGGCTGGAAGAGCCGGGCCTTCGCCTGGAAGTAGTCCTCCATGTCCGGGTGGAAGTCGAGGTGCTCGGGGGTCAGGTTGTTGAACAGCGCGACGTCGTACGCGACCCCGTCGGTGCGGCCGAAGACCAGGGCGTGGCTGGAGACCTCCATGGTCACCGCGTCGGCGCCGCGCTCGGCCATCACGCCGAGGATCGCGTGCAGGTCGGTGGCCTCGGGGGTGGTGCGCTCGCTCTTGATCCGCTCCTCGCCGACCCGCATCTCGACGGTGCCGATCACGCCCGGGCTGCGCCCGGCGCCGCGCAGGCCGCCCTCGACCAGGTAGGAGGTGGTGGTCTTGCCGTTGGTGCCGGTCAGCCCGATCATCAGCAGCCGCCGGGAGGGGCGGCCGTAGACGATCGCGGCCAGCTCGCCCATGACGGCCCGCGGCCGGTCGACGACCAGCAGCGGCAGGCCGGTGGCGGCCGCCTGCTCGGCGCCGGCCGGGTCGGTGAGCACCGCCACCGCGCCGGACTCCGCGGCCTTGCCGGCGAACGCCGCGCCGTGGTGGTTGGCGCCCGGGAAGGCCACGTACACGTCGCCCGGACGGACCGCGCGGGAGTCGTGGGTGACGCCGGTGACGGCGCCGCCCTCGACGGGCGGCAGGCCCAGTTCGGCGGCCAGCTCGGCGAGCGGCAGGGCGGTGGTCCCGGTCGGACGGGGCGGACTCACGGTGGTTTGATCGGGTTTCGGCACGGCGGGAAGGCTATCCGCCGAAGGGTGTCCAGGGCCAAACCGGCCCTCCGCCGCGCCGTGCTCCGGCCCGGCCGGTCCGTTGCTCATCGTGCGCTCACGGCTTCCACTCGACGGCCAGGTTCGGCGCCGGGCTGCCGCTCGGCGGGACCTGCATGGTCTTCAGGGTGAACTCCATCACCTGCTTGAACACCGGGCCGCACAGCTGGCCGCCGAAGTGGCCGTTGACCGGGCCCTGGAGGGTGCAGGAGACGGTGTAGCGGGGGGCGTCGGCGGGGGCGAAGCCGATGAAGGAGGCGGTGTAGCCGTCGTAGCCCTTGCCGTCGGCGGCGCCCCGGTCGGCGGTGCCGGTCTTGCCCGCGACCCGGTAGCCGGGGATGGCGGCCTTGCCGCCGGTGCCCTGCTCGTCGTCGACGACCGACTCCAGCATCGAGGTGAGGGTCTTGGCCGTCTCCGGGCTGACCACCCGGGTCTGCTCCCCCGGCGCGCTCGGGGCGTACTTGCCGTTCGGGTCGGTGACGCCCTGGACGATGCTGGGCGCGACCCGCACCCCGCCGTTGGCGATGGTCGAGTAGACCGAGGTGGCCTGGAGCGCGTTCATCTGCAGCGGGCCCTGGCCGAAGGAGATGTTGTACTTCTCCGAGGCGACCAGGTCCTCCGGCTTCTTGAGCATCCCGGAGGTCTCCCCGGGGAAGCCCAGACCGGTCGGCTGGGCCACCCCGAACTTGCGCATGTAGCCGTCCAGCACCTGGTTGGTCTTCAGCTGGTCGCCGCCGCCGAGGGTCTCGACCGCCTCGATGGTGCCGATGTTGGAGGACTTGGCGAGCACCCCGGCCAGGGTCAGGTGCCAGTCGCCGTGCTCGACGTCGTCCTTGAACTGCTGCCCGGCCCGGACCAGCCGGTTGGGCACGGTGACCTTGGTGTCCCAGTTGGCCGTGCCGGAGTCCAGCACCGCGGCCAGGCTCATCAGCTTGGCGGTGCTGCCCGGTTCGTACGCGTCGACCAGGGCCGGGTTGCCCATCTGGGACTGCTTGGCCAGGCTCAGGTCGTTCGGGTTGAAGCCGGGCGCGGTGGCCATCGCGAGGACCTGGCCGGTCTTCACGTCCTGGACCACCACGTAGCCCTTCTCCGCGCCGGAGTTGGCCACCTGGTCGGTGATCGCCCGCTGGGCGGCCCACTGGATGTCCCGGTTGATGGTCAGCTTCACGTCGTCGCCCGGCACGGCCGGCTCCATCGAGCCCCCGGCGGTGGGCACCAGCCGCCCGCCCGACTGGGCGTAGCTGCTGTGGCCGTCCTTGCCGGCCAGCAGCTTCTGGTACTGCTGCTCCAGGCCGCCGGCGCCCTCGCCCTCGGCGTTGACGAAGCCGACCAGGTTGGCGGCCAGGCCGTCCGCCGGGTAGATCCGCTTCTGGGTCTCCCGGTTGAACACCCCGGCCAGCGGGTTGGCGCACTCGTTGTCCACCCGGGTGCGCCCGCCCTGGTCGGCGGGCTTGCCGAGCAGCTTCTTCTGGGCCTGGCAGGCCCGCGAGCCGGCCTGCTTCTCCAGGCCCGACTTGAGGTCGCTGATCTGCTTCTTGGCGGCCGGGGTCTGCTGGGCCGCGAGCCGCTTGTAGCGGGTCTTGGGGGTGTGCAGGTCGGTGGCGATCTTCTCCTTGGGCACGCCGAGGATCGGCGACAGCAGCGCGGCCGCCTGCTCCGGCGCGTCCGGGATGCCGGTCGCCTCCGGGGTGAACATCGCCGGGTCGGCGGTGATGTCGTACGCGTCCACGGTGGCCGCCAGCGCGACTCCGTCGGAGGACGTTATCGAGCCGCGTTCGGCGGTGATCGGGATGTTCATGTAGCGGTTGGTGTTGGCGTCGGCGGCCAGCGCGTCGGCGTCCACCAGCTGGAGCTGCACCAGGCGGCCCGCGAAGACGGAGAACACCAGCGACAGCACCACGGAGATCACCCGCAGCCGGCGCTTCGGCTCGGCCAGCTTGAGCGCCTTGGGGCGCAGCGGCGGACGGCTCTTCGGGCGCACCGCCGCCTGGCTGCGGGCCGGCGGGCGCCCCTCGGGGCGGCGCTGCTGCGGCGCCCGCGGGGTACGGCCGGCGGAGGCCGACTTGGCGGGCTGGGCCTTGGCCGACTGGCTGCGCGCGGGCTGGCCCTTCGCGGGCTGGCTGCGGGCGGGCTGGGCCTTGGCGGGCTGGCTCCTGGCCGGCTGCCCCTTGGCGGGCTGGGCCTTGGTGGGCTGACCGCGGCCGGCGGCGGACTGCGCGCGCGGCGCGGTGCCCCGGGGCACCGGACGGCGGCCGTTGCCGCTGCCGGAACCGCCGGTCCCGCCCGGCTGACGTGGAGTGCTCATGCGGCCACCTCGCCGCGCTCGCCGGGCGCCTCGCGCCCGTCACCCCTTCTGACGGTCCACTGGCTCATCGGCCCGCGCCTCCGTTCGGCTTCGCGGCCGCGGCGGGCGAGACCGGGTTGAGCTGGATCACCGAGTCGCCGGCGGACGTCGCCGGGGCCGGTGCGGGCGGCGGCGCGGCCGGCGACGGGGCACCGCCCGGCTGCGGCGCGGCCGGTGACGGCCCGGCGGCGGGCGGGGCCGCGCTCGGCTGGGCGGCACCGGAGGGGGTCCTGGTCGGCCACGGCTCGGCCGTGGAGCGCTTGACCGGCGGGCTGTCCTGCGCCGGGCCGGGGGTGCCGACCACCTTGCCGCCGTTCGGGACGTCCAGGAAGGCCATCCCGCCGGCCGGGACCATGCCCAGCTCGGCGGCGCGCCTGGCCAGCGCGTCCGGGGCCGAGCTCTGGTCGATCTCGTGCTGGAGGCTCTGCTGTTCGTCGGTCGCCACGGTGGTCTGCTTCTGCAGTCGGGACAGCTCGAAGGAGCCCTCGTTGAGTGCGGTGTTCAGCGCGAGCAGGCCGAGCAGCCCGGCCGCCAGCAGCACCACGACGAGCACCGCGAACGGTGTGCGCCTCCGTACCGGACGCCTGCCCGGCCGGACCGTGATCCGCGCCCTGCCCTGCCCGGGGAGTCCTCCCCGCCCCGCCCGGACCTCACCGGCCACCGGCCCCACCGCTTTCCTCCGCCCTTCGGACCCCGCCGGGCCGGTTCGTCAGCCCCGCTTGCTTCGGTCCCTGATCCTCTCCGCCACCCGCAGCCGTACGGGCGCGGCGCGCCGGTTCTCCTCGATCTCCTCCTCGGTGGCCAGCTCGGCACCGCGAGTGATCAGTTTGAGCCAGGGCTGGTGCTCCTCCGGGATGAACGGCAGCCCTGGCGGAGCGGTGTTGGTCGCACCGGCGGCCAGGTACTGCTTGACGAGCCGGTCCTCCAGCGACTGGTAGGACATCACCACGATCCGGCCGCCGATCGCGAGGACGTCCAGCGCCCCCGGGATCGCCCGGTCCAGGACCTCCAGCTCGCCGTTGACCTCGATCCGCAGCGCCTGGAACGTCCGCTTCGCCGGGTTCCCGCCGGTCCGACGGGTCGCCGCCGGAATGGCGTTCCGCACCAACTCGACCAGACGCGCGCTGTTGGTGAACGGTTCCTTCTCCCGCTCCCGCAGGATCGCCGAGGCGATCTTCCCGGCGAACCGCTCCTCGCCGTACACCTTGAGGATGCGGGCCAGGTCGCCGTGGCCGTAGGTGTTCAGCACCTCCGCCGCGCTGATCCCCCGGGTCTGGTCCATCCGCATGTCCAGCGGCGCGTCCTGCGCGTACGCGAAGCCGCGGTCCGCCTCGTCCAGCTGCATCGAGGAGACGCCGAGGTCGAACAGGACGCCGTCGACCCGGTCGATGTCCAGGCGCTCCAGCACCTCGGGGATCTCGTCGTAGACGGCGTGCACCAGGGTCGCCCGGTCGCCGAACGGGGCCAGCCGCTCGCCGGACAGCTTCAGCGCCGCCGGGTCGCGGTCCACCGCGACCAGCCGCACCTCAGGGAACTGGGTCAGCAGCGCCTCGCTGTGCCCGCCGAGGCCGAGGGTGGCGTCCACCACGACGGCCCCGGGGCGCGAGATCGCCGGTGCGAGCGCGTCCATGCACCGCTGGAGCATCACCGGAACGTGCTTGGGGCCCGGTTCGTTGGTGGTCATGCGCGGTGGCGCCCTTCCTCGGTGCGGAGCAGCCCGACGTCCGGGAGCTGCGACCATTCTCGCCCACCGTGCCCCGGCACGACGAAGCGGCCCGTGGTCCCCGCCCGCTCGAGGGGAAGGTCGTGACCGCCCGGCGCCGGGGAAGGTGCGCCAGGTGGGCACGGAGCGGGAGGAGGCCACGGGCCGCTTCGACCGGGCCGCACCGGCCGGGGAAGCCCCGTTGACGGGCCCCGGCGGGTGTGCTCCACTGCGCCGCAAACTCTATCGCGCGGCCCCTGCCAGTCAATGGCCCGCTCCGGCGCACCACCCGGGCGGCGGTACGGATCACCGCAGGTCGCGGCCCTCGGGGCGGACCGGCGGCGGTCCGGATCGGGGGCCTTCGGCGGCGGGCGCGCGCCCCCTGGCCGCCCCGCGTGCGGGGTCGGCGGCGGCCGCTCCGGGAGCAGCTCCCGTTGTGGCGATGCACCCGATCACGGCCCGCCGTTCTGTAGCTCCCGGCCCCACCGCGCGGGCCCGATCCGCACTAACGTCGCCCCCATGACAGTGACACCCGACCGGCCCTCGCCGAACGCCGCTGCCGACCCTGCCAGACCCACCGTCATCGACCGCTTCGTCACGGCCAACCGCGCCTACGCGGTGACCTTCCGGGACGGCGGCATGGACGCCCGCCCGGTGCAGAAGATCGCCGTGGTCGCCTGCATGGACGCCCGACTCGACCTGTTCGCCGCGCTCGGCCTCGAACTCGGCGACGCCCACGTCATCCGCAACGCCGGCGGCGTCGTCACCGACGACACCATCCGGTCCCTGACCATCAGCCAGCGCGCCCTCGGCACCCGCTCGATCGCGCTGATCCACCACACCGGCTGCGGCCTGCTCGGGCTGACCGAGGACTTCCGCCGCGAGCTGGAGCTGGAGGTCGGCCAGCGCCCGCAGTGGGCGGTGGAGGCCTTCGTCGACCTGGACGGCGACGTCCGCCAGTCCATGCAGCGCGTCCGCACCTCTCCCTTCCTGCCGCACACCGACGACGTCCGCGGCTTCGTCTTCGACGTCCACACCGGCCTGCTCCGCGAGATCGACTGAGCGACCCGCCCCGACCCTGCCCGGCCGACGGTGTCCGGGCATTCGGGCACCGCCGAATGGTGACTTCTGGCCATCCCGCGGGGGAGAATGCGCCTGCCGGTCGGACCCCGAACCACCTGGGGCGGCCAGGCCGCAGGCCGCCTTCCCGGCCGCCGGCTCCTCGTTCGGAACCGCCCCCGGGACGGCCGCGTCAAGCATGGGGTGGGGTCCGGCCTCGGGACGGGGCGGGCACAGGGTGCCAGGGAGCGTATACGGGTGACGAGCTACAAGGATCAGGCCGGACTCGGCAGTCCCGCGGGGGGCGAACCGCAGCGGGCGGGCGGGTTCCGGCAGACCGGGCTCCCCGAACTCGCCGCGGTCGTGGACCGCGTGCGCGGCAACGTCGAGAGCGTGATCGAGGGCAAGCCGGAGGCCGTCCGGATCGCCCTGACCGTCCTGCTCGCCGAGGGCCACCTGCTGCTGGAGGACGTGCCCGGCGTCGGCAAGACCATGCTGGCCAAGGCGCTCGCCCGCTCGCTCGACTGCACCGTGCGCCGCATCCAGTTCACGCCCGACCTGCTGCCCTCGGACGTCACCGGCACCAACATCTACGACCAGCAGCGGCACGACTTCGAGTTCCGCCCGGGCGCGATCTTCGCCCAGGTCGTGGTCGGCGACGAGATCAACCGCGCCTCGCCGAAGACCCAGTCGGCGCTGCTGGAGTCCATGGAGGAGCGCCAGGTCACCATCGACGGCACCAGCTACGAACTGCCCTCGCCGTTCATGGTCGTGGCCACCCAGAACCCGGTCGAGATGGAGGGCACGTACCCCCTGCCGGAGGCCCAGCGCGACCGCTTCATGGCCCGGATCTCGATCGGCTACCCCAGCCCCGAGGCCGAGCTCGCGATGCTCGACACCCACGCCGGCGCCAGCCCGCTGGAGGACCTCCAGCCGGTCGCGCACGCCTCCGACATCCTCAAGCTGATCGACCTGGTCCGCACCGTGCACATCGCCGACCCGGTCCGCCGCTACGCCGTCGACCTGGTCGGCGCCACCCGCACCAGCCCCGAGCTGCGCCTGGGCGCCTCGCCCCGCGCGACCCTGCACCTGGTCCGGGCCGCCCGCGCCGCCGCCGCGCTGGACGGGCGCGACTACGTCACCCCCGACGACATCCAGCGCCTCGCCGTCCCGGTCCTGGCGCACCGTCTGATGCCGACCGCCGAGACCCAGCTCAGCCGCCGCACCTCCGAGCAGATCGTGGCCGACCTGGTCGCCCGGCTGCCGCTGCCGCGCCCGCAGGGCGGCCCGGCCGTCCGGAGGGGCTGAGGTGGCCCAGTCCGAATCATCGGGACTGCGGGCCGGGTTCCGCGGTCTCACCACCCGGGGGCGGTCCTTCCTCGCCGCCGGGGTCACCGCGGTGGCCTGCTCCTACCTGCTCGACCAGGACGCCCTGCTGCGCGTCGGCGTCCTGCTCGCCGCGCTGCCGCTGGTCGCCGTGGTGGTCGTCGCCAACACCCGCTACCGGGTGGCCAGCGGACGCCGGCTCAGCCCGCGCCGGGCGGTCGCCGGCCAGGAGGCCCGGGTCCACCTGCGGGTCGACAACGTCTCCCGGGTGCCCACCGGGGTGCTGCTGCTGGAGGACAAGGTCCCGTACGTGCTCGGGCCGCGCCCGCGCTTCGTGCTGGACCGGGTCGAGCCGCGCGGCCACCGCGAGGTCTCCTACCGGGTCCGCTCCGACCTGCGCGGCCGCTACCCGCTCGGGCCGCTCCAGCTGCGGCTGGCCGACCCGTTCGGGATGTGCGAGGTGACCCGCGCCTTCACCGCCTCCGACGTCCTCACCGTCGTCCCCCAGGTCCAGGCGCTGCCGTCGGTACGGCTCAGCGGCGAGTGGATCGGCCAGGGCGAGAGCCACAGCCGCACCCTGGCGCTGGCCGGCGACGACGACGTGATCCTGCGCGAGTACCGGCCCGGCGACGACCTGCGCCGGGTGCACTGGCGCTCCACCGCCCGGTACGGCGAGCTGATGGTGCGCCGCGAGGAGCAGCCGCAGCAGGCCCGGGCCACCGTCGTGCTGGACACCCGGGAGATCGCCCACCGGGGCAGCGGCCCCGCCTCCTCCTTCGAGTGGGCGGTCGGCTGCGCCGCCTCGGTCGCCGTGCACCTGCTGGAGCGCGGCTACCAGACCCGGCTGCTCACCGACACCGGGCTGTCGGTGCCCGGGCCGGGCGCGGGCGGCAGCCACAGCGGCGCCGACACCTCCGGGCTGGTCCTGGACGCCCTCGCGGTCGCCGACCTGTCCGACGGCGGCACCCTGTCCCGCGCCGAGGACCCACTGCGCGCCGGCGGTGAGGGCCTGCTGGTCGCCGTCCTCGGCGAGCTGGACGACGCCCAGGCCACCCGGCTGGGCCGGCTGCGCAGCCGCGCCGGCGGGGCGATCGCCTTCCTGCTGGACACCGGCACCTGGGCCGGCCTGCGGATGCTCGCCCCGGACACCGGCGGCGACGACTTCCGGGCCCGGGTCCAGCAGCTGCGCGAAGCCGGCTGGACGGTGATCCCGGTACGGGCCGGGGACTCCGTACCGGACCTGTGGCGGGCCGCCGACGGCAGCCGGACGACCGCCCCCTACCGAGAAGAGGCCGGCGCGTGACCACCCGGGCCAAACTGACCGCGTACTCGGCGCTGGCCACCGCCCTCGCCGCGCTGTGCATGATGCCGCTGCTCACCACCCGCAGCTGGCTCACCCACGCCCTCCTGGTGATCGCCGTGGTCGCCGCGGCCGGCGCGGGCCTGCGCCGCGCCCCGGTGTACCGCTGGACGGTGCCGCTCGGGCAGCTGCTGGTCCTGCTCCTCCTGCTGCTGCTCGGCTTCGCCGGCGAGGGCGGGATGCTGCCCGGCCCGTCCGCGCTGCGGGTCCTGGACCAGGTCTTCACCGCCGGCCTGGACGACATACAGCAGTACGCCATCCCGGCTCCGCCCACCGCCGGACTGCGGCTGATCCTGGTCTCGGCGATCGGGCTGATCGCCGTCGCGGTGGACACCGTCGCGGTGACCTACCGGCGCTCGGCGCTGGCCGGGCTGCCGCTGCTGGCGCTGTACTCGGTCGGCAACGGCCTGGCCGGGGAGCACGGCAGCTGGGTCTGGTTCGCCGTCGCCGCGGCCGGCTACCTGCTGCTGCTGTTCGCCGAGGGCCAGGACCGGGTCTCCCGCTGGGGCCGGGTGTTCTACGGCGGTGCGCGCGGCTCGGTGGAGTCCGGCCGGGTCAGCCCGGGCGGGCGGCAGGTCGGCGTGCTGGCCCTGGCGGTGGCGCTGCTGCTGCCGGTGGTCCTGCCGCACTGGAGCTTCGGGCTGCTGAACTCCGGCTCCGGCGGATCGGGCGGCAAGGGCGTCGGCGGGAGCCTGTCGACCAGCCTCGACCCGCTGGTCAGCCTGGAGGCCGCGATCTCCAAGCCGACCGACGCGGAGCTGCTCAGCTACACCCTGGACACCCCGCTGGCCGACCAGGTCTACCTGCGGACCGGCTCGCTCGACCAGTTCGACGGCGTCAACTGGCGGCTCGGCAGCACCACCGTCCAGGACCTCCCGGCGGCCCTGCCCGCCCCCGAGGGCCTGCGCGATCCCCAGGTGGCCCGGTTCGAGGGCGACTTCAAGGTCGACGAGCGGCTGGGGGGGAGCTGGCTGCCGATGCCCTACCCGGCCGCCTCCGTCCAGCTTCCCGACCGGAGCGCCTGGAAGCTCGACCCGCTGACCCGTACCGTCCTGCCGACCAGCGACAAGGCGATCCGCGGCCTGAGCTACCACGTCACCGCCCTGGACGTGCGGCCCACCGCCAACGAGCTGCGCCTCGCGGGCACCGCGCCGTCGGACATCAGGGAGCGCTACACCGCCCTCCCGACCGACCTGCCGCCGGTCGTCGCCGAGCAGGCCAAGGCCGTCACCGCCGGCGCGAAGAACGACTTCGACCGGGCGACGGCGCTGGTCAACTGGTTCACCGGGCCGGGCTTCACGTACGACACCGCCGTCAGCGGCGGCACCGGCAGCAACGCCATCGCCGTCTTCCTGCGCGACCGCCGGGGCTTCTGCGTGCACTTCGCCTCCACCATGGCGGCGATGGCCCGGGAGCTGAAGATCCCGGCCCGGGTGGCCGTCGGCTTCACCCCCGGCGACAGCAAGGGCGGCAACGTCTACTCGGTGACCGGCCGGATGTACCACGCCTGGCCCGAGCTGTACTTCACGGGCTACGGCTGGCTGCGCTTCGAGCCGACCCCGAGCCGCGGCGTCCCGACCCGCTACACCGAGGCGTCCACCGCCCCGACCACCGCGCCGACCCAGCAGGCGACCGCCGCTCCGCAGACCGCCTCGGCCGCCCCGCTGCCGAGCTCCGGCTCGGACTGCACCGCCAAGCAGCGCCAGCTCGGCGAGTGCGGTTCCAAGGACAAGGCCGTCGCCAAGACCGCCGAGGAGTCCTGGCTGCTCTCCGGCCAGGTGCTCGGCACCCTGGCCGCGGTGCTCGCGCTGATCGCCCTGCTGCTCGTCCCGATGGTCTGGCGCGCGGCCGTGCGCCGTCGCCGGCTGGGCGGCGGCGGGCGGCGCGGGCCCGGCGGGAGCGGAGCGGCGGAGCTGACCGACGCCCAGGTGCTGGCCGCCTGGGACGAGCTGGTCGACTCCGCCTGGGACCTCGGAATTCCCCCGGACGAGTCACGCACCCCGCGCTCGGCGGCCCACCGGATCACCGAGAAGGCCCACCTGGACGCGGATTCGGCGGCGGCCACCGGCCGACTGGCGCTGGCCACCGAGCGGGTGCTCTACGCCCCGCCCGGGCAGCCCGTCACCGAACCGCTGGCCGCCGACGTCCGCACCGTGCGGCGCGGGCTGCGGGCGGCCGCCGGCCGGGCCGGACGGACCAGGGCGCTGCTGCTGCCGCCGTCCTCGGCGCAGCTGTGGTGGCGGATCTCCGACGCGGCGCGGGCGGCCCGGGCGACGGCCGGTGCCGCGGTCGGCCGGGCGGTCGAGGCCGTCTCCGCGCCGGTGCGGCGGGTCCTCACCCGGGGCAAGGGGTCCACCCCGGAGTCCTGACCCGGGGGTTTCCCTTCCGGACACGAAGCCGGGGCGGGGCGGGGGTCGGCGGCCCCCCCCCGCGGGGGGCGGATGGGCCGCGCGGCGCAGAACCCCCCGGGCTGCGCGTCCCGGCGGCGCGGCCCGCG
>NZ_JBIAXP010000001.1:130219-449812 GCF_042896795.1 Kitasatospora sp. NPDC001261
GCCCACCCGGGGGGGGGGGGCCCCCCCGGGGCGCCCCCCCGGGGGGGGCCCCCGGCCCCCCCCCCCGGGGGGGGGGGCCGCCGCCCCCCGCCCCGCCCCGGCTTCGTACGTATCGGCCGAGCGGCTCAGAACCCGCCGGTCTGCTCGTCCCGGCGGCGCTGCCAGCGCTGCTCCACCCGGTCCATCATCCCGGCCTTGCGGCGCGGGGCGGCGGCCGGACGGGCTCCGGCGCCCTGGCCCGCGGGACCGCGGCGCCAGCCGGTCACGGCGAACACCGCGCACCCGAGCATCACCAGGAAGCCCACGACGCTGACCCAGATCTGATCCGGTACGACCATGCCGCCCATCAGCAGGCCGATGCCCACCACGAAGCCGGCGACGGCCAGGTAGACCCGCCGACGGGTGTAGGTGCGCAGCCCGGTTCCCTCAAGCGCAGACGCGAATTTGGGATCTTCGGCATACAGCGCTCGCTCCATCTGGTCGAGCAGTCGCTGCTCGTGCTCCGAGAGCGGCACGGAGTCCTCCTACTCGTCGGTCGCGGGTGCGACCGGTCCGCCCACCCCGGTCGGGGAGGCAAGTCCAATCAGCCTTGGGGCACACGGTCGGACGCCCGTGCGGGGGACCCGGCCCGTGTCGTCCATATGCCCCACGCGTCCGGCTGTCATGCTTTCCGGCTTTACCCAGATCATACGGTCCGTGGGCCCGTTACGGGGTGGTCTGCGCCGCGTGGGACGGGCCACTTCGAGCGGGGACGGCCGCATCGGAGTCAACGCGCCACGCCCCGGACAAGTGCCCGATCGGATGGAATCGTCCCGGACCTGGGGAGGTTTGCCGCCGGGCGGCACCGCCCGGCCGCCGCCGGGCCCGGAAACGGGCGGGCCGCCGAGGGGTCACGGCGCGGGAACCGGCGGGCCTCCGGGGCGCGAACCACCGCCGTACGGCGGGCAAAAAAAACCGTACGACGGCGGAGGCGCGCGTGATGGGGCGCGCGGGCCGGGAGGGGCGCCTCAGGCCAGGGTGGCCAGCAGGTGCAGCTGGGTCGCCACGGCGTGGAAGGCGGGCTGCGCGGCGGCGGCCTCCTCCAGCTTCAGCAGCGCGTCCAGCGCGCCCGGCTCGGTGTCCACCAGCACGCCGGGGACGAGGTCGGAGAAGACCCGTACGCCGTGCACCGACCGCACCCGCAGGCCCGCGGCCTCGGCCAGCCGGCCCAGCTCCTCGCCGGTGAAGCGGCGCGGCATCGGATCCTGCTCGCCCCAGCGGCCGTCGGCGGCGGACAGCACGGTGCGGGCCTCGGTGAAGTGGCCGGCCAGTGCGCGGGCCAGCACGGCGCCGTTGCGGTTGGCCGCCAGCAGGCTGACCACGCCGCCCTTGCGCAGGGCGCCCGCCAGGCTGCCGAGCGCCTCGGCCGGGTCGTCCACGACCTCCAGCACGCCGTGGCAGAGCACCGCGTCCACACTGCCGGGGGCGACCAGCTCGGGCAGGGTCTGGGTGTCGCCCTGGACGGCCCGCACCAGGTCCGTCACACCGGCCTCGGCGGCCCGGCGCTCCAGGGCGAACAGGGCGTCCGGGCTCGGGTCGACCACGGTGACGCGGTGGCCGAGCTTGGCGACCGGCACCGCGAAGTTCCCGGTGCCGCCGCCGGTGTCGACCACGTCGAGCACCGGCTGGTCCAGCTCGGCCGACCGCTTCTCCAGGGCCGCCCGGACCACCTCCCACACCACGGCGGTACGCAGGGCACTGCGGGGACGCGTCGGGTACAAGGTGGGACTCCTTGGCACGTGCAGTTCGATCAGGTTGCCTCCACCTTAGAGCCTGTCCCAGGGATCCTTGCCGGGCCCACGACGCCGTCCGACGGGAGCCGGGGCGGGGGCGGCGCGGCGTGCAGGCCGAGCAGGCGCTCGACCAGGCGCAGGAAGAGGGCGGAGTTGCGGACCAGGTCGTCGGCGTCGCGGGCCGAGGCGGCGCCCCTGATCCCGGCCTCGGCGGCGGCCCGGCGGCGGGCGCCGGCACCGTAGTAGACCGCCCACTCGGCGAGCTCCGGGGCCACCTCGGGCAGCACCTCCCAGGCGCTGCGGATGGCCTTGCGCCGGCGCGGGCTCTTCTCCGGGCGGCCGCGCACCGCCAGGACGGCCGCCACCGTGCGCAGCGCGGCCAGGTGGGCGGTGGCGTAGCGCTCCAGCGGGTCCTCCAGGGCGCGGGCCCGGGTGAGGGTGCGGTGGGCGTCGGCGAGCAGGTCGAGGGCGGCCGGCGGCGCGGCGACCCGGCGCAGCACGGGGTGGACGTCGGCTCCGGCGGAGCGACCGGCGGACGGGCCCGGGAGCTGCGGCGGGGCGGCGGAGTGGAGGCGGGCGGTGACGGGCTCAGGACGGCTGACGGTCATGGTCTCCCCCGTTCCGAGGCAGCGCGCGGACCGGGTGGTCCGTGCCCCTCCATCGTGAACGGCACCACTGACAATCCGGCCGGGCCGGCCGCGCCCCGGGCGGCTCCGGAAGGGCGTCCGGAAAAGGCGTAGCGGCGGCGGGCGCGGTCCTCCCCCGGTTCCGCGCCGCCGCCGTGCCGTCGCTCCGCCGCTCCCCCGTGGTCGGCGGTGGCGAGCTCCCCCCTCGCGGCCGGTCTCCCCCCGGCCCGCTCCGCCGCCCCGTGTCGGCGGTGCGGGGACCGTGACCAGCCCCGTGGCGGTCCGTCCGCCGCCTCCCCGGGCCGGTTCGGCCGGGGGACGGACGGATCCGCCGCCCGGGCGGGCCCGGCGCCCGACGCGCCGCCCTCCCGGGTGCCACCACTCTCCCGTCTCCGCAGGTCGGGGGCCATCCGCTGACGTACTCAACCGCGGATCTGAGTATTTGTACTCAGTGCGCCCCGGCCCGTCCCGGTCCGGCCGGCCGCCGGAACCGGCGGGTGCGTCCACGGCGTCCCGGGTGCCGGGTACGGTACGGCGGGGCCGGGCGGTACCGGCCCACCAGACGACCAGGGGACGCGATGACGAGGAGGGGGACGCGATGACGGTCCTGCCGCTGATCTTCACCAGCGGACTGGCCAGCGGCATCAACGCCTACGCGGTGGTGCTGCTGCTCGGCCTGCTGGGCAGGTTCGCCGACGCGGACTCGGTGCCGCAGGCGCTGGAGCGCACCGACGTGCTGGTCGTGGCCGCGGTGCTGTTCGCGCTGGAGGCGGTGGCCGACAAGATCCCGTACGTGGACAGCGTCTGGGACGTCGTGCACACGGTGATCCGGCCGGTCGCCGGCGCCACCGTCGGCGTGCTGATCGCGGGCAACGACCCCGGCTCGCTGAGCGAGGTCGCGGCCGGCGCGATGGGCGGCGCCTCGGCCCTGGTCAGCCACCTGGTGAAGGCCTCGCTGCGGATGGCCGTCAACACCTCCCCCGAGCCGGCCAGCAACATCGTGGTCAGCATGGCCGAGGACCTCTCGGTGGCCGGCCTGATCACCCTGGCGATCTTCCACCCCTGGCTGGCCGCCTCGGTCGCCGCCGTGGTCCTGGCCGCCGGGCTGCTGCTGGTCTGGCTGGCGGTCAGCCGGATCCGCGCCTTCCGGGCCCGCCGCCGCGAACGCCGGGCCGCCCGGGCGGCGGCGGGGAGCGCCTGAGACTGGTCCTAGGATCAGGTGCCATGGCAAAGATCGTCGTCATCGGCGCAGGAATGAGCGGGCTCGCGGCGGCCTCCCGGCTGGCGACCCTCGGCCACCGGGTGACGGTCTGCGAGGCGGGCGGCACCTACGGGGGCATGGTCGGGCGGTACGAGCGCGAGGGCTTCGCCTTCGACACCGGGCCCGGCCTGCTCACCCTCCCGGCGGTCTACCGCGACCTCGCGCTGAAGACCGGCAAGGAGCCCCTGGAGCAGCTGGTCGAGCTGGCCCCGGTCGACCCGGAGAGCCGGCACCTGTTCCCCGACGGCACCGCCGTCACCCTGCCGAACGCCTCCCGCGGCGGCGTCAGCCAGGCGCTGGACGCCGCCTTCGGGGCCGGCTCCGGCGCCCGCTGGAGCGCGGTGATGAACCACGGCCGGACGGTCTGGGAGGCCACCCGCCGCCCGCTGCTGGAGGAGCCGCTGCCGGCCGAGCGCGGCGTCCTGTCCCCGGCCGACCGGGCCCTGGTGGGCACCGACCCGTACCCCGTCCCGCCGCGCACCGGCCTGGCCCGGCTGCGCCGCGCGCGGCCGTGGTCCCTGGAGCACGTGGCCGCGCGCGAGCTCGACGGCCACCCCGGCCTGACCGCCCTGCTGTGCGAGCCCGCGCTGCGGTACGGCTTCACCTCGGCCATGGCACCCGCCGGGGCCACCGTCCTGCCGTACATGGAGCAGTCCTTCGGCGTCTGGTACGTCCGGGGCGGGCTGCGGGCCCTCGCGGACGCGGTGTTCCGGCGCTGCGAGCTGCGCAAGGTCGCGTTCCGCTTCGACACCCCGGTCACCCGGGTGGTCGTCGAGGGCGGTCGGGCGACCGGGGTCGAGACGGCGGACGGCCGGATCGACGCGGACCTGGTGGTCTCCGCGATGGACACCGACGCCTTCTACCGCCACGGCCTGGCCGAGTGGCCGGGGCTGCCGCCCGAGGAGTGGGAGCCGGTGGAGGTGCCCGGCCGCTTCAGCGTGCTGCTCGCCCTGCGCGGCCCCCGGCCCGAGGGCACCCCGCACCGTACGGTCGTCCACGCGGCCGACCCCGCCGCCGAGGCGAACGCCCTGACGCTCTCGGCGCCGCCCTGCGAGCGCCCCACCGTCCAGGTGCTGCGCCCGGACGACCCGGCGCTACGGCCTGACGACGACCACGAGAGCGTGGTGCTGACCGCGACCGTCCCGGCCCAGGACGAGGTCGACTGGACCGTCCCCGGGTTCGCCGACCGCTACGCCGACCGGCTGCTCGCCCACGTGGACGCGGCCGGCCTGGGCCTGCGCGAGCGGATCCTGTGGCGGGTCGTGCGCACCCCGGAGGACACCCGCCGGGAGACCGGCGCGCTGTTCGGCGCGGTCGCCCGCCCGGCCCTGGCCGGCTCCGCGGGCTCCTGGCTGAAGGCCGCCAACGAGTCCCCCGTCCCCGGCCTCTACCTGATCGGCGGCAACGCCCACCCCGGCGGCGGCCTCGCCCGCGTCGGCATGTCGGCCTGCATCACCGCCGGCCTGATCGGCCCGGCGTAACGGCCCGGTCGGGCCGGTCAGGGCCGGTCAGCCCTGCTGGTGCCAGGTGTTCTGCTGCTGGTAGCCGTGGTTCTGGTCGTACATCGGCTGCTGCGGGATGCCCTGGGTGTGCGGGTCGGGCTGGGGCTGCCACTGCTGGGGCTGCTGCTGGGCGGTCTGGTCCCAGGCCTGCTGGTGCTGCGGCTGCTGCTGGTAGCCCGCGTACGGGTCCTGCTGCTGGTGCTGCTGCGGGTAGCCGCCGTACGGGTCGGGCTGCTGCTGGGGGTAGCCGCCGTAGGTCTGCTGCTGGTCGTAGGCGTAGGCGGGCTGCTGCTGGGTCTGCCACTGCTGCTGGTCGTAGCCGGCCTGGTAGGCGGGGGCGTACGGGTCCTGGGGCTGCTGCTGGACCTGCGGCTGCTGCTGCTCGTAGTACCCGGGGGCGTAGACGCCGTCCTGGGCGAGCTCCTGCATCTCGAAGGCGGCGGTCTGCTCGACCTCCGGCACCTCGTCGGGCGCCGGGGAGGGCAGCGGGGTGGGCAGCGGCGCGGGGGCCGGGGTCTCCTCGACGGGGCTGACCTCGCCGACCCGCTTGCGGGCGACCGCGGCGGCCGCCACCGCGGCGGCGCCGCCGGTGAGGGCGCCGAGCAGCGGCACCTTGGCGAGCGGGCCGGGCAGGCTGCCGTCGGGCTTCCGCAGGGACCAGCCGGTCTGGTGGCCGCGCTTGACCGAGAGGGTGACGAAGGCCTGTCCGACCGCGAACAGCGCGGCGCCGGCCCCGATCACCACGACCGAGCCGAGGACCATCCCGGCGGCCACGCCCAGGAAGCCGGCCAGGGCCAGGACCCGCCAGTGCAGCGGTGCCCGGTTCTGCAGCAGCACCTCCGCGACCAGCCAGAGCGCCACCACCGCCAACGCGACGTACAGCAGCAGGTATCCGATGCCCATCCGCCCCGCTACCTCCAGTCGCGTACCCGCGCGTGTGCGCCGCGCGTGTGCGGCGACTGTACCGGTTCAACGGCCGGGGTACCGCATCGCGTTCCCGCCGCCCGGGCACCGGCCGCACACGACCGAGCCCGCCACCGTCGGTACGGTGACGGGCTCGTGAACACCCGGCGTCGGCGCGGCGGGAGCAGGCCCCCGCAGCGCCCGCTCAGCGCTGGTGCAGTCCCAGGTTCTGGTAGATCTCCAGCGTCGCCGTCGAGTGGTTCAGCGTGATGAAGTGCAGACCCGGCGCGCCCTCGGCGAGCAGGCGCTCGGCCATCGCGGTGGCGTGCTCCATGCCGATGGCCCGCAGCGCCGCCGGGTCGTCGATGGCCGCCCGCAGACGGGCCTCCAGGTCGACGGGGAAGGCCGAGCCGCTGAGCTGCGGGAAGCGCTCCAGCTGCTTGGCGTTGGTGACCGGCATGATCTCCGGGATGATCGGCGTCTCGCAGCCGGCGGCCGCCACCCGGTCGCGCAGCCGCAGGTAGTCGTCCACCTCGAAGAACATCTGGGTGATCGCGTAGTCGGCCCCGGAGCGGATCTTCGCCACGAAGTGCCGGATGTCCTCGTCCCAGTCGGTCGAGCGCGGGTGCATGTTCGGGGAGGCCGCGACGCCGACGCAGAAGTCGCCGATCCCCTTGATCAGCTCCACCAGCTCGTACGCGTAGGTGACGCCCTCGGGGTGCTTGACCCACTCGCCCATCGGGTCGCCGGGCGGGTCGCCCCGGACCGCGAGGACGTTGCGCACGCCCTGGTCGGCGTACTGGCCGATGATGTTGCGCAGCTCCGCGATCGAGTGGTCCACCGCGGTGAGGTGGGCGACCGGGGTCAGGGTGGTCTCGGTGGCGATCCGGCCGACCATGTTGACGGTGCGCTCGCGCGAGGAGCCGCCGGCGCCGTACGTCATGCAGACGAAGTTGGGGTCGAGCGGTTCGAGCCGGCGGATGGCGTCCCAGAGCTTCTGCTCGCCGGCCTCGGTGCGGGGCGGCATGAATTCGAAGGAGAAGGAGCGCTTGCCGGCCGCCAGGAGTTCGCGCACCGTCAGTGCGCGATCCGTTCTCGTGGAAGCGATTCCGAGTGCCATGCTGGCAGGCTATCCGGCGTTCGAAGGGGCCGGACAACCGTATTCCATCTATTGAGACAACTGATGGAAGACGTTCCGTTTCGCCCCGGAACGGCTCCGCCGCCCCTCCCCCGCACCCCGGGCCGAGCCGCTCGCACAGCCGTTCCCGGCCGCACCGCTACGCTTGCTGCACCCCAGAGAACCAGCGGAGCCCCATCGTGACCTCGTCCAGCACCCGGCCGGCCAGCCCCGGTTCGGCCCTCAGTGCGGCCACCAGTGCGGCCGGCAACGCGGCCGGCAGTGCGGCCAACCCCATGGACGTGGAGGACGTCCGCACCCGTGTCAACGCGGCGCTCGCCGCGTTCATGGACGGCCAGTCCGTGCTCCTCGACAAGATCTCGCCCCAGCTGGCCCCCGCCGCCGACGCGCTGCGCGACTTCCTGCTGGACGGCGGCAAGCGGCTGCGCCCGGGCTTCTGCTACTGGGGCTGGCGCGGCGCCGGCGGCCCGGCCGCGGGCGCGACCGGCGAGGCGATCGCCAACGCGGCCGCCGCCCTGGAGCTGCTCCAGGCCAGCGCCCTCGTCCACGACGACCTGATGGACCGCAGCGACACCCGCCGCGGCCTGCCCTCGGTCCACCGCCGCTTCGAGGCGCTGCACCGCGACAGCGGCTGGCGCGGCGACCGCGAGCAGTACGGCGCCTCGGCCGCGGTGCTGCTCGGCGACCTGCTGCTGATCTGGTGCGACGAGCTGTTCCTGCGCTCCGGCCTGGAGCCCGCCGCCGTGCTCGCCGCCAAGCCGGTGTTCGACCTGATGCGCACCGAGGTCATGCTCGGCCAGTACCTGGACGTGCTGGAGCCGGTGGCCGGCGACTCGACGGACGAGGGCGCGCTGGAGCGGGCGCAGACCGTCCTGCACTACAAGTCCGCGAAGTACACCATCGAGCGGCCGCTCCAGGTGGGCGCGCTGCTGGCCGGCGCCGGGCCGGAGCTGGTCGAGGCGTACGGGGCGTTCGGGCTGCCGCTGGGCGAGGCCTTCCAGCTGCGCGACGACCTGCTCGGCGTCTTCGGGGACCCGGCGGTCACCGGCAAGCCGGCCGGGGACGACCTGCGCGAGGGCAAGCGCACCCTGCTGGTCGCGCACGCGATGCGGGGCCTGCCGGCCGCCGACGCCCGGCACCTGGACGAGCGGCTGGGCGCGCCGGACCTGGCGGCCCCGGAGGTCGCCGAGCTGCGCGGGCTGGTCGCCCGCAGCGGGGCGCCGGAGCTGGTGGAGCGCCGGATCGAGGAGCTGATGCGGCAGTCGCTGGCCGCGCTGGAGGCGGCGCCGCTCGCCGACGAGCGGGCCCGTACGGTGCTGCTGGCACTGGCCGAGGCCGCCACCGTCCGCAAGTACTGAACGCACTGACGGGCGGCGACGGCCTCGGGCCGGTCCTACGGGTCCTGCCGGTCCTGCCGGTCCTGCGGGTCCTACCGGGATCCGGGACGCTCAGAGCGCGGCGCGCACCCGGCGGGACAGCTCGGCGGCGGCCGCCCGGGGGTCCGCCGCGGCCGTGATGGCCCGCACCACGACGACCCGGCGGGCACCGGCGGCGAGCACCTCGTCCAGGTTGCCGAGGTCGATCCCGCCGATCGCGAACCACGGCCGGTCGGTGTCCTGCTTCGCCGCGTACGAGACCAGGCCGAGGCCCGGGGCCGGGCGGCCCGGCTTGGTCGGGGTCGGCCAGACCGGGCCGGTGCAGAAGTAGTCCACCCCGGGCTCGGCGATCGCCGCGTCCACCTCGGACTCGGCGTGGCAGGAGCGGCCGATCAGCACGTCCTCGCCGAGGATCGCCCGGGCGGCCGGCACCGGCAGGTCGTCCTGGCCGAGGTGCAGCACGTCCGGCCGGGCCGCGTGGGCGACGTCGGCGCGGTCGTTGACGGCCAGCAGCTTGCCGTGCCGGCGGCAGGCGTCGGCGAAGACCTCCAGGGCCTCCAGCTCCTGCCTGGCCTCCAGGCCCTTGTCGCGCAGCTGGACGATGTCCACCCCGCCCGCCAGCGCCGCGTCCAGGAACTCGGCGAGGTCGCCCTGCTCCCGGCGGGCGTCGGTGCACAGGTACAGCCGGGCGTCGGCGAGCCCGGCGCGCGGCGTGTCCGCCGCCATCAGATCAGCATCGCCTGGGCGCGGCGCTTCACCTCGGTGCCGCGGTTCTCCCGCAGCGCCTGGATCGGGCTGCCGGGCAGCGACGGGTCCTCGGTGAAGAGCCACTCCAGGATCTCCGCGTCGTTGTACCCGCAGTCCCGCAGGACGGTCAGGGTGCCGGACAGGTGCTTGACCAGGCCCGGGCCGTCGATGAACGCGGCCGGGACCTGCAGCGACTTGTTGGGGCCGCGCCGGACGGCGATCAGGCCGCCGTTCTTGACCAGGTCACGCACCTCGGTGACCCGGACCCCCCACTGCTCCGAGATGTCGGGCAGGTACATCCAGTCGGTGACCAGGGATTCAATCTTGCTTTCGATCTCACTCACGCCACCAGACTGCCACCTCCGCGGCCCACCGCGCACCAGACCTGCCCCGCGCCTACCCCGCGACGGCCGCCTTCAGCGGTACCGCGGGGTCGGCCGCCCGGGCCGGGTCCAGCGCGGTGCCGCGCTCGATCAGCCGCCGCCCCTGGGCCAGGTCGCGCGGCCGGTCGACGGTCAGCAGCGCGCTCGGCACGCCGTCGCGCAGCCAGAGCACCGACCAGTCGGCGCCCCGCGGGTCGCCGCGCCGGACCAGCTCGTCGCCCTCGGCGTGCCGGCCGGCGTACTGGACCATCCGCCCGAACTGCTCGGACCAGAAGTACGGCACCGGGTCGTAGGCCGGCGCGTCCGCGCCCAGGACGGCGGCGGCCACCGCCTCGCCGGACCGCAGCGCGTGGTCCCAGTGCTGGACGGCCAGCCGGGCACCGGCCCGGGCCGAGGGGTAGCTGACGCAGTCGCCGGCCGCGAAGACGCCGGGCACCGAGGTGCGCAGCCGCCCGTCCACGACGACGGCGCCGGTCGCGTCCAGCTCGACCCCGGAGCCGGCCAGCCAGCCGGTCGCGGGGCGGGCCCCGATGCCGACCACCACCTCGTCGGCGGGCAGGTGCGAGCCGTCCGCCAGCAGCACCGCGCCGGGCTCGACGGCGGCCACGCCGACCCCGCAGCGCAGCTCGACCCCGGCCTCGGCGTACCAGGCGGCCATCGCCGAGCCGAGCTCCGTCGGCAGCGCGCCGGGCAGCGGCGCCGGGCCGGCCTCGACCACCGTCACCTCGCAGCCCGCCGCGCGGGCCGCGGTGGACACCTCGGCGCCGATCCAGCCCGCGCCGACCAGCACCAGCCGCAGCCCGGGGCGCAGCAGCGCGCGCAGCGCCAGGGCGTCGTCCAGGGTGTGCAGCAGGTGCGCCCGCTCGGCGCCGGGCAGGGCGCGCGGCACGGCGCCGGTGGCGATCACCAGCGAGCCGTACGGGAGGTCGCCGCCGTCGGTGTGCAGCACGCCGGGGGTGAGGCCGGTGGCGCGGCGGCCGGTGAGCAGCTCGATGCCGAGCTGCCCGTAGTCGATGTCCAGGGCGGTGGAGTCGGCCTTGCCGAGCAGCACGTCCTTGGAGAGCGGCGGCCGGTCGTACGGCGCGTGCGGCTCCTCGCCGACCAGCGTGATCCGCCCCTGCCGGCCGCCCTGCCGCAGCTTGAGGGCGCACTGCGCCCCGGCCAGCCCGGCTCCGACGACGACCACCCGATCCGTTCCGCTCAGCTCTGCCACGCCCGCCACTGTACTCAGCGCGACGCGGCGGCCTCCGGGCCGTCCGCCCCGCGTACGGGCCTTCGGCCGGGCCGACCCCCGGCGTTAAGGTGGGAGGACCACACGGGAGCCCGGCGGACCGGGCTGAGAGGCGGGCTGACACGGCCTGCGACCGTCCGAACCTGATCCGGGTCATACCGGCGAAGGGAGAAGAGCAGCCTTGTCACGCTTGCCATCAGGCACCCATGCCGACGTGCTGGTGATCGGCGGGGGCGTCATCGGCCTCGCCGTCGCCTGGCGCACCGCGCGGCGCGGGGCGCGGAACGTGATCGTGGTCGACCCCGCCCACGGCGGCGGGGCCGCCGGGGTCGCGGCCGGGATGCTCGCCCCGGTCACCGAGCTGCAGTACGGCGAGGAGCCGCTGCTGCGCCTCGGGATGGCCTCGAACGAGCGGTACGAGACCTTCGCCGCCGAACTCTCCGAGGCGAGCGGCGGCCTGGACACCGGCTACCGCCGCTGCGGCACGATCGCCGTCGCGCTGGACTCCGACGACCGCGAGGAACTGCGCGAGCTGTACGCCTTCCACCAGCGGCTGGGCCTGGACTCGACCTGGCTGACCGGCCGGGAGGCCCGCAGGCTGGAGCCGATGCTGGCCCCCGCCGTCCGCGGCGCCCTGCACGCCGCGGACGACCACCAGGTGGACCCCCGGCGCCTGCTCACCGCCCTGGTCGCCGCCTGCGGGCGCGCGGGCGTCCTGCTGCACCGCGCCGAGGCCGTCGAGCTGCTGGTCGAGGACGGCCGCGCGACCGGCGCCCGGCTGAGCACCGACGAGACGGTGACCGCCGACCAGGTCGTGCTCGCCGCCGGCCCGCACAGCCACCGGCTGCCCGGTCTGCCCGAGGGGGTGCTGCCCGCGATCCGCCCGGTGAAGGGACAGGTGCTGCGGCTGCACGTGCCGGAGGCCTACCGGCCGTTCCTCTCCCGCAACGTCCGCGCCGTGGTCCGCGGCCGACACCTGTACCTGGTCCCCCGGGAGAACGGCGAACTGGTCGTCGGAGCGACCACCGAGGAGCAGGGCTACGACACCACCGTCACCGCCGGCGGGGTGTACGAACTCCTGCGGTACGCCCACGAGTTGGTCCCGGGGATCACCGAACTCCCGCTGCGCGAGACCTCGGCCGGGCTGCGCCCCGGCTCGCCGGACAACGCCCCGCTGCTGGGCCCGACCCCGCTGCCCGGGCTGGTCGCCTCCACCGGCCACTACCGCAACGGCGTGCTGCTCACCCCGGTGACCGCCGACCTGGTCTCCGAGTACCTGGTCACCGGTGAAGTCCCCGAGCTCGCAAGGCCGTTCACCCCCGCCCGGTTCTCCTCCGAATCCCCCGTCGCGAAGGCCTCCGCATGACCGAGATCGCCCTGACCGAGAACGCCCCGAACGAGCACGCCGTGAACGAGGACGCCCCGGACCCGGTCGCCCCGGCCGAGATCGCCCTGACCGTCAACGGCGAGCCCCGCCGGGTGCCCGCCACGACCACCCTCGCCGAGCTGGTGGCCTCCGTCAGCGCCGCCAACACCGGCGTCGCCGCCGCGCTCAACGAGGCCGTGGTGCCGCGCGGTTCGTGGCCCGGGACGGCACTGGGCAGCGGCGACCGGATCGAGATCCTCACCGCCGTCCAGGGAGGCTGAACCATGGCCGACGATCTGCTGACCATCGCCGGGACGGCCTTCTCCTCCCGACTGATCATGGGCACCGGCGGCGCCCCCAGCCTGGAGGTCCTGGAGCGCGCCCTGCTCGCCTCCGGCACCGAGCTGACCACCGTCGCGATGCGCCGGGTCGACGCCACCACCCAGGGCTCCGTCCTGGACGTGCTGACCCGCAACGGCATCCGGGTGCTGCCCAACACGGCCGGCTGCTTCACCGCCGGCGAGGCCGTGCTGACCGCCCGGCTGGCCCGCGAGGCGCTCGGCACCGACTGGGTCAAGCTGGAGGTGATCGCCGACGAGCGCACCCTGCTGCCCGACCCGATCGAGCTGCTGGACGCCGCCGAGACGCTGGTCGACGACGGCTTCACCGTCCTGCCGTACACCAACGACGACCCGGTGCTGGCCCGCAAGCTGGAGGACGTCGGCTGCGCGGCCATCATGCCGCTGGGCTCGCCGATCGGTTCGGGCCTGGGCATCCGCAACCCGCACAACTTCCAGCTGATCGTGGAGGGCGCGGGCGTCCCGGTGATCCTGGACGCGGGCGCCGGCACCGCCTCCGACGTGGCGCTGGCGATGGAGCTGGGCTGCGCCGCGGTGATGCTCGCCTCCGCGGTGACCAGGGCTCAGGACCCGGTACTGATGGCCGAGGCGATGCGGCACGCCGCCGAGGCGGGCCGGCTCGCCCACCGGGCCGGCCGGATCCCGCGCCGCTTCCACGCCGAGGCCTCCTCCGCGATGGCCGGCCGGGCCGACCTGGACACCCGCGAGCACCCGGCGTTCTGAACCGTCGCGCATGTCACAAGCCGGTCCCGGAGGCGGTGTCCGCCGGGACCGGGCGGTCCCGCACCCTAGACTCTCCGAGTGGACATGGCACTGCACGACCCCCTGATCGGCGCCCTGCTCGACAACCGGTACCGGGTCGAGCAGCGGATCGCGACCGGCGGGATGTCCACCGTCTACCGGGGCACCGACACCCGGCTGGACCGGGTGGTCGCGCTCAAGGTGATGCACCCCTCGCTGGCCGGTGACGAGGGCTTCACCGCCCGCTTCATCCGCGAGGCCAAGGCGGTCGCCAGGCTCACCCACCCCAACGTGGTCAACGTCTTCGACCAGGGCGCGGACGGCGGCCACGTCTTCCTCGCCATGGAGTACGTGCCCGGCCGCACCCTGCGCGACCTGCTGCGCGACCGCGGCGCGCTGTCCGTCCGGGCCGCGCTGGACGTGCTGGAGCCGGTGCTCGCCGCGCTCGGCGCCGCCCACCGGGCCGGGCTGGTCCACCGCGACGTCAAGCCCGAGAACGTGCTGATCACCGAGGGCGGCCTGGTCAAGGTCGCCGACTTCGGCCTGGTCCGGGTGCTCGGCAGCGCCGACGGCGCGCCCACCTCGACCACCACCGCGACCGGCGGCACCGTCATGGGCACCGTCTCCTACCTGGCCCCCGAGCAGATCCTCCCGGACGCCCCCACCGACCAGCGGGTGGACGTCTACGCGTCCGGCATCCTGCTGTACGAGATGCTCACCGGCCGCCGCCCGCACACCGGCGACAACCCCGTCCAGGTCATGTACAAGCACCTGCACGAGGACGTCCCGGCCCCCTCGCTGGTCGCCCCCGCCGTCGGCCCCGAGCTGGACGCGATAGTGGCCGCCGCCTGCGCCCGGTCCGCCGGCGCCCGCCCGTACGACGCGGTCGAGCTGCTCGCCGCCCTCCAGCGGGTGCGCCGCACCCTCGCCCCGGCCGCGCTGGACGCCGAGCCGCCGGCCTCCACCCGCCCCAGCCCGCGCTACCCGACCAGCGAGCCGACCTCGGTGATCCAGCCGCTGCCGCGGCCCGCCGAGGCCCCGCCGACGGAGCGCACCAGCGTGCTGGACATGCCGCCGGAGCTGATGGACGAGCTGCTCGCCGAGCCGCGCCCGTACGACGAGCCGACCCCGGTGCACCGGCGCCGGCCCCGGCCGGGCCCGCTGCGCCGCCTCCCCCGCCGGACGCTGGTCTGGACGGCCGCGCTGGCCGCGCTGGTGCTGGCGATCGGCGGCGTCACCTACGGGATCTCCGAGGGGCTGTACGGCTCGGTGCCGGGCGTGCTCGGCAAGGACCGGGCCGAGGCGCAGCGGGTCCTGGACAAGGAGGGCCTGCACGGGAGGTTCGTCGAGGTGTTCAGCGAGTCCGTCCCGTCCGGGCAGGTGATCGCCACCGACCCCGGGGTGGGCGCGCGCACCCGCAAGAGCGACAGCGTCACCGTCACCCTCTCCAAGGGCCCCAAGCGGATCGCGGTGCCGGACCTCACCGGGAAGAGCGCCGCCGACGCCGCCGCGGCCCTGACCGGCGCCCAGCTGACCAGGGGCGGCGTGACCGAGACCTACGACGACACGGTGCCCGAGGGCTCGGTGATCAGCAGCTCGCCGGCGGCCGGGCAGCTGCTGCAGGAGAACAGCGCGGTGTCGCTGGTGGTCAGCAAGGGCATGGTGCCGGTCCCGAACGTCACCGGGATGGGCAAGGACGAGGCGCAGAAGGCGCTCCAGGCCGCGGGCTTCACCATGCAGACCAGCGGCTGGGACGTGTTCGGCGCGGTCACCTCCTCCGGCCAGAGCCCGGCGGCGGGCGAGCGGCGCCCGCAGCGCAGCGTGGTGACGGTCAAGTTCTCGCTGTTCTAGGCCCCGGGCGGGCTCAGCGCAGCGGCCCGTCGCCGGGCTCCTCCTGGTAGGAGTAGCGCTGCTCGCCCCAGGGGTCGGCGAGGTTGTGGTAGCCGCGCTCCTCCCAGAAGCCGCGCCGGTCGGCCCGCATGTACTCGACCGCGCGCACCCACTTGGGGCCCTTCCAGGCGTACAGCCGCGGCACCACCAGCCGGACCGGGAAGCCGTGTTCGGCGGTGAGCGCCTCGCCGTTGCGGTGGGTGGCGAGCAGCGTGCGCGGGTCGGCGAAGTCGGCGAGGCGCAGGTTGGCGCTGTAGCCGTACTCGGCCCAGACCATGACGTGGGTGACGCCCGGCGCCGGGGGCACCAGGTCGAGCACGGCGGCGGCCGACACGCCCGTCCACTCGTTGCCGAGCACCGAGAACTTGGTCACGCAGTGCAGGTCCCCGACGACGGTGCTGCGCGGCAGGGCGCCGAAGGCCTCGAAGTCCCAGCTGTGCTTCTCCGCCGAGGCGGTGGCGCCGAACACCTGGAGGTCCCAGGTCAGCGGCTTGAAGCGGGGCACCGGCCCGTAGTGCAGGGCGGGCCAGCCGCGCTGCGCGCGCTGTCCCGGGGGGAGCCTCGGGTCAGACGGCGGAAGCGGTTCGTGTTTCGACTGACCCATGGATCCATGGTGACAGACGGCGGACGAGCCTCGGCGCGCGCCCCTTTGCGCGGATCCGCGCCCCTGCCCGTACGGCCCAGCGGTCGGCCGCCCACCAGCACGTTTCACCATGAATCGGATATTCCGACACATGTCCTAGTGAGTGTGAACTTACTGGAATTTCCTCCCAAAGCGGTGCCAGGATGCGCAGCGCAGGACTCAGTACCGGACCCACCGCAGGACTTCACGCAGGACTCAGCGCAGGACACACGGCAGCACGAGTGCAGGAGGCATCACCATGCAGGGCGATCCCGAGGTCATCGAGTTCCTCAACGAGCAGCTCACCGCCGAGCTGACCGCGATCAACCAGTACTTCCTGCACGCCAAGATGCAGGAGAACTTCGGCTGGACGAAGCTCGCCAAGTACACCCGGCACGAGTCCTTCGACGAGATGAAGCACGCCGAGACGCTCACCGACCGGATCCTGTTCCTGGAGGGGCTGCCCAACTACCAGCGGCTGTTCCACGTCCGGATCGGCCAGACGGTCAAGGAGATGTTCGAGGCGGACCGCCAGATCGAGGTCGAGGCGATCGACCGGCTCAAGCGCGGGATCGTGGTGATGCGGGCCAAGAACGACGTCACCTCGGCGAACATCTTCGAGGACATCCTGGCCGACGAGGAGCACCACATCGACTACCTCGACACCCAGCTGGAGCTGCTGGAGAAGCTCGGCGAGGCGCTCTACCTCGCCACGGTGATCGAGCAGCCGGAGTCCTGAGGACGCGGCCCGCTCTGGCCACCCGGCCCGGTCAGGCCGCCCGGTTCGCCCGGGTCACCCGCAGCGGGACCACCGGGGCGGCCTCCGGGGCCGGAGCCGACGGCGCCGCCGGGTCCTCCGGGTCCGCGAGGCCGAGCTTCGCGGCCAGCCGGGCGGTCGGGCAGGGGCGGGCGCCGTGCTCGCCGAGCAGCGCCTGGATGCGCCGCACGCAGGACCCGCAGTCGGTGCCGGCCCGGCAGCCCTTCGCTATCTGGCGCGGGGTGTTGGCACCGCCGTCGATCGCCTTCTTCACCTGGTCCTCGGTGACCGCATGGCACATGCACACGTACATCGCGGTCTCTCCCGGGAGTGAAGCGGAGTGGATCTTGACTAAGGTCAGCCTTAGTTCACTGAGGCTTACCTTACCCGGCGAAACGGGTACGAAAAAGCCCCTCCGGGCTCGGGGACACCGAATCCGGAGGGGCCTTCGTCACATCGGACGGGCACCGGACCTACTGGCCGCGGTACATCTCCGCCACCAGGAACGCCAGGTCCAGCGACTGGCTGCGGTTGAGCCGCGGGTCGCAGGCCGTCTCGTAGCGCTGGTGCAGGTCGTCCACCAGGACCTCGTCGCCGCCGCCGACGCACTCGGTGACGTCGTCGCCGGTCAGCTCCACGTGGATGCCGCCCGGGTGGGTGCCGAGCGCGCGGTGCACCTCGAAGAAGCCCTTGACCTCGTCCAGGACGTCGTCGAAGCGGCGGGTCTTGTGCCCGCTGGAGGCCTCGAAGGTGTTGCCGTGCATCGGGTCGCAGATCCACACCGGCCGGGCGCCGGAGGCGGTGACCTTCTCCACCAGGGTGGGCAGGTGCTCGCGGATCTTGCCCGCGCCCATCCGGGTGATGAAGGTCAGGCGGCCGGGCTCGCGCTCCGGGTCCAGCTTCTCGATCAGGGCGAGCGCGTCGTCGACCGAGGTGGTCGGGCCGAGCTTGACGCCGATCGGGTTGCGGATCTTGGAGGCGAACTCGATGTGCGCGTGGTCCAGCTGCCGGGTGCGCTCGCCGATCCACACCATGTGGCCGGAGACGTCGTACAGCTCGCCGGTGCGCGAGTCCACGCGGGTCAGCGCGGTCTCGTAGTCCAGGACCAGCGCCTCGTGCGAGGAGAAGAACTCGACCGCCTTGAACTCCTCCGGCACCACGCCGCAGGCGCTCATGAACGCCAGGGCGTTGTCGATCTCCCGGGCGAGCTGCTCGTAGCGCTGGCCGGCCGGCGAGTTGCGGACGAAGTCCTGGTTCCAGGCGTGCACCTGGCGCAGGTCCGCGTAGCCACCGGTGGTGAAGGCGCGCACCAGGTTGAGCGTCGCGGCGGACGCGTTGTACATCCGCTTCAGGCGCTCGGGGTTCGGGATGCGGGACTCGGGGGTGAACTCGAAGCCGTTCACCGAGTCGCCCCGGTAGACCGGCAGGGTCACGCCGTCGCGGGTCTCGGTCGACTTGGAGCGCGGCTTGGAGTACTGGCCGGCGATGCGGCCGACCTTCACCACCGGCACCGAGGCCGCGTACGTCAGTACGGCGGCCATCTGGAGCAGCGTCTTCAGCTTGTTGCGGATGTGCTCCGCCGAAACGCCGTCGAAGGCCTCGGCACAGTCACCGCCCTGGAGGAGGAAGGCCTCCCCGCGCGCCACGGCTCCGAGCCGGGCGCGCAGCTGGTCGCACTCGCCGGCGAAGACGAGCGGCGGATAGGACGCGAGCTCGGCAAGGGTCTTGCGCAGAGCCTCTTGGTCCGGCCATTCAGGCTGCTGCGCCGCGGGCAGGGACTGCCAGGAGTGGGCAGCCCTCGATGTCTCAGTCGTAGCGGTCACACCGCCAAGGCTACGGGGTGGCAGGAGTGACTCGTGCCTATTGCCCGAGGAATGAGACACATCTCGGACAAAGACGTGATGCCCCTCACCCGCCCCGACGCATCCGCTAGTCTCGAACCATGCACGCGCCCCACAGCCACTCCTGGTGGTGGGCCTCCCCCCAGGGTGGCCCACAACTGGCGCGTTCCTAGACGAACACGACGGCCGCCCCTCGGGGCGGCCGTCGGCGTCTGAGCAGACGGCCCTCCGGGAGCGGACCTTGCACCGCCTCTCACCAGTCCACCCGGAAGGAAGCCGTTCCCGTGACCACCGCTGTCGACCTGCTCGCCCGTCTCACCGGCCCCGATGCCCCCGCGTTCGCCCTGCTGCACCGCCGCACGCCCCGGCTCAGCCCGGACACCGTCGAGGTGCTGCTGGGCACCGTCGACAGCTACGAGCACCTCGCCGACCTGCCCGTACGCAGCGGCCCACCGGCCGGCGGCGGCCCGGTGCACGACCTGCTCGCGCTCGTCCCGTACCGCCAGATCCGCGAGCGCGGCTTCGAGGCGCACGACGACGAGACCCCGCTCCAGGCCCTCTCGGTGACCGAGCAGCACGCCCTGCCGTTGGCCGAATTCACCTACGCCCTACCGAAGTTGCCGGTCTCACTTGCCGGTGGCGGGTTCGATGTGGACGACGACGCGTACGCCGCGATCGTCCGCCGGGTGATCCAGGACGAGATCGGGAACGGCGAGGGCGCCAACTTCGTCATCCGGCGCGACTTCCACGCGACGATGGAGGACTTCTCCCCCGAGCTCGCGCTGACGCTCTTCCGGCGGCTGCTGGAGCAGGAGCGCGGCGCGTACTGGACCTTCCTGGTGCACACCGGCGACCGGGTCCTGGTCGGCGCCTCCCCCGAGGTGCACGTCCGGCAGAGCGGCGGCACCGTCGTGATGAACCCGATCTCCGGCACCTACCGCTACCCGGCCGGCGGCTCCGACCTCGACTCGCTGCTCCAGTTCCTGCACGACCCCAAGGAGTTGGAGGAGCTCACCATGGTCGTGGACGAGGAGCTCAAGATGATGTGCACGGTCGGCGACCTCGGCGGCCAGGTGCTCGGGCCCCGGCTCAAGGAGATGGCCCACCTCGCCCACACCGAGTACGAGCTGCGCGGGCGCACCTCGCTGGACGTCCGCGACGTGCTCCGCGAGACGATGTTCGCGGCCACCGTCACGGGCAGCCCGGTCGAGAACGCCACCCGGGTGATCAAGCGCTACGAGCCCACCGGACGCGGCTACTACTCCGGCGCGCTCGCCCTGATCGGCCGCGCCGCCAGCGGCGGGCAGCTGCTGGACTCGCCGATCTGCATCCGCACCGCCGACATCGACCCGGCCACCGGCCGACTGGTCGTCCGGGTCGGCGCCACCCTGGTGCGCCACTCCGTCCCGGAGTCCGAGGTCGCCGAGACCCACGCCAAGGCCGCCGGCGTGCTCACCGCGATCGGCGCCCGGCCCGCGCCCACCCGGCTGCCCCACCCGACCGGGCCCCGGCTCGCCGACGACCACCGGGTGCAGGCCGCCCTGGACTCCCGCCGGGCCGACCTCGCGCCGTTCTGGCTGCGGATGCAGCAGCCGGCCGAGATCACCGAGGCCGAGCCGACCCTGGTCGTGGACGGCGAGGACACCTTCACCTCGATGCTCTCCCACCTGCTCGGCTCGCTCGGCCACCGGGTGACGGTGGCCCGCTACGACGAGCCGGGGCTGCGCGAGCGGGTCGCGGCGCACCGGGGCGCGCTGGTGCTCGGCCCCGGCCCGGGCGACCCGGCGCTCGCCGACGACCCCAAGATGGTGCTGCTGCGGCCGATCGTCGCGGACGCGCTGGCCGCCGTCCGCTCCGGCGCCCGCACCTCGCCGCTGCTCGCGGTCTGCCTGAGCCACCAGCTGCTGGCCGCCGAACTCGGGCTCCCGCTGGGCCGCAAGGCCGTCCCGTACCAGGGGGCGCAGGAGCGCATCGACCTGTTCGGCGCCAAGCGCACGGTCGGCTTCTACAACACCTTCACCGCGCGCTGCTCGGAGGCCGACGCGGCGCGGCTCCTCGGCGAGGGCGTCGAGGTCTCCCGGGACGCCGCCACCGGCGACGTGCACGCGCTGCGCGGGCACGGCTTCGCGGGGCTCCAGTTCCACCCGGAGTCGGTGCTCACCCGTGACGGGGTCGGCATCGTGGCGGGCCTGCTGCGCGAGGCGACGGCCGCGCTGCGCTGAGCCGGCGGCGCGGCCCCGGGCGGATGTGCCCCGCCCGGGGCCGCGCCGTTGAACCGGGCCGCGCCGTCGCACCAGGCCGCGCCGTCCGACGGGGCGGCGGCGCGGGGCCGGGCGGCGCTCAGATCTCGTCGTCCAGGCCCTGCTCGATGGCGTACCGGACCAGCTCCACCCGGTTGTGCAGCTGCAGCTTCCCGAGCGTGTTCTGCACGTGGTTCTGCACCGTCCGGTGCGACAGCACCAGCCGGTCGGCTATCTGCCGGTACGACAGTCCCTTGGCCACCAGCCGCAGCACCTCCGTCTCCCGGGCGGTCAGCTGCGGGGCGGCCGGTGCCGAGGCCGGGGCCGGCTCGGCGGCCAGCCGGCGGAACTCGCCGAGCACCAGGCCGGCCAGGCCCGGGGTGAACACCGCGTCGCCGACGGCCGTGCGGCGCACCGCGTCCAGCAGCTCCTCCCGCCCGGCCGACTTCACCAGGTAGCCGGTCGCGCCGGACTTCACCGCCTCCAGCACGTCCTGGTGCTCGCCGCTGGCCGACAGCACCAGCACCCGGACCGCCGGGTCGTGCGCGACCACCTGGCGGCACACCTCCGCGCCGGACAGGCTGGGCAGGTTGAGGTCCAGCACGACCACCTGCGGCGTGCAGGCACGGGCCCGGCGCACGGCCTCCTCGCCGTCGCCCGCGGTGGCCACCACGTCCAGTCCGGCCTCGGCGAGGTCGCGCGAGACGGCGTCCCGCCACATCGGGTGGTCGTCCACCACCATCACCCGCACCGGCCGGTCGGCGGTCGGCTGGTCGGTCATCGGCTGGTCGGTCATGGAGTGGCCTTCCTCGGGACGCGCAGTTCGACCTCGACGCCCTCCCCGGGCGCCGAGTACAGCTCGGCCGTGCCGCCGAGGTCCAGCAGCCGGCCGCGGATGGACTGGGAGACGCCGAGCCGGCCGGCCTGCTCCGCCTCGCCGAGCCGGCCGGGGGCGAAGCCGGGGCCGTCGTCGCGGATGCTGACCGTGACGGCCTCCGGCTCGTCCTCGACCAGGATCCAGGCCCGGGCCCGCTCCCCCGCGTGCTTGCGCACGTTGTCGACGGCGGCGCCGACCGCCGCCGCGAGCTCGCCCGCCGCCGCACCGGGCAGCGGCACCGGGGTGCCGGGGGCGGAGAGCGTGATCCGCTCGTCCGCGTACGGGCGCAGCAGCGCGGTGAGGTCGCGCGGGGCGTCCGGGTCCGGCGGCTCGGCGGCGTCGGACCGCGGCGCGCGCTGCTCCGGCAGCGGACCGCCCGTCATCAGGGCCCGCAGCGCGCGCTCCTGTTCACCGGCCAGCCGGCCGAGCTCGGCGAAGTCCGTACCGGAGCCCGTCCCGCCGCCCGGCTCCGTACCGCTCAGCTCCGCGCCGCGCCGCTGGACCAGGGCGAGCACCTGGAGCACGCCGTCGTGGATGTCCCGGGAGAGCCGCTCGCGCTCCCGGGTGGCCGCCTCGACCTGGAGCGCCCGGGTGAGGGTGGCCTCGCTGGCCCGGGCCAGCTCGATCACGTAGCCGATCGCGCAGCCGGCCACCATCAGCAGCACGATGTTGTGGATGTTGTCGCCGGTCGGCCCGCCGTGGCCGAGGATGTTGGCGACGCCGATCACCGAGCCCGAGGCCGCCGCCGGGCGCCAGCCGCCCTTCGCGGCGAAGCCCAGCACCGTGCCGGCCGCCCAGATGGTCGGCAGGGTGGGCGCGCCGTGGCTGATCCGGGCCGGGGAGTCGGTCATGCCGCTCATCACGATGCCGGTGACGGCGAGGGCGAGGTCGGTGCCCAGGACGAACCGGGTGCAGCGCTGCGGGTTGGCGAAGGCCCGGGTGCTGGCCAGGGTCCACAGGGTCAGCGCGCCGAGGAAGATCCAGCCGGCCACCGGGTGCAGGAAGTGCAGGTACGAGTTGAAGTACCGCAGCAGCGCGTAGCACAGGGCCAGCACCCGGAAGTAGGAGATCGCCTTCCAGAGCGGGAGTTCGACGGACATGCCGCCGGCCGCCACCGTGCCGCCGACCGCGCCGGCTCTGCCGCCGTCGTCCGTCATCCGCCCCGCCCCTCCCCGGGCCTGTCCGGGCGGCCGCTCGGAGCGGCCGCCCGGACGCCTACTCCGGCTTCTCCGGCTTCTCCGCGGTGCCCGCCCCGGCGGACTTCTCGGCCTCGGCCGCCTTCTCCGCCTCGGCGGCCCGCTCGGCCTTCTCCGCCTTCTCGGCCTCGGCCGCCTCCGCCTTCTCCGCCTTGGCGGCGGCCCGGCGCTCGGCGTCGGCCTTCTTCTTGTCCTCGGCGATCTGCCGCTTGGCGGCGGTCGCGTAGATGTCCACGTACTCCTGGCCGGAGAGCCGCATGATCTCGTACATCACCTCGTCCGTCACCGAACGGAGGATGAAGCGGTCGTTCTCCATGCCGTGGTAGCGGGAGAAGTCCAGCGGGCGGCCGATCCGGATGCCGGGGCGGATGCCGAAGTTGGGGACCACCTGGCCGGGCGGCTGCACCTTCTCGGTGTCGATCATGGCGACCGGGATCACCGGGGCGCCGGTGGCCAGCGCGACGCGGGCCAGGCCGCCGACCTTGCCGCGGTACAGCTTGCCGTCGGGCGAACGGGTGCCCTCGGGGTAGACGCCGAACAGCTCGCCCTCCTCCAGCACCGCGATGGCGCTGCGGATCGCGGCCTCGCCGGCGCCGCGCACGCCCGAGCGGTCCACCGGCAGCTGGCCGACGCCCTTGAAGAACGCGGCGGTCAGCCGGCCCTTGAGGCCCGGGGTGTTGAAGTACTCGGCCTTCGCGATGAAGGTGACCCGGCGCTTGATCAGCGCGGGGAAGAAGAACGAGTCCGAGAAGGACAGGTGGTTGCTCGCGATGATCGCCGCACCCTCGGTGGGGATGTTCTCCTCGCCCTCGATCCAGGGCCGGAAGAAGATCCGAAGCAGTGGCGCGACGATCATCTTCATCAGTCGGTAGAACAACCCGGGCCTCCTGTTATGCGGACCGGTCGATCCTAATGCCCCGCGGCCGCCCGCTGTGCCCGGCCCCGCCGAAGCGGCCGTACCCGGCCTGCTCGTAGGGGGTGTACGACCCGGCGCGGAGCGTGGGACGATGCGAATTCGCAGCACCTCCCCTCCAGCGTCCCCTCCCCCAGCGCCACCCGCCCGCGAAGGAGTCCGCCATGCCGTTGCTGCCCGGTGCCGAGCCGTACCGCCACCGCGGCGGACCGGTGGGGGTGCTGCTCTGCCACGGCTTCACCGGCTCGCCGCAGTCGCTGCGGCCGTGGGCCGACGAGCTGGCGGCGGCCGGTCACACCGTGTCGCTGCCGCTGCTGCCCGGGCACGGCACCCGCTGGCAGGACATGCAGCTCACCCGCTGGGAGGACTGGTACGCCGAGGTCGAGCGGGAGCTGCTGGCGCTCGCCGAGGAGTGCGAGCAGGTCTTCGTCTGCGCGCTGTCGATGGGCGGCGCGCTGGCGCTGCGGCTCGCGGCGCTGCACGGGCCGACGGTCTCCGGCCTGGTGCTGGTCAACCCGTCGGTGCGCTCGGACACCCCCGCGAGCGCGCTGCTGCCGGTGCTGCGCCACCTGGTCCCCAGCCTGCCCGGGGTCGCCAACGACATCGCCCGGGCCGGCGTGACCGAGGTCGGCTACGACCGCACCCCGCTGCACGCCGCCTGGTCGCTGAGCCTGCTGTGGCGGGAGGTCCAGCGGCTGCTGCCGGAGGTGACCCAGCCGGTGCTGCTCTTCCACAGCCCGCAGGACCACGTCGTCTCGCCGGCCAACTCGGAACTGGTGCTGGCCCGGATATCCTCGACGGACGTGACGGAGCGGCTGTGCCAGCGCAGCTTCCACGTCGCGACGCTGGACCACGACGCGGCGGAAATATTCGCGGCCGGCCAGGACTTCATCCGACGGCTGGCTCCCGCGCACGCGGCGGGCGTCACCCGGGTCGAATCCGACGATCACCATGGCTGAAGGGCCGGAAGTGCACGAGAGCAGCACGGCGGGCGGCGGGGACGAGACTCCCCGCGAGGACGGCGCGACCAAGGACGGCGGGACGAACGCGGCCGCCCCGGGCGGTGCGCCGACGGACCGTACCGGCCCGGACGGCACCCCGACGCCCCCGCCCGTCCAGGACGTCGCCGGGGGCTCCGCCGGGAACACCGCCGAGGGCGCCTCGGGGGAGGCCGCCGAACGCCGTCCGCGCCGCGCGCCCGAGCGCAGCCAGGCCGAGCAGGACGCGATCTTCGCCGCCCTGGTGGCCCAGTTCGACGACCCGGTCGACCTCAACAACCCGAACTGGCCCGAGGTCGAGAACCTCCGGGCGCAGAACGAGCTCAAGGGCGGCCACAAGGAGGGCGGCCCCGGCGGTCGCGGCGACCAGGACGACCTCTCCGACCTCGCCCCCCAGCCCCGCCCCCGCTCCGGCCGGCCGGTGATGCCGGCGGGCGGCGCGGGCCCGCGCGACTTCGAGCTGGCCGAGGAGACCGACGAGGGCCACTTCGTCCCGCCGGAGCCCCCGCCGCTGCCGCCCGCCGACGTGACCGCCAAGTTCGCCTGGCTGGCGGTGCTCGGCGGCCCGGCGCTGCTGCTGGTCGACGCGGTGGTCTGGCGGGAGATCTCCGGCTGGCCCGCCTGGGTGGGGATCACCGCCTTCCTCGGCGGCTTCGTCACCCTGGTCGCGCGGATGAAGGACCGTGACGAGGACGAGCCGGAGGACCCGGACCACGGCGCCGTGGTCTAGCCGTCCGTCCGGTCGCCTGTCCGGCAGTCCGGTCGGCCGGTCGGCAGTTCGAGGACGGCGAGCACCGGCAGGTGGTCGGTCGCGGCCCGCAGGTCGGCCTCGGTGACACCGGGCAGCCCGTGCGGCACCCCGCAGCCGAGGACGGTGATCCCGGGCGTGGCGAAGACGGCGTCGATCCGCTGGTAGGGGCGCTCCGGTACGGAGGTGAACTCGCCTCCCCAGGGCGCGGTCGGGTACCCGTCCTGGAGCCGGGAGGCCAGCAGCCGCCAGCCCGGCCCGTCCGGGTGCTCGTTGAAGTCCCCTGCCACGATGCCGAGTTCGGTGATCCCGAGCTGGTCGAGCAGCAGCTCGAACTGCCCGTACCGCTCCTCCTGGTCCAGGCTGAGGTGGCAGCTGGTGACGGTGAACGGCGCCGTGCCGGGCAGCCGCAGCAGCGCGCCGGCGAAGCCCCGGGCGTGCAGGCCGCGGGTCTTGGGCAGCAGCCGGTCGTGCACCCCCAGCAGCTCCACCGCGCCGGGCCGGCCGAGCAGCAGCGGGCCCGCGGCGGTGCGGCCGCCGCCGGCCAGGACGGCCGTCCCGGTGCTCCGGGCCAGCCAGGCGGCCTGGCCCTCGGGCCGCCAGTAGCGCGGGGACTCCTGGACGCAGACCAGGTCGGGCTCGCAGGCCCGGATCACCCGGGCCAGCGCCCGCCGGTCGTCGCGCAGCGAGCGGATGTTGTAGCTGAGCAGGCGCAGCCGGCCCGGGCCGGGCGGCGGCAGCGGCTCGGCCCGTACGGCGGTCGCGGCGGCGGGCCCGGGCTCGGCCTCGGCGGTCGTGGTCGCGGCGCTCATGGTCCTCCCCTGGGCGGTCACCGGAACGCTCCGACCGTACGCGGCCGGGCCGGGACGTGCGACGGCGGCGGCGCGTCCGGGAGCGGTCGGGGCCCGGTCGCACCGCCGCCGGCGGGCTCGAAGGGGTACGGCGGTTACGGGACGCGGGCGAGGTCCGCCGCGCCGACGATGCCGGCGGCGGAGCCCATCGAGGCCAGTACGACCTCGGCGCGCGGCCGGTGCACCCCGCCGGTCAGGTAGTGCTCGAAGGCCTTGGCGACCGGGTCGAGCAGCAGTCGGCCGGAGTCGGAGACGCCGCCGCCGAGCACGAAGACGGCCGGGTCGAACAGCGCGGCGAGGTCGGCCATGCCGCGGCCCAGCCAGTCGGACAGCTCGGCGTAGCACTCCAGGGCGAGCGGGTCGCCCTCCTCGGCGGCCTGGGTGATGTGGATGCCGCGGATGGTCTCGGCCACGCCGTCGTTGAGCTCCAGCATCCGGTGGCCGCGCTGCGGGTCGGCGGCGGCCTTCTCCCGGCCGTAGCGGCGCAGCGCGCGCCCGGAGCCGTACTGCTCCCAGCAGCCCTTGCCGCCGCAGCCGCAGGCCAGGCCGTCGGGGACCATGTTGAGGTGGCCGATCTCGCCGGCCACGCCGAAGCGGCCGCGGTGCAGCCGGCCGTCCAGGACGATGCCGCCGCCGATGCCGGTGCCGACGGTGATCAGCACCATGTCGTGGTGGTCGGCGGCCGCGCCGAAGCGGAACTCGGCCCAGGCCGCGCAGTTGGCGTCGTTCTCGACGACGGTGGACAGGCCGGTGAGCTCCTCGACCCGCCCGCGCAGCGGCTCGTTCTCCCAGTCGATGTTGGGGGCGAAGATCACCGTGGAGCGGTTGCTGTCGACGAAGCCGGGGGCGCCGACGCCCACCGCGGTGACGTCGGGGTGCTCCTCCTTGAGCTCGCGCACGGCCTGCGCGATGGCGTCGACCGCCCACTGCGGGTCGGCCGGGGTGGGCACCCTGGTCCGGGCCAGGATCGCGCCCGCCTCGTCGACCACGCCTGCCGCGATCTTGGTCCCGCCGACATCGACGCCGATGGTCAGAGCCATGTGTCCCTCAGCTATTCACTCGTTCCGCTGGACGGAACGCTACCGCCCAACCCGGCCCCCGTACACAGCCTCGCATACATTATCCGAAGACAACTCTGGGCCGACGCGGCCGGGATGCTTCAAAAGTCGTATCTAATCTCCTTCTTCGTGACGTACGAGAGCAGCGCGATCACCCTCCGGAAGTCACGGTTTCACTGCTTGGCGGACGGCCCGTCAGCCTCGTCAAAGCCGGAGCCACGGCCGCCGTCGCCGTCGCCGTCGCCGTCACCGTCGAGGTCGATCTTCTCCGTCGGCGCGCCCTGCCCGGCGGTCCAGCGGCTCTCGTGCCCGGCCACGGCGGCGCGGTAGGCGGCCAGCAGCTCACTGCCCGCGGCGGCGAGCCCGGTGCCGGCGGCGGCGAGGTGGGAGTAGACCTCCGGCTGCTGGGTGCGCAGCTTGTCGGCCAGCCCGGAGAGGGTGATCAGGGTGGTGGCGCTCGCCTCCTGGGCCTTGTCGCCGAGCGCACCGGCGAACCGGCGCACCTCGTCCACCAGCGGGCCCAGCTCCGGGCCGAACGGGTGCCCCTGGCCGCCCTGCTCGCCGTCCGGCCGGCCGCCGGGCTCGGTGCGGTCGTCGGTGCTGGTCATCGCGGGCGCCTCCTCAGCCGTGGCCGCACCCCGCGGCCCTCCGGCCCGACGCTACCCGACCGGCCGGGCCGCCCGGAAAGCCGCCGAACCCGGTCCAGGACCCGCCGGAGCCCCGACCGAATCCCGCCGGTCCCCCGCCGAACCCCCGTCAGCCCCGGGGCCAGAGCGCCGGGTCCGGCGCGAACCGCACCGAGAGCACGCCGTCGTGCAGCCCCGCCCCGGCCACCGTGCAGCGGCGCAGCGCGGACGGCAGGGTGAGCACCCGGCGGTGGGTGCCGACCCCGACGACCAGGTCGTCGCCCCGGCGGACCAGGTCCAGCTCGGAGCGGTCGGCGCCGGGCAGGTCGAGGTGCCAGACCAGCAGGCCCTCCTCGGCGAGCCGGTCCTCGACCGGCCAGGGCTCGGGGGCGAGCCGCTCGGGCCCGTCCCCGTCGCCGTAGAGCCGGTCGGCGACGGCCTCCAGGGTGGCGTCGTCCAGGCCGGCGACCAGCACCGGGGCGTCGGTCTCGGCGGCGAGCCCGGTCAGCTCCTCCTGCCGGCGGCGGGCCAGGGCGGCCAGCCACGGGTCGGGCGAGGAGGCGGCGGCCGCGGGCAGCGCGCCGTGCACCACCACGGCGTCCGGCCGGTGCCCGTGCAGGGCGAGCCCGGCCCGGACCCGGCGCAGCTCCGTGTACGGGTGGCCGTCCGCCCGGACGACCAGCCGGACGCTGGTGCCGGGGTCGGTGAGCGCGGCGCGGGACTCGGCCAGTGCCGCGGCGGCCTTGGTACGCCCCTCGTACAGCCAGTCGGCGGGCATCGGGACGCCGGCCAGCCCGGCCAGCAGCGGGCGCAGCGCCCGGGCGGCCTGCCGCTGCTCGGGGACGAGCCGGTCCAGGTAGCGGGCGAGCTGTTCGGGCAGGGCGAGGGCGGCGATCAGCTCGGCGGGCGGCGGGGCGAGCACGACCAGGACGTCCTGGTCGGCGGCGGGCAGGGCGCGCAGCAGGGCGAGCCGGGCGATGCCGGGGAGGGCGGTGAGCTCCTCGGGGTCGAGCTGTTCGGCGCCGAGCAGGTCGAGGGCGGGCTTGAGCCGGCCGGTGAGCGCGCCGACGGCGTAGCGGAAGGCGGCCTGCTCGTCGATCCGGGAGACGGTCAGGCCCGGTGCGTGGTGGAGCGGTTCGGGCTCCAGCCGGGTGCCGAGGGCGGAGTCCAGGGCACGGTGCGGGTCGTCGGCGGCCAGCAGCCAGGTGCGGTGGCCGCGCCGGGCGGCGTGCAGGGCGGTGGCGGCGGCCACCGTGGGTGCGCCAGCGTCGCCGCTGACCAGGATGGTGCGTGTCGCCGTCATGCCGTCCGGCCCCCGTTCGGTCGTGTCAGCCTTCGACGCGCTTCTTCAGACCGGCCAGGGCGCGGTCGATGATGACCTTCTCGGCCTTGCGCTTGATCATGCCGAGCATCGGGATCTTGACGTCCACGGCGAGCTGGTAGGTCACCTCGGTGCGGCCGCCGGCGAGCGGGGCGAGGGTGTAGGAGCCGTCCAGCGAGCGGAGCATCTGGCTGCGGACGAGGGTCCAGGAGACCTCGCGGTCGCCATCCCAGGTGTAGGCGAGGACGTGCTCGTCGCGGATGGCGCCGGCGTCGAGCAGCAGCCGGACCTCGGCGGCGCGGCCGTCCTCGCCGGTGCCGAGGACCTCGATCTCCTTGACCTCGCCGGTCCAGGCCGGGTAGGCGGCGAAGTCGGCGATCACCGCCATGACCGTGGCCGGGGTCGCGTCGATGGTGATGCTCGACCTGGTGTGCTCCGCCATGGAATGGCCCTCCGCCTCGTCCATCTGCCTGCCGGTCCGGCCGGGGCGCGCTCGGCCCGGTCCGCCCGGAGCAGGCTATCGCGCCCGGTGGGCGGCGCGGCGGCGCGGGGCGGCAGAGGTGCGGGCGGGCGCCGGGCGGGCGGGCATGTTACCGGCCGGTCGCCCTGCGCTGTCGTAGGGTGCCATTCGAACGACCCGGTCACGGCCAGGTCGGACCCGGCCGGGTGTGACACTTCGAACACCGGAGCCGACCCCCCTGGTCGAAGCTGCCTACCGGGCAGTAACGTCCTGCCGTCCCGCAGCGTCGCGAACGAGGAGCAGTCTTGCTCGACTTCAGCCTTCCGGCCCTCTACCAGGTACCGAGCGGCGGCAACCTCGCCGACCCGGTGCACCGGAACGCCGAGGAGCACCCGGACGTCGCCGTGCTCAGCCGCAAGGTGGACGGCCACTGGCAGGAGTTGACGTCGGTCCAGTTCCTGGCCGAGGTGCACGCCGCCGCGAAGGGCCTGATCGCCGCGGGCATCGAGCCCGGCGACCGGGTGGCCGTCATGTCCCGCACCCGCTACGAGTGGACGCTGCTGGACTTCGCGATCTGGACGGCCGGCGCGATCGTCGTGCCGGTGTACGAGACCTCCTCCGCCGAGCAGGTCGAGTGGATCCTCGGCGACTCCGGCGCGGTCGCCGTGATCACCGAGACCGACCAGCACGTCGGGGTGGTCGCCGAGGTCCGCGACCGGCTGCCCGGGCTGGAGCACACCTGGCAGATCGACGGCGGGGCGATCGCCGCGCTGGCCACCGCCGGGCAGGACGTCCCGGACGCGACCGTCCACGAGCGCCGCCGGACCGCCGGCCCCGACGACATCGCCACCATCGTCTACACCTCGGGCACCACCGGCCGCCCGAAGGGCTGCCAGCTGACCCACGGCAACTTCCTGGCCGAGTGCGGCAACGTGGTCGAGCGCCTGGCCCCGCTGTTCCACACCGGCGAGAGCTCCGTGCTGCTCTTCCTGCCGCTGGCCCACGTGTTCGCCCGGATCGTCGAGATCGCCCCGATCATGGCGCCGATCAAGCTCGGCCACGTCTCCGACGTCCGGAACGTCACCGCCGAGCTGGCCTCCTTCAAGCCGACCCTGATCCTGGGCGTGCCCAGAGTGTTCGAGAAGGTCTACAACACCGCCCGCGCCAAGGCCCAGGCCGACGGCAAGGGCAAGATCTTCGACAAGGCCGCCGACACCGCGATCGCCTACAGCCGGGCGCTGGACGCGGGCGGCGCGGGCCTGGTCCTGCGGCTCAAGCACGCCGTCTTCGACAAGCTGGTCTACAGCAAGCTGCGCGCCGCGCTCGGCGGCCGGGCCACCCACGCCATCTCCGGCGGCGCCCCGCTCGGCGAGCGCCTGGGCCACTTCTACCGCGGCATCGGCTTCACCGTCCTGGAGGGCTACGGCCTGACGGAGACCTGCGCCGCCACCGCCTTCAACGAGTGCGCCAAGCCGAAGATCGGCACGGTCGGCCAGCCGACGCCCGGCTGCTCCGTCCGGATCGCCGAGGACGGCGAGGTCCTCCTCAAGGGCCCGCACATCTCCACCGGCTACTGGAACAACCCGCAGGCCACCGCGGACGCCTTCAAGGACGGCTGGTTCGCCACCGGGGACCTCGGCTCGCTGGACTCCGAGGGCTACCTGACGATCACCGGCCGCAAGAAGGAGATCATCGTCACGGCCGGCGGCAAGAACGTCGCCCCGGCCGTGATCGAGGACCGGATCCGGGCCCACGCCCTGGTCGGCGAGGTCATGGTGGTCGGCGACCGCAAGCCCTTCATCGCCTGCCTGATCACCGTCGACCCGGACTTCTTCCCGAAGTGGAAGGAGCTCAACGGCAAGCCCGCCGACGCCACCGTCGCCGACCTCGCCGCCGACCCGGACCTGCTGGCCGCCCTCCAGAGCGCGGTGGACGACGGCAACGCGGCCGTCTCGCACGCCGAGGCGGTCAAGAAGTTCCGCCTGCTGGACACCGAGTTCTCCGAGGAGAGCGGCCACCTGACGCCTTCGCTCAAGCTCAAGCGCAACGTCGTGCTGAAGGACTACGCCGCCGAGATCGAGGCCCTGTACCGGAAGTAGGGCCGCACCGGTACGCCGAAGGGCCCCGGGGGGACTCCCCGGGGCCCTTCGGCGTACCCGCGTCAGCCGGCCAGCAGCGAGGTCAGCCGCCCGGCCAGCAGGTCCCAGCGCCAGGAGCGCTCCACCCAGCGCCGCCCGGCCTCGCCCATCCGCCGCCGCAGCTCCTCGTCGCGCAGCAGCCGTACGATCCGCTCGGCCGCCGCCGGGGCCGAGCCGCCGGGCACCACGTACCCGGTCTCGCCCTCCAGCACCGCGTCCGGCGCGCCGCCGGAGTCCCCCGCGACCACCGGCAGGCCGGTCGCCGAGGCCTCCAGGTAGACGATGCCCAGGCCCTCGACGTCCAGCCCCCCGCGCCGGGTGCGGCACGGCATCGCGAAGACGTCCCCGGCCCCGTAGTGGGCGGGCAGCTCCTCCCACGGCACCGAGCCGGTGAACCGCACCGAGTCCCGGACGCCCGTGGCGTCCGCGAGCTTCTCCAGGTCCGCCCGGTACGGGCCGCCGCCGACGATCAGCAGCACCGCGTCCGGCACGTCGGCGAGGATCTGCGGCATCGCCTCGATCAGGGTGTCCTGGCCCTTGCGGGGCACCAGCCGGGAGACGCAGACCACCACCGGCCGGTCCGCCAGCCCGAGCCGGCGGCGCACCTCGGCGCCCCCGGAGCCCGGGTGGAAGGTCGTCTCGTCCACGCCCGGCGGCAGCTGGACCATCCGGGCCGCGGCCTGCGGCCCGACCGCGGCGGCGATCCGGGAGCGGGTGTACTCGCCCAGGTAGGTCAGCACGTCGGTGCCCGCGCCGATCCGGCGCAGCAGCTGCCGGGAGACCGGCAGCTGGGCCCAGGCGGCCTCGTGCCCGTGGGTCATGCCGAGCAGCCGCCCGGCGCCGGCCCGGCGCAGCGCGGGCGCCATCAGCCCGAGCGGGGCGGCGGCGCCGAACCAGACCGAGTCGCACTTCTCCGCGCGCAGGATCTCGGCGGCCCGCCGGGTGACCCGCGGTGTGGGAACCATCACCTTCGTCCGGTCCCGGATCACCGGGAACGGCTGCTCGGCGTCGAACCGGGCCACCTCGGTGCCGTCCCGCCAGGTCGAGGCGTAGACCACGACACTGCCTGCGGGCTGACGCACGGCCATGTTGTGCACGAAGGCCTGGATGCCACCGGGGCGGGGCGGGAAGTCGTTGGTGACGATCAAGGTTCTGTGCATCAGGCCACGGCTCGCTCGGTCGGGGGGTGCGCGGTGTACCGCTGGGTGATCCGTACGATAGGTCAACACCATGACCCACCGGGAACGGAACCGCGCACGGCAACCGTTTGACCCCCGGGTCAGTCCTAGTACCTAGGCCGTCGTCCAGCACGCGGCCCGGGCGTCCGTCGGTACGACGCCTCCGGTGGGGACGTCCGAGACGAACGAGGGAGCGCAGTGGAATTGGCCCCGGCCACCGAGCCCGGCTCTTCGCGCGGCCGCCTCGGCCGCCCGCTCGGGGCGCTCGCCGCGCTCGGCGCGACCTGGGTCGCCACCCGCGCCCTGCTGGTGCTGCTGGCGACGGGTGTGCTGAAGGCGCCCGGCGGCGACGTCACGGCGGACGTCTGGATGATCTACCACGCCTGGTACGGCGTGCTCCAGACCGGCACCTTCCCGTTCGACGACGTGACCTGGCAGTACCCGCCGGGCGCCGCCCTGGTGATCCTGCTGCCGGGCCTGCTGCCCTGGTCGTACCTGGTCTCGTTCTGGGTGATCTGCGGGATCGCCGACGCCGCCGCGGCCGCGCTGCTGGTGCGCACCGGCCTGCGCCGGGGCCGGGCGCTGACCGGCGCCTGGATGTGGGTGGTGGGCGTCCCGCTGCTCGGCCCGATGATCTACAACCGCTTCGACGTCATCGTCACCGCGGTCGCCCTGGCCGGCCTGCTGGCGCTGATCCGCCGCCCGGCGGTCGGCGGGCTGCTGCTGGGCCTGGGCGGCATCGTCAAGATCTGGCCGCTGATCGGCCTGATCGGCACCCCCTCCGGCCGCCGCACCCGCCGCTCCTGGACGCTGGCGGCGGCCACCGCCGTCTCGATCGGCTTCCTGCTGACGGCCGGGATGAACGGCGCCTTCGAGTTCCTGGCGTTCCAGAAGGACCGCGGCATCGAGGTGGAGTCGCTCGGCGCGCTGCCGCTGCACTTCGCCCGGATCGCCGACGCCTGGGACGGCAAGGTCACCATGAACTACGGCTCCCCCGAGATGCTCGGGCCGTGGGTCGACGTGATCAGCAAGGTCATGATGGCCGGCACCCTGCTGGGCTTCGCCTGGCTGCTGCTGTGGCGCTACACCTCCAAGCGCCGCAGCGCGGCCACCATGTACGACGCCGCGCTGTGCGCGCTGCTGATCTTCGTGGTGACCAGCCGGGTGATCAGCCCGCAGTACCTGGTCTGGCTGGTCGGCGTCGCGGCGGTCTGCCTGACCGTGCGCAACAGCAGCCAGCGGCCGGTGGCGGTGCTGATCCTGCTCGCCTGCCCGCTGACCCTGGTCGAGTTCCCGACCATGTTCACCCAGGTCCTGGCCAGCGAGCCGGCGGCGGTCGCCGTCCTGGCCGCGCGCAACCTGCTGCTGCTGGCCGCCGCCGTGCTCTCCTGCGTGCGGCTCTGGCGCTCCACCCGCGGCGAGGCGCCGCTGCCGCCGACCGTGGTGCTGGACCGCGAGCCCGCCGCGCTGCCGTCCGGCGGCTACCCGGTGCGCCCGGGCATCGCCTACGAGCAGGACCTGCTGGACGGCATCGACCACCCGGGCACCCCGGCCGAACAGCGCCGCTGACCTGCCCTCCCCGGCCGGTCAGCCCTTCAGCGCCGCCACCTGCTCCAGCCAGAGCCGGGTGAACTCCGCCAGGCCGACGCCCAGTTCGCGGCGCATCAGCCGGTCGGTGCGGCGCTCCCGGTCCTCGCCCTGCCCGTCGGCCGCGCCGATCGCCCGGTAGAAGGCGACCAGCCGCTGCGGCCCGTGGGTGCGGCCGATCAGCTCGCAGGCCAGCCAGGACTGCTCGTAGGCCTGGGCGATGCCGGTGGCCCCGGCGGCGAAGTCCCGGTCGGCGGGCAGCGCGGCGGGCAGCTTCCCGGCGGCCACGTCCCGGGCCAGCTCGGGCGCGATCTGCTGCGGGCCGCGGCCCGAGTCCCGGTACGCCGTCCAGTCGGCGACGCCCTCGGAGAGCCACAGCGGGGTCCAGGCCCGGGTGTCGGCCCTGGTCGCGACGTGGGTGGCCTCGTGGGTGACCACCACCTGGCGGCCGAAGCCGCTGAGCCGCCCGTACGCCTCCGGGTTGACCAGCACCCGGTCCGCCGGGGTGTGCCAGGGCGCGCCGGGGGCGGCCACGGTGACCGCCGCCATGCCCGTCCAGCCGGCCGGGTCACCCTCCAGCAGCCGGGCGAACTGCTCCTCGGTGGCCGGCCGCTCCAGCAGCAGCCGCTCCGGCCAGGCACCGCCCCAGACCTCGGTGACGGCGGGCACCGCCCGGTCCCCCACCGCGACCAGCTCGGCCTGGTCGGGTCCCGCGGCCGGCCCGACCACCAGGCAGTGGGCGCCCGGCGAGGACCGGAGCGGCCCGAAGTCCCACGGCGCGGGCGGCCCGGACGCGCTCTCCTCGCGCTCGACCCGCCAGCCGTCCCCGGCCCGTACCAGCCCGATCCGGCGCGGGTACACCACCGGGTGCTCGTCGTAACCGGCGATCCGCACCGCCAGGTCGGCGGCGGCGGTCACCCGCTCCCCGCCGGCGGCGCCGAGCACCAGGTTGCGGTACCCGGCCTCGGCCACCGGCAGCCCGGCCCAGGGCGGGGCCGAGCGCGCCCGCTCCGCCAGCGCGGCGGCCACCTCGGCGCGCCGGTCCACCGGCCGCGCCGCGGGCGCCGGCGGGGCGGCCGACGGCAGCGACAGCTGGGCCAGCCCGCCGGCCGCGAGCAGCAGCGCGCCCCGCCGGGACAGCACGCGGCGGGGGCGACGTATGGCGGCGGGTCCGGCGGGGCCGGACGGCGGGGCGCTCAGAGCCGGACCACCCCGGAGACCGGCATGGCGGTGACGCTCTCGTAGCGGACCCTGGCGCCCGGGCGTGGGGCGTGCACGATCACGCCGCCGCCGGCGTACATGCCGACGTGGTGCATGTCCCGGTAGAAGATCACCAGGTCTCCCGGTCGCGCTTCGGACAGGCTGATCCGCTGCCCGGCGTACGCCTGGGCCTGCGAGGTGCGCGGCAGGGTCACTCCGGCCTGCCGCCAGCTGTAGTACATCAGACCGGAGCAGTCGAACGCGTGCGGGCCGGTGGCCCCGTAGACGTACGGGGAGCCGATCATCCGCACCGCGGCGGCCAGCGCGGCCGCCCCGCGCTCGGAGGCGGGCGGGGCGGTGCCGAGGTCCAGCCGGTCGGTGCCCCGGGTGGCGCGCTGCTCGGCGTCCCGGGCGTCCTGGACCGCCAGCCGGGCCCGCTCGACGGCGCCCAGGCCGTTCAGCAGCTTCTGCGCCCCGGCCAGCCGCTGCTGGACCTGCTGCTTGCTGTCGGCGAGCGAACGCCGGGTCCGGTCCAGCTCGGCGAGCTTGTCGGCCGCCTCGGTACGGCGCTGGTCGAGCCGGCGCTGGCGGGTGATCAGCTCGTGCAGGGTCTCCTGCTGGCGCACGGCGGCCTGGCCCTGGGTGCGGGCGCGGGCCAGGTAGCCCTCCGGGTCGGGCGAGAGGATGAGCTGGGCGGTCTGGGTCATCCCGCCGCCGCGGTACTCGGCCCCGGCCACCATCGCCAGGTCGCCGCGCAGCCCGTTGAGCTGGTCCTGGGCGAGGGCGATCTCGCCCTGGAGGATCGTGGTCTCGCCCTGGAGCCGCCGCTGGGCCTCCTGCGCGGCGTTGAACCTCTCGGACGCCTGCTCGGCCTCGTCGTACAGCTGCTCGACCTGCGTCTTGACGTCCTGACGGTCGCCCGGGTCGGGGCTGGCGGGGGCCGCCTGGGCGCTGCCTCCGGTGGCCGCGCCCAACGCGGTGGCGGCGGCCGCGGTCAGCACCAGCGCCCGGGTGAGCAGTTGGGAACGGCGGTGCACGGGCATGGCGGCAGCGGCTCCAATCCTGCGGCGCGGCCCCCGCCGCCGCACCGGGACGGGCGGCCGTCGAGCGGGAGTCCGGTGGCAGACGTTAGCGAGTCCGGGCAAGCGAGTCCAAACCCCTCCCAACCCGAATATTCACTCACCAATCGGACATCAGATCGAGCCGCCGGAAAAGCCGCAGGCCCGGCCTCCCCTGGGGGAGACCGGGCCTGGAGACGTCCGAGCGGGGATCAGACCCGCACGATGCCGGTCAGCGGCATGTTGGTGACCGCCTCGTAGCGCACCGACGCGCCCGGCTTGGGGGCGTGCAGCACCTGGCCGTTGCCGGCGTAGATGCCGACGTGGTGGGCGTCGGTGTAGAAGATCAGCAGGTCGCCGGGCTGGGCCTTGGAGAGGTCCGTCCCGAGCCGGGTGCCGGCCGAGGCCTGCGCCTGCGAGGTGCGCGGCAGCGACACGCCGGCCTGGTTGTACGCCCAGACCATCAGACCGGAGCAGTCGAAGGAGCCCGGGCCGGTGGCGCCCCAGACGTACGGGCTGCCGATCTTGGAGGCGGCGGCGGACAGCGCGGCGGCACCGCGCGAACTGCCGGGGGCCACGTTCACCGGAGCGGTGGTCGTGGGGGCCGAGAGGCTGCCGCGGCTGTTGTCGCGGGAGGCGCGGTCGGCCTGCTGCTGCTGGGCCTGGGCGGCGTCGGCCTTGACCTTGGCCTCGGCGGCGGCCTTCTCCTCGGCCTGGCGCAGCGCCTGGCGGTCCTGCTCGGTCAGCGTGTTGAGCAGGTCCTGGGCCGCCTTCAGCTTGCCCTGGACCTCGTCCTTGGAGGCCTTCAGCTGCTGGGTGGTCGACTCCAGCTCGGCGAGCTTGCCCTGGGCCTCGTTGCGGTCCTGGTCGAGCTTGCGCTGCTGCTCCTGGAGCTCCTTCAGCTGACCCTTCTGGGTGCTGCCGGCCTGGTTCAGCGCGTCGGCCTGGCTGAGGAAGCTGTCCGGGCTGGAGGAGAACATCAGCTGGACGGTGGGGGATATCCCCCCGTTGCGGTACTGCTCGCCGGCGATCTCGGCGAGGCCGCCCTGGAGCTCGGTGACCTGGGCCTGCTGACGGGCCACCTGGTCCTGCAGGCCGGAGACCTGCTTCTCCAGGTCCTGCTGCTTGGCCTGGGCGGCGTTGTAGTTCTCGGTCGCGACCTCGGCCTGCTCGTTGAGCTGGTCGACCTGCCCCTTGACCTGTTCCTTGGTCGGCTGCGGGTCCGCGTGGGCACCCTGCGCGGAGAGGACGACGGCTGCGGCGGCGACGCCGGTCAGGATCGAGACCCGGGCGCGGCCGGCGGGCTTGGGACGACGATGGGACGCCACGAAGGCGGACTCCTTCTTCCTACGGCCGCCTACCGGGTGAGCTGACGGGTTCGGGCCGGAAGCATGCCCTACGACGCCTCACGGCCGTTCCACCGGCCGACCTGGCGCCGATTCACCCCGGAGGAACGTGGTTCCCCGGCTCCGCTCCGCAGCGCCCCCTACCACTGGGCTCCCCTGTCGGACAGTCGCTTCGACCTGTCCCGCTGCCTTGCGAACTCGACGGTAACCACCGCCGCCACCCTGGCTGGGCGATCGACAGTGCGGTGGTTCGGAGCATGACCCTAGTAACTGAACCGTGATCGGTTCAAATCCTTGTCAGAAAAAAGACAGAAGATTACCCAAGTTCCTTTGTGAAAATGACCGATGGTGACCATTGACGCACACAAGGCTGATCGGTTCTCACCATGTGGTCGTCGAGGGGCCGGAAACCCGAAACGCCACCCCGGACGGGGGTGGCGCTTTTCACAGGCCCCCGCGGGAGCCCCTCGGGCGTGTCGGTCCGTCAGACCCGGCGGATGGTGTTGATCGACATCGCGTCGGCCTTCATCACCTTCACCACGTCACCGGTGTGCGGCGCGTGGACCACCATGCCGTTGCCGATGTACATCCCGACGTGGTGCATGTCGGGGCCGTAGATCACCAGGTCGCCCGGCTGGGCCTGGTCCAGCGAGGGGATCCGGGTGCCGTAGTGGCCCTGCTCCTGCGAGGTGCGCGGCAGCGAGACGCCCGCCTGCCCGTACGCCCAGACCATCAGGCCCGAGCAGTCGAAGGTGGTCGACCCGGTGGCGCCCCACACGTACGGCGAGCCCTGCTTGCTCATCGCCTTGGCCAGCGCCGTGGCCGCGTAGCCGCTGGCTGGCGGCAGGCTGCCGAGGTCGACCCGGTCGCTGCCGCGCGAGGCGCGGTCGTCCTGCGCCTGCTGGGCCCGCAGCGCCGCGCGGTCGGCGGAGCTCAGCGAGTTCAGCAGGTCCTGGGCGGCCTTCAGCTTGGTGTTGACGTCCGACTTGGCCTGGTTCAGGTCCTTGGTGGTGGTGTCCAGCGAGGCGAGCACGGCGGCCGCCTCGGTCTTCTCCTGGTCCAGCCGGCGCTGCTGGTCCAGCAGCCCCTTGAGCGCCTCGGCCTGACTGGTGCTGGCCTGCTGGACGGTGGAGGCCTTGTCCAGGTAGCCGGACGGGTCCGAGGAGAGCATCAGCTGGACGGACGGGTCGATGCCGCCGCTGCGGTACTGCTCGCCCGCCACCTCGGCGAGGCCGCCCTGGAGCTGGGTCATCTGCTCCTGGCCGCGGGCCACCTGGTCCTGCAGCTGGTCGGCCTGCTTGCGCAGCTGGTCGGCCCGCTCCTTGGCGCCGTTGTACTTCTCGGCCGCCTGCTCCTGCTCCTCCTGGAGCTGGTCGATCTGCGCCTTGACGTCCGTCTTGTTCGGCTGCGGCGCGGCGTGCGCGGCCACCTGGGCGGAGAGGGCGACCGCGGTCGCAGCGGCCGCGGTGAGCACGGAGATCCGTGCGCGGCTCGGCTGCTTGGGACGGCGGTGGGAGGCCAAGGGACCGGCTCCTTCTTCCAACGGGCTCACCTGATGGGATGAGATTCCGGAAAATAGGTTTGACGCCAGACCCTAGTGAAGATCTATCCGTTTTGCCACTCCCCCGAAGGCGTGAACTCCGGTCCCCACACTGACTTCACCGGACTCGCACAATGCTCCGAAACAGGCCCTGACCAGGCATCATGCGAACCTCCCCGGGTTCAGGGCCGGGCCAGCCGGTTCAGCAGCAGCACCGACGCCACGGGGCGCGCGCCCGCCTTCCGCACGCCCTCCGCGACCTCCCGGTCGGTGGACACCACCACCACCGGACGGCCCTGCGGCTCGGCCCGCACCAGACGGCGGATCAGCTCGTCGGCCGTCTCCCCGGTCCGGCTGAACCGCACCCGGACCCCGCGCGGTGGCGCCATGATCACCGGGACGTCCAGGTCCTGCCCGTCGAACACGCAGGTGACCTCCGCCTGGGTCCGCTGGGCCAGCATCGCCAGCCCGCCCAGCAGCCGGATCCGCTGCTGCTCCAGCGGCAGCGTCGGATAACCGGTCTTGGTCACGTTGTAGCCGTCCACCACCAGGTGCACCTGGGGGATCGCCAGCAGCTGGTCCAGCAGCGCCGGATCGTCCTCGGCCAGCCCGCGCCGGGCCACGTCGTGCGGCGAGGCCGCCCCCGGCACCACCGCCTCCACCAGGTCCGCCGGGCGGATCTGGGCGACCGGCAGCGCCAGCTCCCGCTGGAGCCCCTGGGCCGACTGCAGCACGGTGTCCAGCAGCAGCCGCAGCCGCATGTCCTCGACGCTGCGCCCCTCGCGGGCCGAACGGCGGCCCTGCTCGGCCGCGTTCTCCAGCTCCAGGACCCGGTGCCGGAGCCGGCGCGCCTCGCTCTCGGCCGCGCCGCGCTCGGCCGCGGCCTGCGCCTTCAGCACGTCCAGCTCGCCGGCCACCCGGCGGGTCTCGGCCTGCGCCCGGCGGGTGTCGCTCTCCAGCGACCGCACCCTCTTGCGCAGCGACTCGGCCTCCCTGCGGACGCCGTCGGACTCGGCCCGCTGCCGGTCCGCGTCCGCCCGCGCGGAGGCCCGCACCTCGGCCAGCTCGGCCTGCAGCTTCTCCACCAGCCGGACCGCCTCCGCGGCCGCGTCCTCGGCACCGGCCCGCTCGGCCTCCTCGCCGGCCTCGGCCACCAGCCGGCTCCAGCCCGTCGAACGCACCAGGTAGGCGGCGGCCGCGACGTCCATCGGATCGGCCGCGCTCGGGACGGTGCCCGACTCCAGCGCCTTCACCAGGTCCGGCTGCCCGAGACGCAGCCGCTCCGCTATCCGCACCCGGAAGGCCGGCTCCGCCTCCAGCGCCGCCGCCAGCGCGGTGGCCGCGTACTTGGCCCGCCGCGCCGGGGTGAACTTGACGTACTGACGCAGGCTCTGCGGGAGCTCGGCCGGCGGCACCCCGCCGAGCGCGTCCGAGGCCAGGCCGACCACCCGACGGCGCACGCCCTCGGGCAGCGGCCGGTCGAGCTTCTCGACGGCGCGCTCCGCCGCGGACCCGGAGGCGCCGTCCGCCGCCCCGGCAGCCTCGGCCGGGGCCTCGGCCGCAGCGGGCTGAAGCCCCTGGGCTGCGCCGGGCTCCTTCGCTGCGTCCACCACGTCCTCGGCTCCGATCCTGGTCCAGCGGGGCACGGCCGCGGCCGCCCCCCGTCGGCACGCTCCGTGCGTCCTGTTCTGTATTGTCCCGTGCGGCGCGGGCGGGTGCGCCGCGCACCCACCCCGCCGCCGCGGCGGGGATCAGCCCTGGTCGGCGGGGGCCTGCGTCTCCTCGGCGCCCGGACGGGCCACCAGCTCGACCTGGTCCACGGCGTTGCACCAGCGGCAGCGCACCGACTCGACGGTCTCGCTCAGCACCTCGGTCTCCTCGACCTTGGACTCGCCGGCCAGGTCGAAGTGCAGGAACTCGGTCACCCGCGCGGTGCGGGTCACGTCGAAGCGGGTGAGGTTGCCGCACAGGGTGCAGCGCCAGCGCGTCTCGGCGGTCAGAGCGGGGACGGTCATCGGGGGTCCTCTCGGGTGGTCCCTGGGTGGGGCAGGCGCTCCCCCCGGAGCCCCGGCGTCGGCGGCGGGAGGCGGGAATGCCCGCCCCAAGCCTATTGCCTGGGGCAACCGTCGCGACCACCGGTTGCCTGAACACCCGGGCTAGTCCACCTGCCGTAAACCGTCGTGTCACCTGCGGCGCCCGGAGGGATGCTTGGCCGCATGGCGCTCGCGGTCCCCGACCACACCGCCGCCCGGGGCGGCCGCCCGGCGGCGACCGCCCCCGTGGTCAGCTACGCCCTGATCGCCCTCAACACCCTGGTCTTCCTGCTCGGCCCGGCCGCGGGGCTCAACCCGCTGTACGGCACCGGCCAGGCCCGGGTCTGCGCGGAGCAGCGGTACGAGCAGCGCTGGGGCGCCGTCCCGGCCGAGGTGCTGGCCGGACGGCCGCTGACCGCCGAACAGCTCGCCGAGGCCCCCGACCCGGTCCCCGGCTGCCCGGCCGCCCCGACCCCGGGCAAGCGCCCGGCGCTGTCCGTCCTCACCGGGCTCTTCCTGCACGCCGGCTGGCTGCACCTGCTCGGGAACCTGCTCTTCCTCCAGGTCTTCGGCCCCACCGTCGAACGGCGGCTGGGCCGGGCCCGGTACGCCGTCTTCTACCTGGCCGCCGGCAGCCTGACCACGTACGGCTTCGCGCTCGCCGAGGCGCACTCGCCGAACTCCACCCGGGTGCTCATCGGGGCCTCCGGGGCGATCGCCGCCGCCCTCGGCGCCTACCTGCGCCTCCACCCCCGGGCCCGGGTGACCACCCTCGTCCCGCTGCTGTTCTTCCTGCCGCTGCGCTTCCCGGCCTGGCTGGTGCTCGGCCTCTGGTTCGTCCTGCAGTGGTGGTCGGTGCACGCGGCCGGCCCCGGGGTGGCGTACCTGGTCCACGTGATCGGCTTCTCGGCCGGGTTCCTCTACGCCTGCACCGTGGTCCGCCACCCCCCGCGACGACCGGGCTGACGCCCGATACGCTGGCGGCACCCCACAAAGGAGCCCGAACTGTGATCACCGCCATCGTCCTGATCAAGACCAGTGTCGACCGCATCCCGGAGATCGCCGAATCCATCGCCGCCATCGACGGCGTGAGCGAGGTCTACTCGGTGACGGGGGGCTACAACCTGGTGGCGATGGTGCGGGTGCGCCGGCACGACGACCTGGCCGAGGTCATCCCGGGCCGGCTCAACAAGGTCCCGGGCGTGGCCCACACCGAGACCCAGATCGCCTTCCGCACCTACTCCCAGCACGACCTGGAGGCCGCCTTCGCCCTCGGCCTGGACGAGTAGCGGTCAGCCCTCGGCGCGCCGGCCCCGCTCGACCTGCACGGTGGCGACGCAGCGCCCGCCCTCGTTGCGGTAGTTCCACGCCGCACCCTCCGTGACCAGCTCCCGGACGGCGGTCAGGAAGCGGTCGACGTGCTCGTCCGGCGTCCCGGCGCCGAAGCTCACCCGGATCGCGTTCAGGCTGCGCTCGCCCGGCAGCGACGGCTCGGGCGCACCACACTCGGACGGTGCCTCGTCCTCGTCGCCCAGCAGCGTGCGCACCAGCGGGTGGGCGCAGAACAGGCCGTCGCGCACCCCGATGCCGTACTCGGCGGACAGCGCGGCGGAGAAGTGCGAGCTGTTCCAGTCCCGGACGACGAAGGACAGCACGCCCACCCGGGCGGAGCCCTCGCCGAACAGGTTCAGCACCTTGACCTGCGGGATCTCGGCCAGCCCTGCCGTCAGCCGGGCGATCAGCTGCTGCTCGCGGGCCTCCAGCCCGTCGAAGCCGGCCTCGGTCAGCGCCCGGCAGGCCGAGGCGATCGCGTAGGCGCCGATGACGTTCGGCGAGCCGGCCTCGTGCCGGGCCGGGCCGGTGTGCCACTGCACGGCCACCGAGCCGTCGGCCTCCCGGGCCACCGTCCGGGTCGCCCCGCCGCCGGCCAGGTACGGCTCGGCCGCGTCCAGCCAGTCCGCCCGGCCGGCCAGCACCCCGGCGCCGAACGGCGCGTAGATCTTGTGGCCGGAGAAGGCGATCCAGTCGACGTCCAGCTCGCGCACCGAGACCCGGTGGTGCGGCGCCAGCTGGGCGGCGTCCAGCACCACCCGGGCGCCGTGCCGGTGCGCGGTCGCGGTCAGCTCGGCGACCGGCCACAGCTCGCCGGTCACGTTGGAGGCGCCGGTGACGCAGAGCAGCTTGGGGCCCTCGGGCGCCTCGGCGAGCGCGGCGTCCAGCGCGGCCACCGCCTCGGCCCGCGAGCGCGGCGCCCGCAGGTAGGTGACGTCCAGTCCGGCGTGCGCCCAGGGCAGCAGCGAGGCGTGGTGCTCGGTCTCGAAGGCGAACACCCGGGTGCCGGCCGGGACGGCGGAGGCCAGCAGGTTGAGCGAGTCGGTGGTGGCCCGGGTGAAGACCACCTGGTCTCCCTCGCGCAGGTCGAGGAACTCGCCGACGGTGCGGCGGCTCTGCTCGAACAGGTCGGTGGACAGCTGGGAGAGGTACCCGGCCCCGCGGTGGACGCTGCCGTAGTACGGCGCGTAGGCGGCGACGTCGTCCCACACCCGCTGGAGCGCCGGCGAGCTCGCCGCGTAGTCGAGCGCCGCGTAGCCGACCTTCTCACCGCTGGCGAGCGGGACCTGGACGTCGGCGCCGAGGACGGCGAGCGGGGTGCGGATTTCGGTGGCCAGAGACATGGGGATGCACTCCTTCTGGGGCAAGGGACCCCGGGAGTGCTAGTCGTCGGGCGTCCGCGCTTGTCGCACGGACGGCTTGCCGTGACGACCCGGTCCTCACCCAGGGCACCCCGCCACGGACGGAGGGTTGCCGGACAGCCAGCTGGGGCTTGGCGCTGTCACTCATGACCTGGCGAAGACTCTAGGCCTGGTCCACCGGGTGGTCAAACGGGCATCCAGCATCCGGACAGCACGGGAGCCCGCACCGGCGTACCGGCACGGGCTCCCCAACTGCCGCCTCAGGCCCGGCTGGTGGCCTCCGACCAGCGCCGCAGCAGGTCCTGCGCGGCACCGGAGTCGATCGCCTTCGCGGCCCGCTCCATGCCGGCCGCCAACTGCTCGGTGAGCGGCGCGTCGCCCAGCTCCAGCGCGACCAGCGCCGCCGCCGTGTTCAGCAGGACGGCGTCCCGCACCGGCCCGTGCTCGCCGGCCAGCAGCCGCCGCGCGACCTCGGCGTTGTACGAGGCGTCCGCCCCGCGCAGCGCCTCGATGCCGACCAGCTCGATGCCCACGTCCCGCGGGTCGAAGGTGGACTCGGTGACGACCCCGTCGCGCACCAGCCAGACCTGCGAGGTGGTGGTGATGGTCAGCTCGTCCAGCCCGTCGTCGCCGCGGAAGACCAGCGCGGTGGCGCCCCGCCGGGCCAGCACCCCGGCGATCAGCCCGGACAGCCGGGTGTCGAAGCAGCCGATGGCGTGCGCGGTGACCTTGGCCGGGTTGGTCAGCGGACCGAGGATGTTGAAGGCGGTCGGCACCCCGAGGTCGCGCCGCGCGGTGGCGGCGTGCCGCATCGAGGGGTGGAACTTCGCCGCGAAGCAGAAGGTCAGCCCGACCTCCTCGGCCACCTCGGCGACCCGCCGGGGGGAGAGGTCCAGCGCCACCCCGAGCTTCTCCAGCACGTCCGAGGAGCCGCTGGTCGAGGAGGCCGACCGGTTGCCGTGCTTGACCACCTTGGCGCCGGCGGCCGCCGCGACGATCGCCGACATGGTGGAGATGTTGACGGTCTTCGCCCGGTCCCCGCCGGTGCCGACGATGTCCACCGCCGGGCCGGGGATCTCCAGCGGTTCGGCGTGCGCGTACATCGCGTCGACCAGGCCGGCGATCTCCTCGACCGACTCGCCCTTGGCCCGCAGCGCGATCATGAACCCGGCCACCTGGACGGGGGACGCCTCGCCGCTCATGATCCGGTCCATCGCCCACGCGGTGGACGAGCGGTCGAGGTCCTCCCCCTGCAACAGTGCCGCCAGGAGGTCCGGCCAGGTGCGGACCACCTGCGCGGGGTCGCTACCGCCGTTCGCAGGGTTCACGTTCACCATGGCTGACTCCAGCTGTTGTCGGTTCCCCGCTCCGGGGACGTCCGTACGGATGGAGCCAGCCTATCGAGCGGAGCGCCCGCTTCTACCCCTGTCTTTCCTACTCCTGGCGCGGATTTCAGCGGACGGCCGGAGTCCGCTTCGCCAGCCGGTCCCGCAGCAGGGTGGCGACCGCCCCGGCCAGCGCCACCGGCTCCACCGGACGGGAGATCGCGGCGTCGGCCCGGCTCCAGGCGGCCAGCCAGGAGTCCTGCGGCCGGCCGATCAGCACCAGGACCGGCGGGCAGCCGTAGATCTCGTCCTTGAGCTGGCGCCCGAGGCCCAGCCCGCCGGCCGGAACGGCCTCGCCGTCCAGCACGCAGAGGTCCACTCCCCCCTTCTCCAGTGCCTTGAGCACCGCGGGGGTGGTCGCGCACTCCAGGTAGGACAGTTCCGGAAGGTCCTCGGCAGGGCGGCGGCCGAGCGCCGTCAGCACCTGCTCGCGGGTGTTGCGGTCGTCGCTGTAGACGAGGACGGTGAGCGTCTCATCGGTCGTGTACGCCATGGGCCCTGCTCCCTCAAGTGTGATCCGGACCACGTTCGCCTGATCCGGATGCTACTCCCGATCACCCTCCGCCGAGTCCCCCTCGCGCACGTTCCTCCTCAAGCCACCGCGCCCTGGACTCACCCGCCTGGAGGACGGCCCGTCACCCGACCCCACCCGGTCCACCCGTACGGCTCACCCGGGCGCCTTCCCCCCTACCTCCCGCGGCTACTCCGACCGTGCACCGGCGCGCCGGGCAACGGGGTCCAGGCTCCTCCGAGGAACCATCAGAAAAGGGACACGCCGCTGCTCACCCCCCGTACGGACACCCCGTCGCCCCCCAAGCGGGCATACCGCACGCACCGGACACTCCGAGGGACACCCCCCGACGTGAAGACGGAATAAGGGACCGACATAATGTCCGTCGTGGCGACAGCAACAGCAGTAGAAACCGGGCACGCGCACGGATCGGTCAACCGGCCGAACATGGTCAGCGTCGGAACGATCGTCTGGCTCAGTTCCGAGTTGATGTTCTTCGCGGCCCTCTTCGCGATGTACTTCACGCTCCGCTCCGTCAAGGGGCCGGAGTTCTGGACCGAGAAGGCCCACGCCCTCAACGTGCCCTTCTCCTCGGTCAACACCACGATCCTGGTGCTCTCCTCGCTGACCTGTCAGCTCGGCGTGTTCGCCGCCGAGCGCGGAGACGTGAAGAAGCTCCGGGCGTGGTTCATCCTCACGTTCGCCATGGGCGCGGTCTTCATCGGCGGCCAGGTCTTCGAGTACACCGAGCTGGTCAAGAAGGACGGCCTGTCGCTGTCCTCCGACCCGTACGGCACGGTGTTCTACCTGACCACCGGCTTCCACGGGCTGCACGTGACGGGTGGTCTGATCGCCTTCCTGCTGGTCCTGGGACGGACGTACGCAGCCAAGCGCTTCACGCACGAGCAGGCCACCGCCGCGATCGTCGTGTCGTACTACTGGCACTTCGTCGACGTCGTGTGGATCGGCCTGTTCGCGACCATCTACCTGATCAAGTAACCAGCTGATCAGGTCGCTGGCCACCGGCTGCGGCCCCCGCCCTCACCGGCGACGGGCCGCTTCTGCCGGTGCCGACGCTCCCACCGACCGACCGCGCGCGCAGCCCTAGACAGGCAGCCTCGTGCCGGCCAGACCGGCCGCCGGGTGCACCCACCAGTCGACCAGATCCTGACACCGGGGTTATTCCGTGAAAAAGCTCTCCGCACGACGGCGCCACCCATTGGCGGCGCTGGTCGTCCTACTTCTCGCCCTGGCGGCAACCGGGGGGCTGTACGCCGCGTTCGCGCCCGCCGACAAGGCGCAGGCCGACGTCGCCGCGCAGTCGCTCGCGATCGATGAGGGCAAGAAGCTCTTCGCCGTGGGCTGCTCCTCCTGCCACGGCCTGAACGGCCAGGGCAGCAGTGACGGTCCGAGCCTGGTCGGCGTCGGCTCCGCCGCTGTCGACTTCCAGGTCGGCACCGGCCGCATGCCGGCCCAGCAGCCCGGCGCCCAGGTCCCGCGCAAGAAGAACATCTACTCGCAGGCGGAGATCGACCAGCTCGCCGCCTTCGTCGCCTCCCTCGGTCCCGGCCCGGTGACCCCGACGGAGGAGCAGTTCACCTCGACCAACCCCGAGGACGTCTCCAAGGGTGGCGAGCTGTTCCGCACCAACTGCGCCCAGTGCCACAACTTCGCCGGCCAGGGTGGTGCCCTGACCAAGGGCAAGTACGCCCCCTCGCTGGAGGGCGTGGACGCCAAGCACATCTACGAGGCCATGCAGACCGGCCCGCAGAACATGCCGTCGTTCCCGGACACCACCATGCCCGAGGAGCAGAAGAAGCAGATCGTGGCCTTCGTCCGCCACACCACCAACGATGAGCCCAACCCCGGCGGTCTCACCCTGGGCAGCCTCGGTCCGGTGACCGAGGGTCTGTTCGGCTGGATCTTCGGCCTCGGCACGCTCATCGCGGTCGCGATCTGGGTCGCCGCCCACACCACCAAGGCCAAGAAGTCATGAGCCACGACATGTCAGAAGAGAAGCTCCCGGAGCCGCACGGCTCCGCCGGCGAGGTGGCCGACCACGGCAGCCCGTTCGCCGACCCGGGCCTGCCGGCCCACGAGCCCCGTCGCACCGACATCGACGAGAAGGCCGCGTCGCGTGCCGAGCGCCAGGTCTCGCTGATGTTCGTGGTCTCGATGCTCGCCACCGTCGGGTTCATCGCCTCGTACGTGGCCATCGACCCGGACAAGATCGTCTACATCTTCCCGCTCGGTCACGTCAGCGCGCTGAACTTCGCGCTCGGCCTGACCCTGGGCGTCGCGCTGTTCATGATCGGCGCGGGTGCGGTCCACTGGGCCCGCACGCTGATGTCGGACGTCGAGCTGCCCGCCGAGCGTCACCCGATCGAGGCCTCCGACGAGGTCCGCAACGACGTCATCGAGCAGTTCAAGACCGGTGCCGCCGAGTCCGGCTTCGGCCGCCGCAAGATGATCCGCAACACCCTGATCGGCTCCATGGCGCTGGTCCCGCTCTCCGGCGTGGTCCTGCTCCGTGACCTTGGCCCGCTTCCCGAGAAGAAGCTCAAGGAGACCGGTTGGAAGGAGGCGACCGAGACCAAGCCGCTGCAGCTCATCAACATGAACACCATGCAGCCGATGAAGCCCGAGGACATCATCGTCGGCTCGCTCACGTTCGCCATGCCGGAGGGCCTGTCCACGCACAGCGAGGACTTCCAGCAGCGGATCGCCAAGGACGCCCTGATGCTGGTCCGCATCGCGCCCGAGGACATCAAGGACGACAAGTCCAAGGAGCTGGGTTTCGAGGGCATCCTCGCCTACTCCAAGATCTGCACCCACGTCGGCTGCCCGATCAGCCTGTACGAGCAGCAGACCCACCACGCGCTCTGCCCCTGCCACCAGTCGACCTTCGACCTGGCGGACGGCGCCCGCGTGATCTTCGGCCCGGCCGGCCACCCGCTGCCGCAGCTGAAGATCATCACTGACGAGAAGGGCAACCTGGTCGCCACCGGCGACTTCGCGGAGCCCGTCGGCCCGAGCTACTGGGAGCGTGCTCGATGAGTAGCGCGAGCAGCACCACGACCGGTGCCGCCAAGCCCTCCAGCACGCGTGAAAAGCCCGCCAACAAGTGGGAAGCCGCGGCTGACTGGACTGACGGCCGGCTGGGGATCTACTCCCTCGCCAAGGCCAACCTGCGGAAGATCTTCCCGGACCACTGGTCCTTCATGCTGGGCGAGATCTGCCTCTACACCTTCGTCATCATCATCCTGACCGGTGTCTACCTGACGCTGTTCTTCAAGCCCTCGATGGCCGAGGTCGTCTACGACGGCTCGTACGTGCCGCTCAAGGGCATCCCGATGTCGGAGGCCTACGCCTCCACGGTGGACATCAGCTTCGAGGTCCGCGGCGGTCTGCTGATCCGGCAGATCCACCACTGGGCCGCCCTGGTCTTCGTGGCCGCGATGCTCGTCCACATGATGCGCGTGTTCTTCACCGGCGCGTTCCGCAAGCCGCGTGAGATCAACTGGGTCTTCGGCTTCCTGCTGCTGATCCTGGGCATGTTCGACGGCTTCTTCGGCTACTCCCTGCCGGACGACCTGCTGTCGGGCACCGGTATCCGCTTCATGGAAGGCGCGATCCTCGCCGTCCCGCTGATCGGCACCTACGTCCAGATGTTCCTGTTCGGGGGCGAGTTCCCCGGCCACGACATCGTGCCGCGGTTCTTCACCATCCACGTGCTGCTGATCCCGGGCATCATGCTCGGCCTGCTGGTGGCCCACCTGATCCTGGTCTTCTACCACAAGCACACCCAGTGGGCGGGCCCGGGCAAGACCGAGAAGAACGTCGTCGGCATGCCGCTGATGCCGGTCTACATGGCCAAGGCCGGTGGCTTCTTCTTCCTGGTGTTCGGCCTCATCGCCGTCATCTCGGCGATCGCCACGATCAACCCGATCTGGGCGTACGGCCCGTACCGTCCCGACCAGGTGTCCACGGACGCCCAGCCCGACTGGTACATGGGCTTCTCCGAGGGCCTGATCCGGATCATGCCCGGCTGGGAGATCAGCGTCTGGGGCGGCCACACCCTCAACCTGGGTGTCATGGTCCCGCTGGCGATCTTCCCGCTGGTCCTGGTCTCGATCGCGGCCTACCCGTTCATCGAGGGCTGGATCACCGGCGACAAGCGCGAGCACCACATCCTGGACCGCCCGCGCAACGCCCCGGTCCGCACCGCCCTGGGCGCCGCCTGGATCAGCCTCTACCTGATCCTGCTGATGGCCGGTGGCAACGACCTGTTCGCCACCCACCTGCACCTGTCGATCAACTCGGTCACCTACTTCGTCCGCGTCGGCTTCTTCGTCGTCCCGGTCGTCGTCTTCATCATCACCAAGCGCTGGTGCCTCGGCCTCCAGCGCCGTGACAAGGAGAAGGTGCTGCACGGCCGCGAGTCGGGCGTCATCAAGCGCCTGCCGCACGGCGAGTTCGTCGAGGTGCACACCCAGCTGCCGCAGAAGGACCTGTACAAGCTCACCGCGCACGACCAGAACCAGCCGGTCGAGCTGCCGGCCCAGACGGACGAGAACGGCGTGGCCCGCAAGGCCGGCGTCGTCACCCGCACCCGGGCCAAGCTCTCCCGCGGCTTCTACGGCGAGGGCAGCCAGATCCCCAAGCCGACCGCCGAGGAGCACCACGAGATCACCAGCGGCCACGGCCACCACTGATCCCGTAGGCACCACCGCGTCACCCCGAGGGCCGCTGACCAGAGTTCTGGTCGGCGGCCCTCGGGCTTTCCCGTACCCGCCGCCCCGCGTCCTCAGGAGCCCCCGTGCAGCTGTCCGTCGACCCCGCCTCGGCCACTCCCCCGTACGAGCAGATCCGCGCCCAGATCGCCGACCGGGCCCGCTCCGGCGAGCTGCCGACCGGGCTGCGGCTGCCCACCGTCCGCGCCCTGGCCGAGGAGCTGGGGCTGGCGGCCGGCACCGTCGCCCGGGCCTACCGCGAACTGGAGGCGGACGGCGTGGTGGAGACCCACGGCCGGCGCGGCACGCTGATCGCCGCCACCGGGGACGCCGCGCACCGGCTGGCCGCCGAGGCCGCCGCCGAATACGCCGCCCGGGCGAGCCGCCTGGGCGTCTCCCGCGCGGAGGCCCTGGCCGCCGTGGACACCGCCCTGCGGCTGGCCTACCCGCAGGGCTGAGCGCCCCCCGGAGGGGGCCTCAGGGGGTCTCAGAGCTCGGGGCGGACCATCCCGGCGGCGGGGGCCTGGGAGGCCGGTGCGGTGGTGCTGACGGGCTGTCCGGAGGCACTGTGCTTGACCCAGTCCGTCCAGGCGATGTTCCAGTCCCCGAAGCCGTTGCCGAAGGGCTCCATCCGGCCGCCACGGCTGTTCACCACCGTCACCAGGTCCCCCACCCGGGTGTGCTGGAAGAACCACTCGGCGTTGCCGGTGCTCATGCCGGTACAGCCGTGGCTGACGTTCTCGACGCCCTGCGAGCCGACCGACCAGGGCGCCGCGTGGACGTACTCGCCGCTCCAGGTCACCCGGGTGGCCCACAGCACGTCGAGGTCGTAGGACTCCGTGCTGCCCGGCGCTATCCCGATCGTCTCGCCGTTCATCCGGACCGACCGCTCCTGGCCGAGCACCACCTTGACGCCGTTGCGGGTGTCGAAGCCGGGCTTGCCGGTGGTGACCGGGATGGTCCGCAGCGCCTCGCCGTCACGCTTCAGGGTGAGCTCGTGGGCGGCCGCGTCGATCACCGACTCCACCCGCTCGCCGATCCGCAGCTTCAGCGAGCTGCGGTCACCGCCGTACAGGCCGTCGGCGATCCGGCTGCCGGTGCCGTCGAAGGCCAGCGAGACGGTCGTCCCGGCCGGCCAGTAGTCCTCCGGACGGAAGTGCAGGTTCTTGTCGTCCACCCAGTACCAGGCGCCGGTGACGGCGGGCTGGGAGCCGACGGTCAGGGCGCGCTCGACCTCCTGGCGGGCCTGCGGGTCCTTCACCGCCTCGGAGAGCTCCACGGTGAGCGGCTGGCCCACCCCGTAGACGCCGCTGCCGGAGGAGTCCGGGCCGAGCTTGGCGGTGAGCAGGCGTTCGGCGGCGAGGGTGCTGAAGCTCGCGGTGGTGTCGCCGCGGCCGCCCTTGCCGTCGTCGGCGGAGATCCGCACCGTGTACGCGGTGGCGGCCTTCAGCCGGCCGGTGGTCTGCCAGCTGCGCTGGTCCTCGGCGAGCTTCCCGGCGACCACCCGGCCGTCCGGGCCGACCACGGTGACGTCGGTGAGCCGGCTGTCCTGGACGGCCGTCACGGTGACCGGCTGGGAGGGGTCGGCCTTGGCGTCCGCCGAGAGGTGGACCAGCGGGGCCGCGTCGACCCGGTGCGGTCCGACGGGCGCCTCGTCCCCGGCCGTGCAGCCGGCCAGCGGGGCCAGCACGGCGAGGGCCAGCGAGATGCCGCCGAGAGCTGCGATTCCGCGCCTGTCGGCCATGGCCGCCTCCGAAGGTTTCGCACGATTGATCAGATCGTAGGAACGCCCCCGGTGAAGCGACATCCGAGGGACATCCGGTTCACCCAGCTGAGTGAGGCCGTCATCCCGGGGACGCAGCGGCGTCCGGGAACGCGGCAGGGCCGGTCCCCCCGTACGGGAGGACCGGCCCTGGTGCACGAGCGCGAACCCTACTGGTTCTGGTTCTCGCCGCGGTAGAACTCGAAGACCCATCCGAAGATGCCGATCATGATGATCGGGGCGGCCCAGAACATCAGCCACCAGCCGAAGATCACGCCCAGGAAGGCGAGCGCGCCACCGAGCGCCAGCGAGAGCGGCTGCCAGCTGTGCGGGGCGAAGAAGCCCAGCTCGCCGGAGTCGTCCGCGACCTCGGCCTCGGGGTTGTCACCCGCGCCGCTGTCCACCCGGCGGGCGGTGAAGGCGAGGTAGTACCCGATGAAGGCGCACAGCGCGAAGGCCAGGAACAGCGCCGTGGTACCGGCGGCCTCCAGACCCGGGCCGTTGGTGTCGGAGTTGGTCCACAGGCCGTAGGTGATGGCCATGGCCAGCACGAAGACCGACAGGCCCAGGAAGATCTTTCCCTGTTCCTTCATCAGGCGTCGCCCTCCTTGTTGCCCTTGCCCAGCTTCGGGGCGTCGTACTTCGCCGGGGTCACGCCGGCGAGGTGCTTGGCCGGCTCACCGTGGTTCTCCAGGTAGTCCAGCGCGGCGATCTCCGGGTGGTGGAGGTCGAAGGCCGGGGATTCGGAGCGGATCCGCGGGAGGGTGAGGAAGTTGTGCCGCGGCGGCGGGCAGGAGGTCGCCCACTCCAGCGAGCGGCCGAAGCCCCACGGGTCGTCCACGGTGACCTTCTCGCCGTACTTGGCGGTCTTCCAGACGTTGTAGAGGAACGGCAGGATCGACAGGCCGAGCACGAAGGAGCCGATGGTCGAGACGGTGTTCAGGGTGGTGAAGCCGTCCGAGGCCAGGTAGTCGGCGTAGCGGCGGGGCATGCCCTCCGCGCCGAGCCAGTGCTGCACCAGGAAGGTGGTGTGGAAGCCGAAGAACAGCGTCCAGAAGGTGATCTTGCCGAGGCGCTCGTCCAGCATCTTGCCGGTCATCTTCGGCCACCAGAAGTGGAAGCCGGCGAACATCGCGAACACGACGGTGCCGAAGACCACGTAGTGGAAGTGGGCGACGACGAAGTACGAGTCCGAGACGTGGAAGTCGATCGGCGGGGAGGCCAGCAGGACACCGGTCAGACCACCGAAGAGGAAGGTGACCAGGAAGCCGACCGTCCAGAGCATCGGGGTCTCGAAGCTCAGCGAGCCCTTCCACATGGTGCCGACCCAGTTGAAGAACTTCACACCGGTCGGGACCGCGATCAGGAAGGTCATGAACGAGAAGAACGGCAGCAGTACCTGCCCGGTGACGTACATGTGGTGCGCCCACACCGTCACCGACAGACCGGCGATCGCGATGGTGGCCGCGATCAGGCCGGAGTAGCCGAACATCGGCTTGCGGCTGAAGACCGGGATGATCTCCGACACGATGCCGAAGAACGGCAGCGCGATGATGTACACCTCGGGGTGGCCGAAGAACCAGAACAGGTGCTGCCAGAGCATCGCCCCGCCGTTGGCCGGGTCGAAGACGTGGGCACCGAACTTGCGGTCCGCCTCCAGGGCGAACAGCGCGGCGGCCAGCACCGGGAAGGCCAGCAGGACCAGCACCGAGGTCAGCAGGACGTTCCAGACGAAGATCGACATCCGGAACATCGTCATGCCCGGAGCGCGCATGCAGATGATCGTGGTGATGAAGTTGACCGCACCGAGGATCGTGCCGAAGCCGGAGAAGGCCAGACCCATGATCCACATGTCGCCGCCGACGCCGGGCGAGTGCACCGCGTCGGACAGCGGGGAGTAGGCGAACCAACCGAAGTCGGCGGCGCCGTTCGGGGTCACGAAGCCGGCCACCGCGATGGTCGAGCCGAAGAGGTACAGCCAGTACGCGAACATGTTCAGACGCGGGAACGCCACGTCCGGTGCGCCGATCTGGAGCGGCATGATCCAGTTCGCGAAGCCGGCGAAGAGCGGCGTCGCGAACATCAGCAGCATGATCGTGCCGTGCATCGTGAACGCCTGGTTGAACTGCTCGTTCGACAGGATCTGGGTCCCGGGACGAGCCAGCTCGGCACGCATGACCAGGGCGAGGATGCCACCGATCAGGAAGAAGGCGAACGACGTGCCCAGGTACAGGGTGCCGATCGTCTTGTGGTCGGTGGTGGTCAGCCACTTGATGATGGTGGAACCCGGCTTCCGGGTCCGCTGCGCCCCGACCGTGACGGCATCGGCGCCCCCGCCGGCCGCGGCGGGCTCGTTGAGGATGGTCACTTCTCTTCACTTCCCATGCCGATGAGGCCGGAGGGCACCCAGCCGTTCTGGCCCTTGGCGCGAAGCTCGGCCAGGTGCTTGTCGTAGTCGGCGCGGTCGACGACCTTGACGTTGAACAGCATGCGCGAGTGGTCGACGCCGCAGAGCTCGGCGCACTTGCCCATGTACTCGCCCTTGACGGTCGGCGTGACCTCGAACTTGTTCACCACGCCCGGCACGACGTCCATCTTCATCATGAAGTTGACGGGCCAGAAGTCGTGGATGACGTCACGCGAGGTGAGGCGGAACTGCACCGACTCGTTGACCGGCAGCCACAGCGTCGGAACCTCCTTGGGGGTTCCGACGTCGTACGCGGCGTCCTTGTTGGCCGGGTCGGGGGTCTCGGTGTTCTCGTAGTTGAACGCCCAGCTCCACTGGAAGCCCACCACGTTGACGTAGTGCTGCGGCTTCTCGGAGGTGGCCGTCAGCTTCGACTCGTCGCGGGCGACGAAGTAGAAGAGGACCGAGACGATGATGATGGGGACCGCGGTGTAGAGCGCCTCGATGGGCACGTTGTACCGGGTCTGCGGGGGGACCTCCACACCAGTGCGCTTGCGCCGGTGGAAGATCACGCTCCAGATGATCAGACCCCACATCAGTACGCCGACCACCAGCGCCGCGATCCAGGAGCCCTGCCACATCTGGAGGACCAAGGGTCCTTCCTTGGTGACGGGGCTCGGGAGGCCAAGCCTGGGGAGGTCGTTGGCCGAGCAGCCGGTGGCGGTCGCGATGACGAGGCCCAGTGCCAGCGCCTGAGGCAGCTTCCGCCGCATCGTGCGCCGCGGCGAGCGGTCGGAGCCGTTGGGACTCACGTAGCGCCTTCCCGAAGTCTCGCCCGCCTTCGCGTCGCCCCGGGGAGGAGTGTGAGCCTCCCCGGCGACCCGTCCACGGGCACGGTTTGAATGCTTATGCGGGCCAAACCCTACTCCAGCCTTATGCGCTCCTGACGGGCAGCCCCCGGTAACGCGCCGCCCGCTAGCCCGATCAGGCCCGGTGGGGGCTGCGCCGCAGGTCATCGTAGGCATTCGAGGTCCGTACGCCCGATCGGGGGATGACCTCGGGCGACACCCGTGACGGCCCGTCGGGCGCGGACGAAGCGGACATTCGGGATGATCGACTGACGGCGGGTGAGCCGCGCGACCGACCGGGGACGCGGCCGGGTGTGTCGTTAAATGTGACCGTGTACTTCGACGCGGCCTCGACGGCCCCTCTGCACCCCGTCGCCCGGCAGGCGCTGACCGCCGCCCTGGACGAGGGCTGGGCCGATCCGGCCCGGCTGTACCGCTCCGGCCGGCAGGCCCGGATGCTGCTGGACGCCGCCCGCGAGACGGTGGCCTCGGTGCTGGGCACCCGGGCGGACGAGATCTCCTTCACCGCCAGCGGCACCCAGGCCGTCCAGCTCGGCCTGCTGGGCGCGCTGGCCGGGAACCGGCGGCGCGGCGGCCACTTCGTGCACTCCGCGGTGGAGCACTCCAGCGTGCTGCACGTCGCCGAACGCCACGAGGCCGCCGGGGGCGAGGTGTCGGTGGCGCCGGTCGACCGGGGCGGCCGGGCCGACCCGGCGGCCTTCGCCGCGCTGCTGCGACCGGACACCGCGCTGGCCGCACTGCAGAGCGCCAACCACGAGGTCGGGACGGTGCAGCCGGTCGGCGAGGTCGCCGCGCTGTGCGCCGGGGCCGGCGTCCCGCTGCTGGTGGACGCGGCGCAGAGCGCCGGTCGGGCGGACGTCCCGGCGGGCTGGTCGCTGCTGACCGCGAGCGCCCACAAGTGGGGCGGTCCGCCCGGGGTCGGGGTGCTGGCGGTGCGCAAGGGCGTCCGGTACGCCTCGCCGCTGCCGGCCGACGAGCGCGAGGGCGGCCGGGTGCCCGGCTACGTCAACGTCCCGGCGATCGTGGCCGCGGCCGCCTCGCTGCGCGCCGTACGGGCCGAGGCCGAGCGGGAGAACGCCCGGCTGCACGCGCTGGTGGAGCGGATCCGCACCCGGGTGCCGCGGCTGGTGCCCGAGGTCGAGGTGGTCGGCGACCCGGTGCGGCGGCTGCCGCACATCGTCACCTTCTCCTGTCTGTACGTCGACGGGGAGGTGCTGCTGACCGAGCTGGACCGGGCGGGCTTCGCGGTCTCCTCCGGCTCCTCCTGCACCTCGTCCACGCTGACGCCCAGCCATGTGCTGGCGGCGATGGGGGTGCTCACAGAGGGGAACGTCCGGGTCTCGCTGCCGTACGGGACGGCCGAGGCGGACGTGGAGCGCTTCCTCGCGGTGCTGCCGGACCTGGTGGCCGGCGTCCGGGCGCCGCTCGGGCTGGACCTGCCGGCTCCCGGGCCGGCGCCGGCCGCGATCGGGGCTGCGCCCCGAGCCGAAGGGCGCGCCGGTGCCGAAAGCGAGGAGCGACAAGCGACCGACGGAGGAGGGAGTGCCGGAGCGAGGAGCGTCGGCGCCGGGTCAGAGCGCCCGGAGGCGAGCGGGCGGGTCACGGTGATCGACGCGCTGGGGAAGCGCTGCCCGCTGCCGGTGATCGAGCTGGCGAAGCGGATCGGCGAGGTGCCGCCGGGTGGCACGGTCGTCGTGCTGGCGGACGACGAGGCGGCCCGGCTGGACATCCCGGCCTGGTGCGGGATGCGCGGACAGGAGTACGCGGGCGAGGCCCCGGCCGCCGAGTACGGCGGCGACCGGGGCTCGGCCTACCTCGTCGTCCGGCGGACTACTTGACCAGGCGGGCGCTGATCTCGGTGGCCGCCTCGGCGCCGTAGGCCTCCTCGAAGCGCTTCAGGAAGGCGGCCGGGCGCAGCTCGTACTCCTGGGTGCCGACGGTCTCGATCACCAGGGTGGCGAGCATGCAGCCGATCTGGGCGGAGCGCTCCAGGTCGAGGTCCCAGGACAGGCCGGCCAGGAAGCCCGCGCGGAAGGCGTCGCCGACGCCGGTCGGGTCGACCTTGGCCTCCTCCTTGGCGCAGCCGACCACGATCGGCGCCTCGCCCTTGCGCTCGATCCGGACGCCCTTGCTGCCCAGGGTGGTGATCCGGGTGCCGACGCGGGTGAGCAGCTCCTCGGCGCCCCAGCCGGTCTTGGTCTCGATCAGCGCGGCCTCGTACTCGTTGGTGAAGAGGTACGCGGCGCCGTCCACGATCTCGCGGATGTCCTCGCCCTCCAGGCGGGCCAGCTGCTGGGAGGGGTCGGCGGCGAAGGCGTAGCCGCGGGTGCGGCACTCCTGGGTGTGGCGGACCATGCCCTGCGGGTCGTCGGCGCCGACCAGGACGAGGTCCAGGCCGCCGACGCGGTCGGCGATCGGCTTCAGCTCGATGTTGCGGGCCTCGGCCATGGCACCGGTGTAGAACGAGGCGATCTGGTTGTGGTCCTCGTCCGTGGTGCACATGAAGCGCGCGGTGTGCCGGGTCTCGGAGATGTGGACGGAGTCGCAGTCCACGTTGTTGCGCTCCAGCCAGCTGCGGTACTCGGCGAAGTCCGCACCGGCGGCGCCGACCAGGACCGGGCGCAGGCCGAGCACACCCATGCCGAAGGCGATGTTCGGCGCGACGCCGCCGCGGCGGATGTCCAGGGTGTCGACCAGGAAGGACAGCGACACGGTGTGCAGCTGCTCGGCGACGAGCTGGTCGGCGAACCGGCCGGGGAACGTCATCAGGTGGTCGGTGGCGATCGAGCCGGCGACGGCGATACGCACGGGGGGTCTCCTCAGGGTGGCTGCGGGGCCAGCGGGCAGGCGGGGACGAACCCGCCTACGGTACCCGGCCCCGGGGAGCGCCCGGCAAGAGTGCCGCAAGTTGCCGCCCCACGGCCATGGTGGCACCCGTCGCCCTCCTCCGTGTACTACCTCCCGGTAGCACTGGTGGGCGGCCGGGCCCCTGCCTAGGGTCGGCCGTGGGGGGCCCGTCGTGCGGGCCCCGTCGTCGACCGCGGCAGCGTGGCCGCGGCCCTGGATCGGAGCGATACCGGATGATGACCGACCACTGTGCCCTGCCCGTCCTGCGGACCGAGGACGGCGAGACGCTCGACGCCCTGCTGGACTCCTCCCGGCGGCTGCGCCGGTTCTGGCCGCAGCTCGCGGCCGGCCCGGAGCCCGTCGCCCCCGCCTCGACCGGCTTCCGGGTGTCCTCCGGGGCCCAGCGGGTGGTCGCCGGGATGGCCGAGTACGGCTTCTGAGCCCGCCGGACCGGATCAGCCGCGCGCGGAACCGCCGCGGAACCACTGTGGAACCGGATCCGACCGGAGCACGTCACATCCGCGCGGAGCGGCGAGGAGGCGGCACCGCTGAACCCTCGGGAGGATGTGCAGATGGATCTGGAGACGATGCCCCGGCGCGGTCGGCGAGCGGTGGCCCTGACGGGTCTGGTGCTGGCGGCGGTGGTGACGGTGGCCGGCTGCGGCAGCGGCGGCGGCAAGCCCGCCTCGGACGCGGCGACGAGCGGCTCGGCCGCCGCGTCCGCCTCGGCCAGTGCCTCGCCGCCGGCCCCGGCGGACTCCGCGAGCCCGTCCTCGGCGGCTCCGACCGGGAGTTCCTCCGGGGCCGCGCAGCCGGCCCAGCCGCCGACCGGCTTCACACCCAGCCCGGCCTCGCCCCCGCCCGGGCAGCCGGCCCCGGCCACTCCCCCGGGCAACGGGATCGCGGTGGGCGAGCCGAACCCGAACGGTTCGGACGCGCCCGTCCGTCCGCCGGTCGCCTACCGGGTGGACGGCACCACCAAGCTGACCGTCTACTTCTTCGGCGGGGTCTGCACCACGTACGCGCTGAAGGCGGACGAGTCGCAGCCGGGCCGGGTGGACGTGCTGGTCGTGCCGGGCCCGCCCACCGTCCAGCCGGGGCAGGTGTGCAACGCGCTGGCCAAGCGGCAGTCGGTCGCGGCCGACCTGCGCTCGCCGCTGGCCGGGCGGACGGTGGTCGACAGGACGAGCGGTCAGGAGCTGCCGCTGGAGGGCGACCCGCACATGGGGCCGGACCCGGTCACCCCGGACGTCGCCGGGCGGTAGGCGCCGCGGCGCCCGCGGGCGGAAACGGAAAGGCGGCCCCGGGGATCACCCCGGGGCCGCCTTCCGCAGCGGGCTTAGCTGAACGAGTCGCCGCAGGCGCAGGAGCCGGTGGCGTTCGGGTTGTCGATGGTGAAGCCCTGCTTCTCGATGGTGTCGACGAAGTCGACGGTGGCGCCGCCCAGGTACGGGGCGCTCATCCGGTCGGTGACGACCTTGACGCCGTCGAAGTCCTTGATCACGTCACCGTCGAGCGAGCGCTCGTCGAAGAACAGCTGGTAACGCAGGCCGGAGCAGCCACCGGGCTGGACGGCGACGCGCAGCGCGAGGTCCTCGCGGCCTTCCTGCTCCAGCAGGGCCTTGACCTTGGCCGCGGCGGCATCGGTGAGGAGGATGCCACTCTCGACGGTGGTCTCGTCCTGGACGGTCATCTGCTTTCTCCCGGTCTTGACGACGGTCTGCCGCCAGTGCCAACCAACGGCCGTCCGGTTTCATTTCCCGGGCGGCGATCGATTTCTGCGGCCTGTTCGCGGCTGGTTGTCCGTAGGCCGGGTGTGCCACCCGCGTCCCCTACGCTCCCCATGCTCGCACACCCCCGGAGGGCCGGTCACCGCCCGAGGCACGGATCCGGGTGAACGGGCCCCACGGCCGCCCGTCGGACGCCAGGATGGTCGGCATGATCCTTCGCCAGGTCAGGGACACCGCAGCGGACGCGGAGGTCGTCCGGGAACTGTCCTTCGCCGCGTTCGCCGCACCGTCCGACGACCCCGCGCGGCCACCGCGGCCGACGCCGCTGCAGCTGGCCCGGACCAGGCACCTGGCGCGCACCGATCCCGGGGGCTGCTGGCTGGCGGAGAGCGGCGGGCAGGCGGTCGGGGTGGTGCTGTCGATGCGCCGCGAGGGCCTGTGGACGCCCTCGCTGTTCGCCGTCCGGCCGTCCGCGCAGGGCCGGGGGGTGGGGCGGCTGCTGTTCGAACGGGCGATGGCGCACGCCCGGGGCTGCCTGCGCGGGATGGTCTGCGCCTCCGGCTCCCCGGCGGCGGCCCGCCGCTACCGGCTGGCCGGGTTCACCCTGCACCCGGCGATGCGGCTGACCGGGACGGTGGACCGGCAGGGGCTGATCGATCCGGGCGACATACCGGTGCACCGCGGCAACGCCACCCACCTGCACCTGCTGGACTCGGTGGACCGCCGGCTGCGCGGGTCCGCGCACGGGCCGGACCACGAGCTGATGCTCGGGCACTTCGAGGAGCTGCTGGTCGCGGACGCGCTGGCCGGCAGCGGCTACTGCTACCGGGACGGCGGCACGGTGCGGCTGCTGGCGGCCACCAGCAAGCGGATCGGGGCCCGGCTGCTGCGCGAGGCGCTGGCCCGGGTGCCGGACGGGGCCGAGGCGCGTGTGGAGTACCTGACCGCCGAACAGGAGTGGGCGCTGGACGTCGGGCTGGAGGTCGGGCTGACGCCGGAGACCGGCGGCTTCGTCGGGGTGCGCGGGATGCGGCCGCCGGCGCCGTACCTGCCGAACGGGGCGTTCCTGTAGGCGGGCACGCGTACGGCCCCCTCCGGAGCGCTCCGGAGGGGGCCGTACGGACGTCAGGAGGCTCAGACCATGGTGTCCAGGATCTCCTTGACCATCTCCATGGTGGTGCCCGGGTGCAGGAAGGCGAAGCGGGCGACCGTCTCGCCGTCCCAGCCGGTGGGGGTGACGAAGCCGATCTGGTCCGCGAGCAGCTGCTGCGACCAGCGGTAGTAGTCGTCGTTGGTCCAGCCCCTGCGCTTGAAGCAGACCGCCGAGAGCTGCGGGTCGAACAGCAGCTCCAGGTGCTCGCTCTCGCGGATCAGCTGGGCCGTCTCCCGGGCCAGGGTGAGGCCGGCCTCGATGGCGTCGGTGTAGGCCTGGACGCCGTGGACGGCCAGCGAGAACCAGAGCGGCAGGCCGCGGGCGCGCCGGGTCAGGTGGTAGGCGTAGTCGGTGGGGTTCCACTCGTCGCCCTCGGTGTGCAGGACGTCCAGGTAGGAGGCGTCCTGGGTGTGCACGGCGCGGGCGAGCTGCGGGTTGCGGTAGATCAGCGCGGCGCAGTCGAAGGGGGCGAACAGCCACTTGTGCGGGTCGACCACGAAGGAGTCGGCGTGCTCGATGCCGTTGTAGCGCTCGCGCACCGAGGGGGCGAACAGGCCGGCGCCGCCGTAGGCGCCGTCCACGTGGAACCAGAGGTCGCGCTCGCGGGCGACCTCGGCCAGGCCGGCCAGGTCGTCGACGATGCCCTCGTTGGTGGTGCCGGCGGTGCCGACGACGGCGATCACCGTCTCCGGGCTGGGGTCGGCGGCCAGGGCGGCGCGCAGCGCCTCGCCGGTGAAGCGCCGGTTGACGGTCGGGACCTTGAAGGCCTCGACGCCGATGATGTTGAAGGTGTTCTTGACCGAGGAGTGCACCTGGTCGGCGACGGCTATCCGCAGCCGGGCCTCCGGGCCGACACCGAGCTTGCGGCGGGCGGTGTCGCGGGCGACGACGAGGGCGGAGAGGTTGCCCGCCGAGCCGCCGGACACGAAGCAGCCGCCGGCCGACTGGGGCAGGCCCGCGCGGTCGGCGATCAGGCGCAGCACCTGGTTCTCGGCGGCGATCGCGCCGGCCGCCTCCAGCCAGGAGATGCCCTGGAGGGAGGCGCAGGAGACGACCATGTCGAACAGCAGCGCGGCCTTGGTCGGGGCGCACGGGATGAAGGACAGGTAGCGGGGGCTGTCGGCGGAGATGACCGCCCGGGACAGCTCGTGGTCGTAGAGCTTGAGCACGTCGACCGGGTTGTTGCCGTCCTGGTTCAGCAGGCCGGCCAGCTGGGTGCGCAGGTGCTCGCCGTCACCGGGGTGGTCGAGCGGGACGGGGTCGTACTGCAGCCGCTCCCGCATGTAGTCGAAAACCAGGTCGACCAGCTCGTTGTCGGGCCGGTGCATGCGGTCGGGTGCTGCGGACACGGCGGTCCCTCTCGGCGTGGGGGTGTCGGGGGGCGTCCGGTCGGCGGGACGCTTCACCGCGACGACCGGACGTGATCAGCGTAGGCAGCACCGGGCCCTCCCCGCGCGTCGGAACGCGGCTGGTCAGGCAGGTTTCGGGCGTCTTCGGGCGGGTCCGCGCAGGATTCCTGCGTACGGTCCGGGGGCGGCCGGCGGGCGGTCAGCCGATGAGCTGGGAGAGGACCACCGAGGAGCGGCTGCGCTGCACTCCGGGCTCGCGCCGGATGCGCTCGATGACGGCCTCCAGGTGGCGCATGTCGGCGGCCCGCAGGTGCACCAGGGCGTCCGGGTCGCCGGTGACCGTCCAGGCGGCGACCACCTCGGGGAACTGCCGCAGGCTGGCGAGGATCTCCTCGGGGGCGGTGCGCTCGCGGCAGTAGACCTCGACGAAGGCCTCGGTCTGCCAGCCCAGCACGGACGGGTCGAGCACCACGGTGAAGCCCCGCACCACGCCGCGCGCCCGCAGCCGGTCGATCCGCCGGCGCACGGCGGTGGCGGAGAGGTTCACCTGCAGCCCGATCTCGGCGTACGAGGCGCGGCCGTCGCTGCCGAGCCGGGCGAGCAGGAGCCGGTCGGTCTCGTCCAGGTCGGCCCCGACCACCTCGTGCGCTCGGCTGCTGGTCATGGGTGAGGGGCTCCACGGGTCGTACGGGGGTTCGGCGGGGCGCTCCGGCGGCGGGCTGCCACTGCCGAAACGGTTCGCCACCATTCTGGCGGATGACCTGGACGAGTTCACCGCCGTCGGATGACGGGCGGGCGGCCGTCACGGGACGAGCAGCACGATCTTCCCCCGGGTACGGCCCTCGGCGCTGAGCGCCTGGGCGGAGGCGGCCTGGGCCAGCGGGAAGGTGGAGGCGACGGTGACGGTCAGCCGGCCGTCGTCGGCGAGCGCGGCCAGCTCGGCGAGGTCGTCGGCGTCCGGGCGGACCCAGACGTACCGGCCGCCGAGCGCCTTGACCCCGTAGTCGGTGATCGAGGCGATCCGGCCCGGGTCCGCCACCAGGCCGGCCGAGAGCTGGACGGCGCCGTGGCCGACCAGGTCGAGGGCGGCGTCCACCCCGTCGGGGGCGAGCGCGCGGACCCGGTCGGCCAGGCCCTCGCCGTACACCACCGGCTCGGCGCCGAGGCCGCGCAGGAAGTCGTGGTTGCGCTCGGCCGCGGTGCCGATCACCCGGGCGCCGCGGGCCCGGGCCACCTGCACCGCCAGGTGGCCGACCCCGCCCGCGGCGGCGTGCACCAGGACGGTCTCCCCCTCGGCGAGGCGCAGCGCCCGCAGGCCCTGCAGGGCGGTGAGCCCGGCCAGCGGCAGGCCGCCGGCCTGCGCCCAGTCCAGCGCGGCCGGTTTGCGGGCCAGGGTGCGGACCGGGGCGGAGACCAGTTCGGCGTAGGTGCCGTGCTCGACGGCGTCCTTGCGGACGTAGCCGTACACCTCGTCGCCCGGGGCGAACTCGGTGATCCCGCCGCCGACCGCGCGGACCACGCCGGCCACGTCCCAGCCCATGACCAGCGGGAAGTGCGCGTCGAGGATGCCGTCCAGGGCGCCGTCCCGGACCTTCCAGTCCACCGGGTTCACCCCGGCCGCCCGGACCTCGACCAGTACGGAGTCGGGCCCGACCTTGGGGTCGGGCAGGTCGGTGTACTCGACCACCTCGGGGCCGCCGTAGCGGTTGATCGCGATTGCTTTCATGGGCTCAGCCATACCCGTCGGCTTCGAAGTATCGATTCGGCCACGCCCGGAAGCATCCGATTCGACGAGCGGTTCTCGTCACATCGACAGGATGGCCATCGTCACTCTGACGCTAAGCGGTTAGAATAGATAGCGTCAGTTAGACGAAAAGGCCCCACCGCTAGCTCGGCCGCACAGAAGGGCACCCGCCCGTGACCACCACCATCACCGAGACCCACGGCGTCGACCCCACTCCGACGCCGCTCGCTCTGCTGCTGCTCGGCCGCGAGGCCGACCCGAACAGCGAGCGCGGCGTCGAATGCCCCGGTGACCTCCCCCCGGCCTCCGACCCCCACCTCGTCGAGCGCGCCCGCGCGGCCAAGGCCGCGCTCGGCGACCGCGTCTTCATCCTCGGCCACCACTACCAGCGCGACGAGGTGATCGAGTTCGCCGACGTCACCGGCGACTCCTTCAAGCTCGCCCGCGACGCGGCCGCCCGCCCCGAAGCCGAGTACATCGTCTTCTGCGGCGTGCACTTCATGGCCGAGTCCGCGGACATCCTCACCAGCGACCGCCAGCAGGTCGTCCTGCCGGACCTCGCGGCCGGCTGCTCGATGGCCGACATGGCCACCGCCGAGCAGGTCGCCGAGTGCTGGGACGTGCTGACCGACGCCGGCATAGCCGACGTCACCGTCCCGGTCTCGTACATGAACTCCTCCGCCGACATCAAGGCCTTCACCGGCCGGCACGGCGGCCTCATCTGCACCTCCTCCAACGCCAAGCGCGCCCTGGAGTGGGCCTTCGAGCAGGGGCAGAAGGTGCTCTTCCTGCCCGACCAGCACCTCGGCCGCAACACCGCCGTACGGGACATGGGCTTCTCGCTGGACGACTGCGTCGTCTACAACCCGCACCGGCCGAACGGCGGCCTGACCGCCGAGCAGCTGCGGGACGCCAAGATGATCCTCTGGCGCGGCCACTGCTCGGTGCACGGCCGGTTCAGCCTGGACTCGGTGAACGACGTCCGCGAGCGGATCCCCGGCGTGAACGTCCTGGTGCACCCCGAGTGCAAGCACGAGGTCGTCGCGGCCGCCGACATGGTGGGCTCGACCGAGTACATCATCAAGGCGCTGGACGCCGCCGAGCCCGGCTCCAAGTGGGCCATCGGCACCGAGCTGAACCTGGTCCGCCGCCTGGCCAAGGCGCACCCGGACAAGGAGATCGTCTTCCTGGACCGGGCGGTCTGCTTCTGCTCGACCATGAACCGGATCGACCTGCCGCACCTGGTCTGGGCGCTGGAGTCGCTGGTCGAGGGCCGGGTGCCGAACGTGATCACCGTCGACCCGGAGACCGAGACGTACGCCAAGGCGGCGCTGGACCGGATGCTGGCCCTGCCGTAGCCGTCCGCGGACAACAGCCGAAGGGCGGGCCCCCTCCACCACGGAGGGGGCCCGCCCTTTCGTCTGGCAGCGGCCGCGGCCCTACTCCGGGAAGCCCGGGATCACGCCCTCGCCGTCGGCCATCAGCAGCTCGCGGACCTCGTCGATCGTCGCGTCGGCGCTCGGCAGGATCAGCTCGGACGGCTCCAGCGAATCCAGCGGCACCGGGGTGCCGTACTGCTTCACCGCCTCGATGAGCTTGCCGTAGGCCTCACGGAAGAGCGCCTCGTCCCCCGACTCCACTGCGGTGACGAGCTCGGCGTCGAGCTCGTTGAGCAGGTTCAGGTGGTCGTCGCCCACCTCGTACTGCCCCTCACCCATGACCCTCATGATCATGCCGTGCGTCTCCCTGGTTCGTGGGGTCGAGCTCAGATCACTTGTTGTAGTTGATGCGCGGGGTGTCCTGCTGCGGCTGCGGCTGGACGTCCTGCTTGCCCTGCTCGATCGCGGCGGGGCCGGCCGAGGAGGGACCGGAGAGCTCGGCCTTCATCCGGGCCAGCTCCAGCTCGACGTCGGAACCGCCGGCCACCCGCTCCAGCTCGGCCTCGATGTCGTCCTTGCGGCCGAGACCGCTCGCGTCGTCGAGCGCACCGGAGGCCAGCAGCTCGTCGATCGCGCCCGCCCGGGCCTGCATCTGGGCGGTCTTGTCCTCGGCACGCTGGATCGCCAGGCCGACGTCGCCCATCTCCTCCGAGATCCCGGAGAAGGACTCGGCGATGCGGGTCTGCGCCTGGGCGGCGGTGTACGTCGCCTTGATGGTCTCCTTCTTGGTGCGGAAGGCGTCCACCTTGGCCTGAAGTCGCTGGGAGGCGAGGGTGAGCTTCTCCTCCTCGGCCTGGAGCTGCTGGTACTGCGTCTCCAGGTCGTTGATCTGCGACTGCATGTTGGCCTTGCGGGTCAGCGCCTCGCGGGCGAGGTCCTCCCGGCCGAGCGACAGCGCCTTGCGGCCCTGGTCCTCGTACTTCGCCGACTGCTGCTGGAGCTGCGTCAGCTGGAGTTCGAGCCGCTTGCGCGAGGTCGCGACATCCGCGACACCACGCCGTACCTTCTGGAGCAGCTCAAGCTGCTTCTGGTAGGAGTAGTCAAGCGTCTCACGCGGATCCTCCGCCCGATCCAAGGCCTTGTTCGCCTTGGAGCGGAAGATCAGCCCCATACGCTTCATGATTCCGTCGCTCATGGGCCTCGGGTGCCCCCTTCTCCGGCCTGCGGTCTCTATCTCGTTACCAGACACGACGAGTGTATGTGCAGCGAGCCCTTCGCCGCAGTGCACCTGCCTGCAACAAGACTGCTACAGCGACCAGTGGCGTTTCCTCCTCCCCCGGGTGGATCCGCCCCTCATCCCCCCCATCGTCCATCCGACTGATCCCCTACGGGAAGGGCCCGGGAAACCCGCTTCGGACGGCGACCTGGCGGTATCGATATGTGTTCGGTTCCGAGGGCGCCCGTGGAAGCCGCGTCGCACCCCGTACGCTGGTGGTGTGTTCCGACGCCGTTCAGATGATGCCGCCGCCTCCGCCACCGTGCTGGAGAAGCAGGACGAGACGACCCAGGCCCGCGATCCGCAGGCCAAGAAGGGCCGCCCCACCCCCAAGCGCAGTGAGGCCGAGGCCAACCGGCGTACCCGGGTAACCGTGCCCAAGGACCGCAAGGAGGCCGCCCGCCAGGGGCGCGAGCGGATGCGTGCCGAGCGCGAGAAGCAGCGCCAGGCGCTGATGAACGGCGACGAGCGCCACCTGCCGGCCCGTGACAAGGGCCCGGTGCGCAAGTTCGCCCGCGACTACGTGGACTCCCGCTGGTCGCTGGCCGAGTTCTTCCTGCCGGCCGCCGTGGTCATCCTGGTGCTCAGCATCGTCAAGGTGCCGGCGCTCCAGCTGCTCTCCACGCTGCTGTTCCTGCTGTTCTTCGTGCTGGTGATCCTGGACTTCGTCCGCCTCGGCTTCGGCCTGCGCAAGCAGCTGGCCGAGCGCTTCGCCGACCAGAACACCCGCGGCGCCGTCGCGTACGGCATCATGCGCACCCTCCAGATGCGCCGGCTGCGCCTGCCCAAGCCGCAGGTGCGGCGCGGGGAGAAGCCCTGACCGCCGAACCGGTCGGCTCCGGCTGGGCCCCGCCCTCCTGGGAGGGGCCCGGCCTCTACGCACTCCCCGGGCAGGGCGGCGCGCTGCCGGGGCAGGGCGACGGCGGCCACGACCGCCTCGCCCAGGAGCGCCGGCTGCCCTCGCGCAGCGGCTCCTTCGCGGGCGGCACCGGCGCCTGGCTGGACCGGCTCGGCGGGCTGCGCAACTTCGTCCGCCAGGAGCTCGTCGCCCGCCAGCTCGCCGAACAGCTGGCCGGCCGCAGCGGGCAGCGCGTCCTCGACATCGGCTGCGGCCAGGGCACCCAGGCCCTGCGGCTGGCCCGGGCCGGCCACTACGTCACCGGGATCGACTCGGACCCGGTCGCGCTCGGCGTCGCCCAGGGGGCGCTCGCCGAGGAGCCGCCGGAGGTCCGCGGCCGGATGCAGCTGCTCAGCGGCGACGGCCACCAGTGCGGGCGCTGGTTCGGCCCGCGCAGCTTCGACGTGGTGCTCTGCCACGGCGTCCTGATGTACCTGCCCGACCCGGACCCGATGATCGCCTCGCTGGCCCGGCTGCTGGCGCCCGGGGGGCTGCTCTCGCTGCTGGTCCGCAACCGCGACGCGCTCGCCCTGCGGCCGGCCGCCGCCGGGGACTGGCGGGCCGCCCTGCACGCCTTCGAGAGCGACCGGTACTACAACCGGCTCGGACTGGCCGCACGGGCCGACCGGCTCGCCGACCTCACCGTCACCCTCTCCGAGGTGTCCGTCCCGCTGCGGCACTGGTACGGCGTGCGGGTCTTCACCGACAGCGCCCCGGACGACGCGGCCCCGCCGGTGGACGGGCGGCAGCTGGCCCAGCTGCTGGAAGCCGAGGACCGGGCCGGCCGCACCGACCCGTACCGGCAGGTCGCCGCGCTCCTGCACGTGATCGGGGCGAAGTAGCCGCGCCGCGGCCGCTCCACCCCGTCCGCGCTACTCCTCGCCCAGGCTCATCGAGTAGACGACCCGGTCGTCCTCCAGCAGCACCGCGGTGTCCACACCGTCCTCCGCGAGCTGCTTCCAGGTCTCCCCGATCCAGGTCTCGGCGTCCCCCTGGCCGGCGAACTCCTCCTGGCCGGCGCCCGGCGTCACCGCGCTGCCGTCCGCCTTCTCGTACCGCCACGTCCAGACCATGCCGGCTCCTCCCACTGACCACGCTGCCTGTGTTGCTGCGCACCATAGCCTGCCCGGCCCGATCTTCCGTATGCCTGCTCCGGCAGGATGGACGGCATGGCGACCCGATCCGAGCCCACCCGTCCCCCGCTGCCCCGCACCCTGCTGCTCGGCGGCGCCCGCTCCGGCAAGTCCACCCGCGCCGAGCAGCTGCTCGCCGACCGTCCGGACGTCCTGTACGTGGCCACCGGCGGCACCCGCGACGGCGACGCCGAGTGGGCCCAGCGGGTCGCGCTGCACCGGGAGCGCCGGCCGGCGAGCTGGCGCACCGCCGAGACCTGCGACCTGGAGGCCGTGCTGGCCGACCCGGCCGACCCGGCACCGGTGCTGGTCGACTGCCTCGCCCTGTGGCTGACCGCCGTGATGGACGAGTGCGGCGCCTGGGACGACGAGGTCTGGGCGGCCGGCGGCGAGGCCGCCGTGCAGCGCCGCTGCGAGGCGCTGGCGCGGGCCTGGGCGGCCACCGGACGGACCGCCGTCGCGGTGAGCAACGAGGTCGGCATGGGCGTCGTCCCGGCCACCGCCGCGGGCCGCCGCTTCCGCGACACCCTGGGCCGGCTCAACATGGCCGTGGCCGACGCCTCCGAGCGGGTCCTGCTGGTGGTGGCCGGTCAGGTGCTGACCGTCAAGCCAGCCGTTGGCTGAACACCCGCGCCGTGTAGCCTTCCGGACGATGGACACGACCGTGGATCTCGATACGTTCTCCTCGCTCGTCGAGCGCCCCGACGAGAGCGCCCGGCGGGCCGCCGAGGAGCGCTGGCAGGCGGCCGACCGGCCGCGCGGCGGGCTCGGCCGGCTCGAGGAGCTGGGCAGCTGGCTGGCCTCCGTACAGGGGCGCTCGCCGGTGCTGCCCGTCTCCGCCCCCAAGGTGCTGCTGTTCGCCGCCGACCACGGCGTGGCGGCGCTCGGGGTCTCCCGGATGCCCGCCCGGGGCGGCACCGCGGCCCGGGTGCGGGCCGTGCTCGACGGCAGCGCGCCGGTGTCCCGGCTGGCCGCGCGCTACGGCGCCCAGGTGCGGGTCGTCGACGTCGCCGTGGACGCCGACCCGACCGACTTCCCGGACGAGGTGGTCGCCCACCGGATCCGGCGCGGCTCCGGGCGGATCGACGTCGAGGACGCGCTCACCGCCCAGGAGACCGTCCGGGCGTTCCGGGCCGGCATGGCCGTCGCCGACGAGGAGGCCGACGCCGGCACCGACCTGGTGCTGCTCGGCGACCTCGGGGTCGGCGCCACCACGGTGGCCGGCGTGCTGGTCGGCGCGCTCTGCGGGACCGACGCGGCGGCGGTGACCGGGCGCGGCTCCGGGATCGACGACCGGGTGTGGATGGTCAAGTGCGCCACCATCCGGGACTCGCTGCGGCGGGCCCGGCCGGTGCTCGGCGACCAGCTGGCCCTGCTCGGCGCCACCGGCGGCGCCGACTTCGCCGCGATCACCGGCTTCCTGCTCCAGGCGGCCGTCCGACGGCTGCCGGTGGTGCTGGACGGCGTGGTCTCGGCGGCCTGCGCGCTGGTCGCGCAGCGGATCGCCTTCCGGGCGCCGGAGTGGTGGCGCGCCGGGCAGTCCAGCGGCGAGCCGGCCCAGGCGAAGGCGTACGACCGGCTGACCCTGACGCCGCTGCAGGACCAGGGCATCACCATGGGCGAGGGCGTCGGCGCGCTGCTGGCGCTGCCGCTGCTCCAGGCCGCGGGGGACGTGCTCGCGGACGAGGCGCCGAAGCCCTTCGTGCCGGCGGCGCCGGGCGCGCCGAAGGAGCAGCCGAGGCTGCCCTCGGCGGCGGACCTGCTGCGGAAGCTGTAGCGGCGGCCCCGGCCGTCCGGAGAACGCCCCTTCGCCGGGGCGTTCTTGCTTTCCCGCCCTCTCCTACTGTCCTGCTGTCTGACTGTCCTGCTGTCTGACTGTCCTGCTGTCTGACCTTCGAGAGGAACACGCACATGACGGACCGCGGCGACCGGGCCGGCTGGGCCGAGGGCCTGCGGTTCGGGTTCGGGACGCTGTCCGTGCTGCGGGTGCGGGTGGAGCGCTGGGACCGGGCCGCGGCGGCCCGGGCGATGGTGGCGGCCCCGGTGGTCGGGCTGGTGCTGGGCGCCCTGGCGGCCGCGGCCGGCGCCCTGGTGGCCTGGCGGGCGGGCGGGCCGCTCGGCGCGGTGGCCGCGGTGGGGGTGCTCGCCGGGCTGACCCGGGGTCTGCACCTGGACGGCCTGGCGGACGTCGCCGACGGGCTGGGCAGCGGGAAGCCGGCCGAGGACGCGCTGCGCATCATGAAGCAGTCCGACATCGGTCCGTTCGGCGTCCTGACCCTGGTCCTCGTCCTGCTCGCCCAGGTGGCCGCGCTGGCCGGACAGTTCGGCCACTCCCCGCTGCGCGGCGCGCTCGCGCTGCTCGCCTCGGCGACGGCCGCCCGCTGCGCGCTCGCCTGGGGCTGTCTGCGGTCGGTGCCGGCCGCCCGGCCGGGCGGGCTCGGGGCGATGGTCGCGGGCACCGTGCCGCCCGCCGGGGCCGCCGCCGCGACGGCCGCCGCCGCGCTCGCCCTGGCCGCGGCCGGACTGCTCGACGGATGGTCAGTTCTCCGCCTCCCGCTGGCCGTTGCGGTCGGCACGGGCTGCTCCTGGCTGCTGCTCCGGCGGTGCGTGCGCAGGTTCGGCGGGATCACCGGGGACGTGCTCGGCGCGATGGCCGAAACCGCCGCGACCGCCTCGCTGTTCGCCCTGGCGTTGCTCGGCTGACACCGGGCGGCGCGTGATCCCACCATGCGGACTACCATGCGTGGAGCACCGCAGCCCTGCACCGTGGCAGGTCCTGCCCGCCCGGCGCGTACCGAGGAGCCGGGGCCTCTGGTGTACGCGGCCACCCCGGCGGACGCGCGCAGCCAGGGGGCCCGGACCCGGAGGCCCGCCGGCGGACGGCCTGCGACGGCGCGGGCTGCGCCGGTGCGGCAGCCTCGCCGTGGCCGGCCGTGGACCGCGAAAGAACAGGACGCATTACGTGACTGCATTGTCTGTGAGCACCTCCTCCGCCGCCTCGCTGCGCGCGGACGCCCTGGTGGTCGGTGTCGCGAAGGGCCCGAAGGGCATCGTGCTGGCCCCCGGTGCCGAGGCCGTGAACGAGGCGTTCGAGGGCAAGCTGACCGAGGTCCTCAGCACCCTGGGCGCGACCGGCGCCGAGGGCGAGGCCGTCAAGGTCCCCTCCCCCGCCGGCCTGAAGGCCGCGCTCGTGCTCGCGGTCGGCCTGGGCGAGGCCGCCGAGGACGGTTACGCGCTGGAGACGCTGCGCCGCGCCGCCGGTGTCGCCGCCCGCACCCTGGCCGGTGCCAAGAAGGCCGCGCTGGCCCTGCCGGCCGAGTCCGCGGCGGACATCGAGGCGGTCGCGCTGGGCGGCCTGCTCGGCTCGTACGCCTTCGGCACCTACAAGGGCGACGGCAACGGCAAGGAGCCGGTCGGCGAGCTGGTCGTGCTGGCCGCCCGCAAGGGCAGCAAGGACGCCAAGGCCGCCGTGGAGCGCGCCACCGCGATCGGCGAGGAGATGAACCGGGCCCGCGACCTGGTCAACACCGCGCCGAACGACCTGAACCCGAAGAGCTTCGCCGCGCTCGCCCAGGCGGCCGGCAAGGAGCACGGCCTCAAGGTCGAGGTGCTGGACGAGAAGGCGCTGACCAAGGGCGGCTTCGGCGGCCTGATCGGCGTCGGCATCGGCTCGGCGAACCCGCCCCGCCTGGTGAAGGTGGCCTACACCCACCCGAAGGCCAAGGCCACCCTGGCGTTCGTCGGCAAGGGCATCACCTACGACTCGGGCGGCATCTCGCTGAAGCCGGCCGGCCACAACGAGACCATGAAGTGCGACATGGCCGGCGCCGCCGCCGTGTTCGCCGCCGTGGTGGCCGCCAAGCGCCTGGGCCTGGCCGTCAACGTGACCGGCTGGCTGGCGCTGGCCGAGAACATGCCGTCCGGCTCCGCCACCCGCCCGGGCGACGTGCTGCGGATGTACGGCGGCAAGACCGTCGAGGTGCTGAACACCGACGCCGAGGGCCGCCTGGTGCTGGCCGACGCGATCGTGCGGGCCGGCGAGGAGAACCCGGACGTCATCGTCGACGTGGCCACCCTGACCGGCGCCATGGTGCTGGCCCTGGGCAACCGCACCTTCGGTGTGATGTCGAACAACGACGAGCTGCGCGACGGCCTGCACGCCCTGGCCGGCGAGGTGGGCGAGCAGTCCTGGCCGATGCCGCTGCCGGCCGACCTGCGCAAGGGCATGACCGAGTCGACCATCGCCGACCTGGCCAACATGGGCGAGCGGATGGGCGGCGGCCTGGTGGCCGGCCTGTTCCTGAAGGAGTTCGTGGCCGAGGGCACCGACTGGGCGCACCTGGACATCGCCGGTCCGGCGTTCCACGAGAGCGCGCCGTACGGCTACACCCCGAAGGGCGGCACCGCGAGCGCGGTGCGCACCCTGGTCCGCTTCGCCGAGCAGCGGGCGAACGGCAAGGCCTGACCCGGACAACCCCTGACCCGGGGCGTCCCCCGGTCCAGGACCCGCTGCGACGGGGCCCGGCGCGTGTGCGCCGGGCCCCGTCGGCGTTCCGGCCCGGTTACCCGCGAGTAGGCCGGAGCGCCGCGACGCACGCCTGTTCGCTGCGGGCGAAACTTTGTTCCACAGTGCGGAAGAAGCCGTGGCGGGTGGCGCGGAAGACGCCCGTCCGGCGGCTGTCAACACCGCTCTGAGCTGCGATGATGCCCTTCCGTCGGGGGCGTTCCCGCCCCGGTGACCACTCCGCGGGACACCCCTGGGGCGGACCCGGACATCAGCCACCGTGAACAAGTGCGAAGATGTATTTCCGGCACGACTGGGCGCCCCACAAAGGCTTCCGACCCACCGGACCGCGACCGGCCCGGCGACCCACCCCATGCATGGAGGACGTGACGTGGCGAACGACGCCAGCACCGTTTTCGACGTAGTCATTCTCGGAGGCGGAAGCGGCGGTTACGCCGCGGCGCTCCGCGCCGCTCAGCTGGGCCTGAGTGTTGCCCTGGTCGAGAAGGGTGAGCTGGGCGGCACCTGCCTGCACCGCGGCTGCATCCCGACCAAGGCGCTGCTGCACGCCGCGGAGATCGCGGACGAGACGAAGGAGGCCGCCGAGTTCGGCGTCCTGGCCACCTTCCAGGGCATCGACATCAACGGCGTCCACAAGTACAAGGACGACGTGATCGCCGGCCTGTACAAGGGCCTCCAGGGCCTGGTGGCCTCCCGCAAGGTCACCTTCATCCAGGGCGAGGGCAAGCTCTCCTCGCAGACCTCGGTGGACGTCAACGGCCAGCGCATCGAAGGCCGCCACATCGTCCTGGCCACCGGCTCCGTGCCGCGCTCGATCCCGGGCCTGGAGATCGACGGCAACCGCGTGATCTCCTCGGACCACGCCCTCAAGCTCGACCGCATCCCGAAGTCGGTCGTCATCCTCGGCGGCGGCGTGATCGGCGTCGAGTTCGCCTCGGTCTGGAAGTCCTTCGGCGTCGAGGTCACCATCGTCGAGGCGCTGCCGCACCTCGTCCCGCTGGAGGACGAGAACTCCTCCAAGCTGCTGGAGCGCGCGTTCCGCAAGCGCGGCATCAAGTTCGAGCTGAAGGCCCGCTTCTCGGGCGTGGAGTACACCGAGACCGGTGTCCGCGTCTCCACCGAGAACGGCAAGCAGATCGACGCCGACCTGCTGCTCGTCGCCATCGGCCGCGGCCCCGTCTCGGCCGGCCTCGGCTACGAGGAGAACGGCGTCGCGATGGACCGCGGCTACGTTCTCGTCGACGAGTACATGCGCACCAACGTGCCCACCATCTCCGCCGTCGGCGACCTCGCCCCGACCCTCCAGCTGGCCCACGTCGGCTTCGCCGAGGGCATCCTGGTCGCCGAGCGCCTGGCCGGCCTCAAGCCGGTGCCGATCGACTACGACGGCGTTCCGCGGGTGACCTACTCCAACCCCGAGGTGGCCTCCGTCGGCATCTCCGAGGCCAAGGCCGTCGAGCTGTACGGCAAGGACAAGGTCGTCACCCTGAAGTACAACCTGGCCGGCAACGGCAAGAGCAAGATCCTGAAGACCGCCGGCGAGATCAAGCTCGTCCAGGTCAAGGACGGCGCCGTGGTCGGCGTCCACATGGTCGGCGCCCGCATGGGCGAGCAGGTCGGTGAAGCCCAGCTGATCTACAACTGGGAGGCGCTCCCGGCCGAGGTCGCGCAGCTCATCCACGCGCACCCGACCCAGTCCGAGGCCCTGGGCGAGGCGCACCTGGCGCTGGCCGGCAAGCCGCTGCACGCGCACGACTGATCACGCCCCACCCCCTTTCCCGGTACTTCCCGTACGCAAGTACTTCCCGTACGCAAGACTTGATAGGAGTCGCTGAAACCATGGCGGTCTCAGTAACACTGCCCGCGCTGGGCGAGAGCGTTTCCGAGGGCACCGTCACCCGCTGGCTGAAGGCCGAGGGTGAGCGTGTCGAGGTCGACGAGCCGCTGCTGGAGGTGTCGACCGACAAGGTCGACACCGAGATCCCGGCCCCGGCCTCCGGCATCCTGGCCTCGATCAAGGTCGCCGAGGACGAGACCGTCGAGGTGGGCGCCGAGCTGGCGATCATCGACGACGGCTCGGGCGCCCCGGTCGCCGCCGCGGCTCCGGCCGTCGAGGCCGCGCCGGCCCCGGTCGCCGCCCCCGCTCCGGTCGCTGCCCCGGCTCCGGTCGCCGCTCCGGCCCCCGTCGCCGCCCCGGCCCCGGCCGCCGCTCCGGCCGCCGACGCCACCCCGGTGCTGCTGCCCGCGCTGGGCGAGTCGGTCACCGAGGGCACCGTCACCCGCTGGCTGAAGGCCGAGGGCGACACCGTCGAGGTCGACGAGCCGCTGCTGGAGGTGTCGACCGACAAGGTCGACACCGAGATCCCGTCGCCGGTCGCCGGCACCGTGGTGAAGATCCTGGTCGCCGAGGACGAGACCGCCGAGGTCGGCGCCCAGCTCGCGCTGATCGGTGCCGCCGGTGCCGTCGCCGCCGCCCCGGCTCCGGTTGCCGCTCCGGCTCCGGTTGCCGCTCCGGCTCCGGTTGCCGCTCCGGCCCCGGCCCCGGTTGCCGCTCCGGCTCCCGTCGCTCCGGCCGCTCCGGTTGCCGCCCCGGCTCCGGTTGCCGCCCCCGCCCCGGTTGCCGCCCCGGCCCCCGTCGCCGCCCCGGCTCCGGTCGCCCCGGCCGCTCCGGTGGCCGACAGCGGTGACGCCTACGTCACCCCGCTGGTGCGCAAGCTCGCCGCCGAGCACGGCGTCGCGCTGTCCTCCGTCGCCGGCACCGGCGTCGGCGGCCGCATCCGCAAGCAGGACGTCATCGCCGCCGCGGAGGCCGCCAAGGCCGCTCCGGCCCCGGTCGCCGCCGCCGCGCCGAAGGCCGCCGCCGCGCCGTCCGCCCTGCGCGGTCAGACCGTCAAGATGACCCGCATGCGCAAGGTCATCGGCGACAACATGCTGAAGGCGCTGCACGAGCAGGCCCAGCTGACCAGCGTGGTCGAGGTGGACGTCACCAAGATCATGTCGCTGCGCGCCAAGGCGAAGGAGGGCTTCCTGGCCCGCGAGGGCGTCAAGCTCTCCCCGATGCCGTTCTTCGTCAAGGCCGCCGCCCAGGCGCTGAAGGTCCACGCGGTCGTCAACGCCCGGATCAACGACGCCGAGGGCACGGTCACCTACTTCGACACCGAGAACATCGGTATCGCGGTGGACTCCGAGAAGGGCCTGATGACCCCGGTCATCAAGGGCGCGGGCGACCTCAACATCGCCGGCATCTCGAAGAAGACCGCCGAGCTGGCCAGCAAGGTCCGCGACAGCAAGATCACCCCGGACGAGCTGTCCGGCGCCACCTTCACCATCAGCAACACCGGCTCGCGCGGTGCGCTGTTCGACACCGTGATCGTGCCGCCGAACCAGGTCGCCATCCTGGGCATCGGCGCCACCGTCAAGCGCCCGGTCGTCATCGAGGCCGACGGCGGCACCGCCATCGGCATCCGCGACATGACCTACCTGTCGCTCTCCTACGACCACCGCCTGGTGGACGGCGCCGACGCCGCCCGCTACCTGGTCGCGGTCAAGGAGATCCTGGAGGCCGGCGAGTTCGAGGTCGAGCTCGGCCTCTGACCCCACCGGGTCCCCGCGGCACCCCGCGTACGGAACCCCGCGTCGTCCCCGGACGGCGCGGGGTTCCGCCGTTCCCGGCCCCCGGGCGCACCGGGTTCCGGGACCCCGGGCACACCGGGCACGGGCCCGTGTCGAGTCGTGGCATGCGCGGAGGCGGCCGAACGGGGATGCTTGAGCGGTGATGGACGAGACGGACTTCTGGCAGATCATCGACGACACCCGGGACGCCGCCGACGGCGACCCCGACGAACAGGCCGACCTCCTGGTGGAACGGCTCCTCCAGCTGACCCCGGACGACGTGATCGACTTCGCCCGGCTGTTCCAGGCGCGGTTCCGGCGCGCCTACCGCAACGACCTGTGGGGCGCGGCCTACCTGCTGCTCGACGGCGCCTCGGACGACTCCTTCGACTACTTCCGCTTCTGGCTGATCGGCCAGGGCCGCGAGGTCTTCGAGGGCGGACTGGCCGAACCGGACGACCTGGCGGACCTGTTGCCGGAGTTCGACGAGGAGGAGGACGGCGACGCCGAGGACCTCGGCTACGCCGCCGACGAGGCGTACGAGCGGCTGACCGGGCTGCCGCTGCCCGAGGTGGGCGGGCGGCAGGCCGAGCAGCCGTCCGGGCCGGCGCTGGACTTCGACGACCCGGACGTGATGGCCAAGCGCTACCCCAAGCTCTGGGAGCGGTACGGGGATTAGGGCGTACCGGCCGGGCCGGCGGACCGGCCCTCGCGGTTTCGTCAGGTGCTGCTGCCGGAGGAGCTGTCCTGCTGGATGCCGTTGAGGATCTGGTCCAGCGCCGAGAAGTCCGGCGCGGCCGGGCTGTCGTCCACGCCGCCCTCCATGACCACGTAGCCGCCGCCCTTGGCCGGGAGGGCGGCCAGCAGGACGTAGCCCTGGGTGCCGTCCGTGGTGCGGATGTGCCAGCGGGTGGCGTAGCCGAGCACCCCGGCCACCCTGACGTACCCGGATCCCGCGTCGGTGTGCGAGCTGACCCCGGAGAAGATCTGCCCGGCGTAGACGGGGATCTGGGCGTCGGCGGCCGCCTTGGGGGTGGTGCCCTGGACGGTGTCCTTCTCGACCGAGAACTGGCCGCGGATGCAGGAGCTGCCGTCCGGGCAGCTGTAGCGGCCGGTGCCGAGGTAGACCGTCGAGTGCGGCGGGTTGGTGGACACGTCCCAGCCGTCGAAGACCGGCACGGTGATCGCGTGTTGCAGGTCGGGGACGGTGCTCTTGACCACCGGCAGGGGCTTGGGCTTGGGGGTGGGCGTGGGCACGGTGGGGCTGGGGCTCGACGTGGGGCTGCCGCTCTGGGTCACGGTGACCGTGGGGTCCGGGGTCGGGTCCGCCCTTCGGTCGCCGCCGCCGCTGAACGCGATCCCGGCGACGATCCCGCCCACGGCCAGCACGGCGACCGCAATGCCGATGACCAGGCCGGTCTGCGGCCTGGCCTTGGCCGCCGGGGGCGGCGGGTAGCCCGGGCCCGGGTAGCCGTAGCCGGGGCCCTGGCCGGGGTAGGCGCCCTGGGCCGGGTAGCCGCCCTGGGCCTGGCCCTGGGCCTGGTAGGCGTCCTGGCCCGGGTAGCCGTGGGGCGGGAGCTGGTGGGCGTCCTGGCCCGGGTAGCCGTAGGGCGCCGCGGGGCCGCCGGGGTAGCCGTAGCCGGGCCGCTGGTCGGACGGCGGCCGGGTCTGGGTGGGGGCGTCGGCGAGCCCGCCCGCGACGCCGTCCTGGAGCGGTCGGACCTCGCTGCTCCAGGCGTTGCCGTCCCACCAGCGCTCGTGACCGGGGGTGCCGTCCGCACCCGGGACCGGGTACCACCCGGGAGGCGTCGAGTTGCTCACGGGCGTACGGTACCCGGCGCGGCGGCGGTCCAGACAGCGCGGAACCGTCACGACTCGGCACCGGCCCGGAACGCCGAACATCCGCCCGCGGCAAGCCTGTTCGGATCTTCGGCGCGGGCCCGGGCGGGCTCGGCGGGGTGCCGTCCGGGGCTCAGTCGGCCAGGCGGCGGGCCATCCAGACGTCGTCCACGTACCGGCCGTCGATGAGGAACTCCTCGGCCAGCGAGCCCTCGACGACGAAGCCGCAGCTCTCGTAGAGCCGACGGGCCGGGGCGTTCCAGCCGAGCACCCGCAGGGTCAGCTTGCGGGCGCCCTCGGCCCGGGCCGCCGCGCAGGCCGCCTCGACCAGCCGGCGGCCGATGCCCCGGCCGCGGACGGTGCCGTCGACGGCCAGGCCCTGGATCTGCCGGACGTGCCGGTTGCTCGCCAGCGGGGTGGCCGGGACCTGACGGACGTAGCCGACGATCCGGCCGTCCAGGACGGCCAGCAGGTACTGCTCGGCCGGGTGCCGCTCGTCGAAGACCGGGTCCTCGACGGGCGGTCGCGGGGAGACGTCGGACAGGACGGACCAGGCGGCGTGGTTGAGGACGGCGAGTTCGCGCTCGTCCTCGCTCCGCGCCGTACGGATGATCAGATCGTCGTCAGGCATGCGCGTCATGCTAACGGGACGCATGCGAAGGTGACGGGCGGTCGGGAACACCGCGGGAGCGGGCGGGAGCTGCGAGGATGGGCGCATGCGCATCGCTGTCACGGGTTCCACGGGTTTGATCGGTTCGGCGCTCGTCCGCTCCCTGCTGGCGGACGGCCACGAGGTGGTCCGGCTGGTCCGGCACCGCTCCAAGACCGGCCCCCGGCCGGACGGCAGCACGGCGATCGGCTGGAACCCGCTGCTCGGCGAGGTCGAGCGGGACGGGCTGACCGGGGTCCAGGCCGTGGTGCACCTGGCCGGCGCCGGGGTCGGCGACCGCCGCTGGACGGACTCCTACAAGCGGGAGATCCGGGAGAGCCGGGCGTACGGCACCGAGACGCTGGCCGTCGCCCTGGCCGCGCTCAAGGAGCCGCCGCAGGTCCTGGTGAGCGCCTCCGCGGTCGGCTGGTACGGACAGACCGGCGACCGGGTGATCGACGAGGACTCCCCCGCCGGGGACGACTTCCTGGCCGAGGTCTGCCGGGAGTGGGAGGACGCCACCAGGCCGGCCGAACGGGCCGGGATCCGGGTCGTCCACCCCCGCACCGGGATGGTCCTGTCCGCGGCCGGCGGGGCGGGCGGACGGCTCTTCCCGCTGTTCAAGCTGGGCCTCGGCGGGCGGCTCGGCAACGGGCGGCAGTACTGGAGCTTCATCTCGCTGCACGACGAGGTGGCCGCGCTGCGGTTCCTGATCGACCACGACGGCCTCTCCGGCGCCTTCAACCTCACCGCGCCGAACCCGGCGACCAACGCCGAGCTGACCACCGCGCTCGGGCGGGCGCTGCGGCGGCCGACGCCGTTCCCGGTGCCGGAGGCGGTGCTCAAGGCGGTGCTGGGCGAGCTGGCGGTCGAGGTGGTCGGCAGCCACCGGGTGGTGCCGCGGCGGCTGCTGGACGCGGGCTTCCGCTTCACCCACCCGGACGTGTACTCGGCGGTGCTCGCGGCGATGTGACGGGCCGGCGTGCGTGCGGCGGTGCTCGCGGCGGTGTGACCGGTGGGCGTGCGCGCGGGGACGCGACGCCTGGGCGTGCGCACGGCGGTGTGACGGATGGGTGCGCGCGCGGGCATGTGACGCGTGGGTGTGCGCGCGGGGCGTGCGGAGCCGTGCGTACTCCGACCGCGGCATCCACCCTGGCCAGCGGCATATGCCGGGCCGGGCCCGAGGGGGCCCGAGGAGGGGGCGCACGGGAGCACATGGTGGGCGCGTCGCACGCCCCCGGTGACCGTACGCGCCCGCCGACCCCCGAACCCGGCCGCCACGGCGCACTGTCCGTGACCGCGCCCCCGCCCGGTGCCGCACAACCCTCCCCGGCCCTCGGATCCGGCCCGATGCGCTTGTCTGATGCTCGTACTGACTGGGCATCACCCTCCACGGACCGTGTCCCGGCACCCCGCTGCCTGCGTCGGCCGGAGCCCCGGGACCAGGGAGGGAGCACCCCAGTGCCCACGTACGACTTCACCCGCCGCGCCCGCCGGCCGTCCGACCCGGACGTCGTCGTGGTCGGCGCCGGACTCGCGGGCCTGGCCGCCGCCCGCGCGCTCACCGGCCACGGCCTCGACGTCCAGGTCCTGGAGACCACCGACCGGATCGGCGGCCGGATGGCCACCCGCGAACAGGACGGATTCCGGCTCGACGACGGCAGTCACCTGCTGAACACCGCCTTCCCCGAGCTGCGCCGCACGCTCGACCTCGACCGCCTCGACCTGCGCCCGCTCGCGCCCGGCGTGCTGGTGCACAGCGCCGGCCGCCGGTACCGCGCCGGGGACCCCCAGCTCGCCGTCGCCCGGCAGGCCGCCGCCCGGGCCCCGCTCGGCAGCCCGCTGGACAAGGCCCGGCTGGCCGGCCGGCTCGGCCGGCTCGCCACCACCCCGGTCGGCCGGCTCCAGGCCCGCCCGGAGACCACCGCCGCCCGCGCACTGGCCGGCCACGGCCTCGCCCAGCGCACCGTGGACGGCTTCCTGCGCCCGCTGCTCAGCGCACTGCTCTCCGATCCCGCCCTCGGCACCAGCAGCCGGATCGCCGACCTGGTGCTGCGCTCGTACGCGCGCGGGCGGCTCTGTCTGCCCGCCGGCGGGATCGCGGCGGTACCGGCCCAGCTGGCCGCCGCCCTGCCCGCCGGAACCGTCCGCACCCGGGTGCAGGTCACCTCGATCGCCGCGGACGGCGTCGAGACCCTCGCGCACGGGCGGATCGGCGCCCAGGCCGTCATCGTCGCCACCGACGCCCGCTCCGCCACCGGACTGCTGCCCGGGCTGCGGCTGCCGGACTTCCACCCCGTCACGACCTTCTACCACGCGGCCGACACCGCCCCGCTGGGCGAGGCCGTCCTGCTGCTCGACGGCGACCGGCCGAACGGGCACCCGCCACTGGTCTCGCACTCGCTGGTGCTCAGCGAGCTGCACCCGTCCTACGCCCCGGCCGGCCAGGCGCTGATCGCCACCACCGTGCTCGGGCGGCGCGCCTTCGACGTGGGCGGCCCGGCCGGGCTGGAGCCGGCCGTCCGGGCCCGGCTGACCGAGCTGTACGACGTCCCGACCTCGGGCTGGCAGTTCCTCGGCGTACGGCACGTCCCGGACGCGCTGCCCGCGATGCCGCCGCCGCACAACCCCCGCCGCCCGGTGCGGCTGCTGGCCGGGCTGTACGTCGCCGGGGACCACCGGGACACCAGCACCGTGCAGGGCGCGCTGGTCTCCGGGCGGCGGGCGGCGCAGGCGGTCCTGGGCGACCTCGGTGTCCCGGCGGACGCCCGGGAGGCGGAGGCGGCGGCCTGACGGCGGCACGGGTGGCCGTCGGGGCGGTCCGAGCGGCGGCGCGGCAGGGGCGGCCGTTGCCACCACCGGAGCGCATCGGGGCACCGGGACACACCAGCGGTCTGCCGGGGTGACAGACCGACAGCGTGCCAGGATGCCGGGGTGCCTGCTCTGACCGTTCATCGGATGGTTTCGACCGTTCGGCCGGTTGCGCGGTGAGCGCCGCCGCCCAGCCGCTGACCCTGATCCTGATCCCCGCCGCAGCCGTGGCCGCCCCGCTGCTCGCCGACCGGCTGCTGCGGTGGATCGCCGTCCCGACCGTCGTGTTCGAGATCGTGCTCGGCGTCCTGATCGGCCCGGACGTCCTGGGCTGGGCGCACGTCGACGGCCTGGTCGACGCGCTCTCCCAGTTCGGCCTGGCCATGCTGATGTTCCTGGCCGGCTACGAGATCGACTTCGCCAAGCTGCGCGGCGGCCCGCTGAAACGGGCGGGCACCGCGTGGCTGGTCTCGGTGGCCGTCGGGCTCGGCGTGGGCGCGCTGGTCAACCGGGACCCGCTGGACGGCGCCTTCGCCGGGCTGGTGCTCACCACCACGGCGCTCGGCACCATCCTGCCGATCCTCCGCGACTCCGGTGAACTGCCCACGCCCTTCGGCTCCCTGGTGATGGCCACCGGGGCGGTCGGCGAGTTCGGGCCGATCATCGCGATCGCCGCCCTGCTCAGCGGCAACTCCCCGGCCCGCACGGCGGTCATCCTCGGGGCCTTCGCGGTGATCACCGCGCTCGCCGTGTTCGGCGCGCGCCGGCCCCGCCCGGCCTGGACCACCCGGCTGATCGAACGGACCCTGCGCACCTCCGGACAGTTCGCGATCCGCGCGGTGATCCTGGTGCTGGCCGCCATGGTCGCCGCCGCGCTCTGGCTGGACCTCGACATGCTGCTCGGGGCCTTCGTCGCCGGGATCGTCTCCCGGCTGCTGCTGGCCGGCGTCCGGCAGGCCGAGGAGGAGGTGATCGAGGCCAAGCTGGAGGGCATCGGCTTCGGCTTCCTGGTGCCGGTGTTCTTCGTGGTCAGCGGGATGAACTTCGACCTGGACGCCCTGCTGGACGACCCGGGCACGCTGCTGCTGGTCCCGGTGTTCCTGCTGCTCTTCCTGGCCGTGCGGGGGCTGCCCGCCGCGCTGCTCGCCCCGGCCGGGCTCGGCCTGCGCGACCGCGCGGCGCTCGCGCTGTACGGGGCGACGGCGCTGCCGCTGGTCGTGGTGATCACCACCATCGAGGTGGACGCCGGGCACCTGCCGTCCTCCACCGCGGCGGCGCTGGTCGGCGCCGGGATGCTGTCGGTGCTGGTGTTCCCGCTGGCGGCGCAGCGGGTGCGCGGCGGCTCGCGGCCGCCGGTGGCGGCCGACGCGGATCAGCCGAGGGTCCGGGCCGAGAGCTGGTAGGCCCGGGCCTCCGTACGCCGGGTGCGTGAGGCCCGTCCCCACGCACTCCGCCGGTCAGTTCACGTCCGCGCTCAGATCACTCCCGCCTGCCGGGCCGTCTCCTCGAAGGCGCGGGCCACCGGGCTGCCGCGGTAGGGGGTGAGGCGGCGGTGGAAGTCCCGGACGTACTCCAGCGAGCGGGCCGAGCGCATCTCCCCCGCCGCCCGCAGCGCGTCGGTGGCCATGGTGCACGCCTCGTCGAGGTCCCCCATGCCGAGCCGGGCGGTGGCCAGCACCAGGCGGCAGAAGATCCGGCTGCGGGCGTAGGCGGGCGAGCGCAGCCGCAGCGACTTCTCGGCGTGCTGCGCGGCCGTCCGCCACTGCTGGAGGTCGCGGTAGCAGTGGGCGAACTCGTCGGAGAGCTGGGCCTCGTCGAAGTACCGCGCCCAGGAGGGCAGTTCGTCGCCCGTCCGGGCCGCCGCCAGGGCACGCTCGGCGCGCACCAGGGCGGTGGTGCAGGACCGGACGTCGCCCAGCAGGCCGTGCCCGCGCGCCTCGGCGGCGTGCATCAGCGACTGGACGACCGGCGGCACGGCGGTGCCCACGCCCTGCTGGGCGACCCTGGCGAGCTGGACCGCCTCCCGGCCGTGGCCGAGGTGGACGGCCTGCTGGCTCATCGTCACCAGCACGTAGCCGCCGAGCGCGCGGTCCCCGGCGGCCTGGGAGAGGCGCAGCGCCTGGACGAAGTAGCGCTGGGCGAGGCCGTGCGCGGCGATGTCGAAGGACGTCCAGCCGGCCAGCCTGGTGAGGTCGGCGACGGCGCCGAACAGGGCCCGGCCGATCTGCTCGCCGTAGCGGCCGCGCAGCATCGGCTCGGCCTCGCTCTCCAGGTAGCGGACCAGCGCCTGGCGGGCGTGGCCGCCGCCGTAGGCGTGGTCGAGCGCGCGGAAGAGGTCGCCGACGGCGCGGATGGCGGCGATGTCGCCGCGGCCGACCCGCAGGGTGGGGCGGGACTCGCGGGCCGGGTCGGTGTACGGCGGCTCGACGGCGACCGGCGGCCGGCGGCTCTGGATCGGCACCCGGCCGATGGTGGGGGCGGTGCCGGTCGTCCCGGCGGTGCTGCGCGCGGTGGGGGCCCCGGGGACGCCGGGGGCCGGGCCGCGCAACGGGCTCCCGGGGGACGCGCCGGGCGCACCCGGCGACGGGGCGCCGGTGATGGCCGCGGAGGTGGCGCTGCCGGAGGGTGGACCGGTGGCGGTGTCCGGCCGGGCCAGGGTGGAGCCGTCCCGGGCGACCCGCTCGTCGGTGCGGCCGATCAGCCAGTCCCGGCTGGGGACGACCAGGCCGGCCGGGGTGAAGGCGATCCGGCGCAGCTCGGACTGCGGGCCGTTGTCCTTGCGCCACATGCTCGCCACGATGTCCACCGCCTCCTGCGGCGTCTCGGCGAACTCCAGGCCCGCGTAGACCGGGGCGCAGGCGTCCAGGCCGAGGTCCTGGGCGGTGAGGCGGCGGCCGAGCCGGCGGGTGAAGACCTCGGCGATCAGCGCCGGGGTGGCCCCGCGCGGCTGCTGGCCGCGCAGCCAGCGGGTGACCGAGGTCTTGTCGTAGCGCAGGTCGAGGCCGTGCTCCAGGCCGAGCTGGTCGACCCGGCGGGCCAGGCCCGCGTGCGAGAAGCCGGCTTCCTCGATCAGCGCCGCGAGCTGGCCGTTCTGCGGGGCCGGGCCGGAGTGGCCGGCGCCGCGGGCCGGGGCGGGCGCGACGGGGTTCTCGTGCCGGTCGGGTGTGGCCTGCACCGGCAGCCGCAGGTCGTCGGCGTCCGGGGCGTCGGCGGTCAACGTGTCGGTGGTCGACGCGTCGGCGGTCATGGCGTCGGCCGTCAGCGTGTCGGCGGTCATGGCGTCGGCGGTCAGGGCGTCGGGGGCGTCCGGAAGGGTCCGGCCGACCGGACCTCGGTGCTGGCCGAGCGGGTCGAGCGGTCCGTACGCCGGGCTGTCGGTTGCAGGCCGTTGGGGCATGTCTGTCAACACCTCTCGGACGTCGCACCGGGCCTCACCAGCACTTCGGCGGCCTGGGGCGGCGCCCCCTGTCGGGAATCGGCGTGAATGTAGCGAGCATTCGGGCGCTATGGGTGGATCTGACCGAGCAATCCACCGAACGGGTGAAGCAACCGCGCCCATTGTGGGGAAGCGGAGCCGGGAGGGGTTTGGTCTTCCGTAGCCGAACCGTCGGTGGTTCCGGGGGCCTCTCCGAGGGCCTCTCCGAGGGTCGATCCGCCGTTCGGGCCGCGGGTCGCCGTCATGGCGGACGACGCCACAACCTGGCGGGATGCTGTGGCGGTCCGCCACATGGGAGCGGGGCCGCCGGATTCCTACCGTTCTGGGCCATGGACACCTCTACTGCCCGCCCGCTCGCCGGGCGCACGGCCATGGTCACCGGGGCCGCCTCGGGCATCGGCCGGGCCTGCGCCGAGGCCTTCGCCGGGGCCGGCGCCCGGGTCTACGTCGTCGACCTCGCGGCCGGCCCGGCCGAGGAGCTCGCCGAGCGGATCGGCGGCCGCGCGATCGTCACCGACCTCGCCGACCCCGGGGCCGTGGACGCCCTCCCGGACGACGCCGACATCGTCGTCAACAACGCGGGCCTCCAGCACGTCGCCCCCGTGCACGAGTTCCCGCCCGACCGCTTCACCCTCATCCAGCGCGTCATGGTCGAGGCCCCCTTCCGCATCCTGCGCCGCACCCTGCCGCACATGTACGAGCAGGGGTGGGGCCGGGTCGTCAACATCTCCTCCGTCCACGGCCTGCGCGCCAGCGCGTTCAAGTCCGCGTACGTCACCGCGAAGCACGCGCTGGAGGGCCTGAGCAAGACCGTCGCCCTGGAGGGCGCGCCGTACGGCGTCACCAGCAACTGCGTCAACCCGGGCTACGTCCGGACCCCCCTGGTGGAGAAGCAGATCGCCGCCCAGGCACTCGCCCACGGCATCCCCGAGGACGAGGTGGTCGAGCGGATCATGCTCGACCGCACCGCCGTGAAGCGCCTCATCGAACCCGACGAGGTCGCCCAGCTCGCCCTCTGGCTCTGCTCCCCCGCCTCCTCGTACATCACCGGCGCCAGCCTCCCCGTCGACGGCGGCTGGACGGCGCACTGAGCGGCGGGCGCTCCGCGGTCCGGCCATCCCTCTCATAGGGAGAGCGGGCACATTCGACCCCGGGACTGTGTGGGCCGCCCACATAGTCCCGGGGTCGGCCGCTTCCTACCTTGTGGCGACATCGTCTCCCCCCTGGTTCTGGAAGTGGTGGCCATGAGCACCTCCGCACGAGGTACGGCGGCGAGCAGTTCACTCCCGAGAGTGGTGGCTGCGAGCCTGATCGGCACGACGATCGAGTGGTACGACTACTTCCTGTACGGAACGGCGGCGGCCCTGGTGTTCGGGAAGCTGTTCTTCCCGCACAGCGATCCGCTGACCGGGACGCTGCTCTCCTTCCTGACCTACGCGATCGGCTTCGCGGCGCGGCCGCTCGGGGCGCTGGTGTTCGGGCACTTCGGGGACCGGGTGGGCCGGAAGAAGCTGCTGGTGGTGAGCCTGCTGCTGATGGGCGGTTCGACCACGGCGATCGGGCTGCTGCCGACCTACGACTCGATCGGGGTCGCGGCGCCGGTGCTGCTGACGGTGCTGCGGCTGGTGCAGGGCTTCGCGCTCGGCGGCGAGTGGGGCGGCGCGGTGCTGCTGGTGTCGGAGCACGGGGACCAGCGGCGGCGGGGCTTCTGGGCGTCCTGGCCGCAGGGCGGGGCGCCGGCCGGGAACCTGCTGGCGGCCGGGGTGCTGTCGCTGATGACGGCGGTGCAGTCGGACGCGGCGTTCCTGGCCTGGGGCTGGCGGGTGCCGTTCCTGCTGTCGGCGGTGCTGGTCGCGGTCGGGATGTGGATCCGGCTCGCGGTGGACGAGTCGCCGCTGTTCAAGCAGGCGCTGGCGGCGCAGCAGTCCCGGAAGGCTCCCGAACGGCCGCCGCTGGTCGAGGTGTTGCGGAACCACTGGCGGGAGGTGCTGGTGGCCATGGGCGCGCGGATGGCGGAGAACATCTCCTATTACGTGATGACGACGTTCGTGCTCGTGTACGCCGTCAACCACGCCCACTTCTCCAAGCAGACCGCGCTGAACGCCGTGCTGGTCGCCTCCGCGATCCAGTTCGCGCTGATCCCGCTGTTCGGCGCGCTGTCCGACCGGGTCGGGCGCAGGCCGGTCTACCTGGTGGGCGCGGTCGGGGTGGGCGCCTGGGCCTTCGTCTTCTTCGGCCTGGTCGACACGAGGTCCTTCGGCTCACTGCTCGCCGCCGTGACCGTCGGACTGGTCTTCCACAGCGCCATGTACGCGCCCCAGGCCGCCTTCTTCTCCGAGCTGTTCGCGACCCGGATGCGGTACTCGGGCGCCTCGATCGGGGCCCAGTTCTCCTCGGTGGCGGCCGGCGCCCCGGCGCCGCTGATCGCCACCGCGCTGCTCAAGGACTACGGCAGCGCCACCCCCATCGCGGTGTACGTCGCCATCGCGGCGGCGGTCACCGTCCTGGCGGTGCTCTGCGGCCGGGAGACCAGGGGCCTGGACCTCGCGGAGGTCGAGGGGCAGGCCGGCCAGGACGGCCCGGAGCCGGACGCCGCCGCGGCCGGAAGGCCCGCCGTCGTCTGAGGGCCGAGCCGGTACGATCGCGCTTTCTCGGAACCGACGGAACCGACGCCGATTGGCAGCACGCACCATGAACCACCCTCAGGAAAGCGCCGCGCCCGCGCTGCGGCGACTGCTCGACCTGCTCGCCTCCGGCGCCGCCACCGAGGACTTCGCCGACGTGCTGGCCGACGCCCGCCGCCGCGGGGCGCCGGCCGCCGTCCTCGCCGAGATCGACGACGCCACCTGGCAGGCCCTGCGGGTCCACCGCACCCTGCGTCAACACCGGCGCCGCGAAGCCGAGTTGACCGCCCTGTTCGACACCGCCGGGGACCTCGCCGCCTCCCGGGACCTGGACACCGTGCTCCAGGCGATCGTCCGCCGGGCCCGGATGCTGCTCGGCACCGACACCGCCTACCTGACCCTGCCGGACGAGGCCGCCGGGGACACCTACATGCGGGTCACCGACGGCTCGGTCTCCGTCCTGTTCCAGACCCTGCGGCTCAGCCTCGGCCACGGCCTGGGCGGGCTGGTCGCCCAGACCGCCCGCCCGTACGCCACCCCCGACTACCGCACCGACGAACGCTTCCACCACACCGGCACGATCGACGCGGGCGTGCTGGACGAGGGCCTGGTGGCGATCATCGGGGTGCCGCTGCTGCTCGGCGGGCAGGTCATCGGCGTCCTGTTCGCCGCCGACCGCTCGCCGCGCGCCTTCTCCCCCGACGAGGTCGCGCTGCTCTGCTCGCTGGCCGCGCACGCCGCGATCGCCCTGGACACCGCCAAGTCGCTGGCCGACACCCGGGCCGCGCTCGCCGAGCTGAACGCCGCCAACGAGCTGGTCCGGGCCCACTCCGCCGCCGTCCAGCGCGCCGAGCAGGCCCACGACCGGCTCACCGACCTGGTGCTGCGCGGCGCCGAGGTGCCGGACGTCGCCGCCGCCGTCGCCGCCCTGCTGGGCGGGGAGATAGCGGTCCTGGACGCCGAGGGCGAGCCGCTGGCCGGACGCTCCGCCCCCGCCGCCGAACTGGCCGAGGCGGTCGCCGCCTCCCGCGCCGAGGGCCGGTCCGTACGCCACCGCGAGCAGTGGGTCTGCGCGGTGCTGGCCGGGCACGACGCGCTCGGCACCATGGTGCTGCGCGGCCGCCCCGACCTCGACGACGCCGACCGGCGGCTGTTCGAGCGGGCCAGCGTGGTCACCGCCCTGCTCCTGCTGCTGCGCCGCTCCGTCGCCGAGACCGAGAACCGGATCCGCGGCGACCTGCTCACCGACCTGCTGACCGCCCCCGAGCGCGACCCGGCCGGGCTCACCGCCCGCGGCCGCCGGCTCGGCGTCGACCTCGCCCGGCCGCACCTGGTGCTGGTCGCGGAGCCGGCCGACGGGAAGACCGACGAGCGCGGACGGCTGGCCGGGGCGGCCCGGCGCTACCTGTTCGGCTCCCGGGGCGTCAGCGCCGAGCACGCCGAGACGGTGGTGCTGCTGACGCCCGTCGAGAGCGGCAGCGGCGGCAGCGGCGGCGCGGTCGGCGCCGGCGATCCCGAGGAGACCGCCCGGCAGGCCGCCGAACGGCTGGCCCGGCTGGCCGGGTTCCCGGTCACCGTCGGCGCGGGCCGCCCGGCCGCCGGGCCGTCCGCGCTGGCCGCCTCCTACGGCGAGGGCCTGCGCTGCCTCCGGGCCCTGCGGGTGCTCGGCCGGGCCGGGGAGGGCGCCTCCGCCCGGGCGCTCGGCTTCCTCGGCGTGCTGCTCGGCGACGGCCACGACGTGGACGGCTTCGTCGGCGCGACGCTCGGCCCGCTGCTGGCCTACGACGCCCGGCGCGGCACCGAGCTCGTCCGCACCCTACGCGCCTACTTCGACTGCGGCGGCAGCCTGACCAGGGCCAAGGACGAGCTGCACGTCCACGTGAACACCGTGGTCCAGCGACTGGACCGGGTCGAGGCGCTGCTCGGGCGGGACTGGAACCAGCCGGAGCGGTCGCTGGAGCTCCAGCTCGCGCTGCGGCTGCAGCTGCTCGCGGGGGGCTGAGCGGGGCGGGGCGGCTGGGCGAGCGGCTGGGCAGGGCGGCTGCTCACGCCGGGGCCGCTGCCCGCAGGCGGCTGAAGGGGTTCGGACGGGCTGGGCGTACAGTGGCGAGGTTGGTCTCGAACGCCTGGCAAGGAGCGGCAGCGGTGAGCGAGAACGTGCGTTTTGTTCGCATGGGCATAGGTGAGCGGACCGTGCCCTACCAGGAGGCCTGGGAGGAGCAGCAGCGGCTGCACGCGCTGCGGGTCGCGGACGAGATCCCCGACACCGTCCTGCTCCTGGAGCACCAGTCGGTGTACACCATGGGCAAGCGCACCAACCCCGCCGACCTGCCGCTGGACGGCACGCCGGTGGTCGAGGTCAACCGCGGCGGGGAGATCACCTGGCACGGCCCCGGCCAGCTGGTCGGCTACCCGATCGTCAAGCTGCCCGACCCGATCGACGTCATCGCCTACGTCCGCCGGCTGGAGGAGGCGCTGATCCGCACCGCCGGCGAGTTCGGCATCGACTCCACCCGGGTCGAGGGCCGCAGCGGGGTCTGGGTGCTGGGCGAGTCCATCCCGGACGCCGTGGTGGACCCGGCGCAGGTCGTGGACATCGGCAAGCTGACCCTGCGGATGGGCCTGCCGCTGGGCATCGACCCGCGCCTGGCCGGCCCCGAGTACGCGCCCTCCAACGCCGGCCAGCGCGGGGACGACCGCAAGCTCGCCGCGATCGGCGTGCGGGTCGCCCGCGGGGTCACCATGCACGGCTTCGCGCTCAACTGCGACCCGGACATGACCTGGTTCGACAAGATCGTGCCGTGCGGCATCCGGGACGCGGGCGTCGCCTCGCTCACCGGCGAGCTGCGGCGCGGACTGTCCGCCGCCGAGGCGGCCCCGGTGGTCGAGCGGCACCTGGCGGCCGTCCTCGCCGAGCTGCCGGAGCCGGCGCTCAGCCGCTGAGCCCCGCCGCCCGGCTCCGGCGCACCGCCGGACACCCAACCTGATGTGCCCTGACGGCCGTCCGCCCCGACGGCCGTCCGCCCCGCTGTCCTGACGGCCGTCGGAAATCCCGGCGGCCGCTGGGAATCTACCGACCGGTAGCCATGTTGCCCTGCGATTGCAGGGCAACAGGCCCGACGAAGGCCGTACAACCACAGGCGTACCCTGGGGGTACCCCGTCTAGTTCTAGGAGTCGCACGTGTCCGCTGTCGCGCCCGACGGCAGGAAGCTGCTCCGCCTGGAGGTCCGCAACAGCGAGACCCCCATCGAGCGGAAGCCCGAGTGGATCAAGACCCGCGCGAAGATGGGCCCGGAGTACAACGCCCTCCAGTCGCTGGTGAAGAAGGAGGGGCTGCACACGGTCTGCCAGGAGGCCGGATGCCCCAACATCTTCGAGTGCTGGGAGGACCGCGAGGCGACCTTCCTCATCGGCGGTGACCAGTGCACCCGCCGCTGCGACTTCTGTCAGATCGACACCGGCAAGCCCGCCGAGTTCGACCGCGACGAGCCGCGCCGGGTCGCCGAGTCCATCGTCACCATGGACCTCAACTACGCCACCATCACCGGCGTCGCCCGCGACGACCTGGAGGACGGCGGCGCCTGGCTGTACGCCGAGACCGTGCGCCAGGTGCACGCGATGACCGCTGACCGCGCGGCCGGCCGCACCGGCGTCGAGCTGCTCATCCCCGACTTCAACGCGGTGCCCGAGCAGCTGGCCGAGGTCTTCTCCTCCCGCCCCGAGGTGCTCGCGCACAACGTCGAGACGGTGCCGCGGATCTTCAAGCGGATCCGCCCGGCCTTCCGCTACGAGCGCTCGCTGGACGTCATCACCCAGGCCCGCGCGGCCGGGCTGGTGACCAAGTCCAACCTGATCCTCGGCATGGGCGAGACCCGCGAGGAGGTCAGCCAGGCACTGGCCGACCTGGTCGGCGCCGGCTGCGAGCTGATCACCATCACCCAGTACCTGCGCCCCTCGCTGCGCCACCACCCGGTGGAGCGCTGGGTGAAGCCGCAGGAGTTCGTCGAGCTCCAGCAGGAGGCCGAGGAGCTGGGCTTCGCGGGCGTCATGTCGGGCCCGCTGGTGCGGTCCTCGTACCGGGCCGGCCGGCTGTACCGGCAGGCGCTGGAGCGGCGCGAGCAGGCCGCGGTCTGACGGTCTCCTGACCGGTACGGTCCGATCGGACCGGTCGGACCGTTCGGTCCGTTCGGGCCGGCCGTGCTGTTCAAGCCAGGGAAAGGGCGGAGCTTCGGCTCCGCCCTTTCGGTTTCACCACGCTTTGACGGCCTGGTCACGGGCTGGTAACACGGGGTGGGGACGCTGGACGCCTGGTGAGCGTTCGATTCTTCTCGGCCACCACGGCCACCACGGCCACCACGGCCGGCTCGGTCACCACGGCCACCACGGCCGTCTCACCCGGCTCGGCCGGCTCGGCCCCATCAGCCCGGAGAGGAGCTGTTCGGCATGCGGATGCGGATCCGATCGGTCGGAGTGGCACTGCGGTACGCCGAGAGCGTCCTGCTGGCCCCCGGCCAGCAGCACGCGCGCCGCAACGCGTGGGCGGCGGTGTGCGAGAACCGCCGGTACGCGGCGGACCGCCGGCACGACGACGCGGAGGCCGCCCGGACCACGCCGCAGCCCCTCTCCACGCCCCCGGGCCGTCCCGCGCCACGGACCCGTTCCACGCCACGGAAGTGAGCCCCCGGCGTCGCTGTGCGCGACGGCGCACCGGCGCACGGGTCACGGTTGGGGCGAACGGGTACCCGGGCTTGGATATCCCGTACCCGCGCCACGTACCATGAGCGTTATGGCGAGGGAAACATCCGAGAACCCCGGACGGCTGAAGCAGATCCGTCTGGCGTACACCATGACCAAGAAGGTCGACACCAAGATCGGCCTGATCATCGCCGGCGTCGGCCTGCTGACCTTCGGCGTGTTCCTCGCCATCGGCTTCGCGATCGAGCATCCCGTCTACCTGGGCATCCTGGGCTTCATCGTGGCCGTGCTGGCCATGGCGATCGTCTTCGGGCGCCGGGCCGAGCGCGCCGCGTTCGGGCAGATGGAGGGGCAGCCGGGCGCCGTCGCGGCGGTGCTGAACAACATCCGGCGCGGCTGGAGCTCCAACAGCACCCCGGTCGCGGTCACCCGTAGCCAGGACGCGGTCTACCGCGCCGTGGGCCGGGCCGGCATCGCGCTGATCGGCGAGGGCAACCCGAACCGGGTCCGCCAGCTGCTGGCCTCCGAGAAGAAGAAGATGGCCCGTGTGGTCGGCGACGTGCCGGTGCACGACATCGTGGTGGGCAACGGCGAGGGCGAGATCCCGCTGAAGAAGCTCCAGATCCACCTGATGCGCCTGCCCCGCGCCATCACCGCCGCCCAGGTCACCGAGACCAACGACCGCCTGCGCGCGCTGGGCGACCTGCTCTCCAAGGCGCCGATCCCCAAGGGTCCGATGCCGAAGGGCGCCCGGATGCCCAAGGGCGGCCAGACCCGCTGACCCCTCCCCCGCCCCTCACGACACGAGAACGGCCCCGCTGAATCCTCAGCGGGGCCGTTTCGGCGTCGTCCGGCATCTGCTGCCGGGCTTGTCCGGACCGTGCTAGATGCGGACCTCGACGGTGCCGACCGCCTTGTCGTGCAGGCCGCGGGTGTCGCGGTCCCAGACCAGCGGCGGCACCACCAGGCAGAGCAGCAGGGTGCGCAGCAGGACCTGCGGGATGGTCGCGCGGCGGCCGTCCAGCCGGACCACCCGGAGGCCGAACAGCCGCTTGCCGACCGTCGTGCCGGTGGTGGACAGCATCAGGGCCGCGACGAGGAAGTACAGCGGGCTGGTCCACAGGTTGGCCTCGGCCTGGTCGCCGCGGGCGATCAGCCCGTACGAGATCAGGGCGACGAGCCAGCCGTCCACGAACAGCGCGCCGATCCGGCGGCCGGGGCCGGCGATCGAGCCGGAGCCCTCCTTGGGCAGCCCGAGGCGCTCGCCGCGGTGGCCGAAGTCGGCGCCCATCTTCTCGGCGGCCGCCCGGGGGCCGTCGATCCACGATCCCAACGCTTCTCTGGTGTCCACGAATCCACACTAACCGGGCTGACGGGTCGCACCGCCACCGGCTCCCCTCCGGCCGGGGCATCACCCCCGACCGGGTGAATCGTCATCCCGGCGCCCTTCCAAGTGGTCCAGACCACTTGCGGAAGGGTGCGCAGCTGGGCGGGGCGATTTGTACCGTCCCGTACATCTTTGCCGCCCGCGAGGCGACCGTGGTTAACATCTAGGAAACGAGCGGGTCACCGGCTGGAAACGACCCATTCCTATGGTGAGCCCAATTCGCACGCCGAGGAGGATGGATGTTCAACAACGCCGCCGAAGTGAAGCAGTACATCCAGGACAACGACGTGAAGTTCGTCGATGTCCGGTTCTGCGACCTGCCGGGCGTCTTGCAGCACTTCTCCGTACCTGCGGCGACCTTCGACCCGTCCGAGATCCTGATGTTCGACGGCTCGTCGATCCGCGGCTTCCAGGCCATCCACGAGTCCGACATGGCCCTGGTGCCGGACCTCGCCACCGCCCGCCTCGACCCCTTCCGGGCCGAGAAGCACCTCAACATCAACTTCTTCATCCAGGACCCGGTCACCGGCGAGGCCTACAGCCGCGACCCGCGCAACGTCGCCAGGAAGGCCGAGGCCTACCTGGCCTCCTCCGGCATCGCCGACACCGCGTACTTCGGGCCCGAGGCCGAGTTCTACGTCTTCGACTCGGTCCGCTTCGAGACCAGTGCCAACGCGTCCTTCTACCACATCGACTCGGAGGCCGGCGCCTGGAACAGCGGCGCCGCCGAGGGCGACGTGCGCGGCTACAAGGTCAAGTACAAGGGCGGCTACTTCCCCGTCCCGCCGGTCGACCACTTCGCCGACCTGCGCGCCGAGATGTCGCTGGAGCTCGCCAAGGCGGGACTGGAGGTCGAGCGCCAGCACCACGAGGTCGGCACCGCCGGCCAGGCCGAGATCAACTACAAGTTCAACACCCTGCTGCACGCCGCCGACGACCTGATGCTGTTCAAGTACATCATCAAGAACGTCGCCTGGCGGAACGGCAAGACCGCCACCTTCATGCCGAAGCCGATCTTCGGCGACAACGGCTCCGGCATGCACGTCCACCAGTCCCTGTGGACCGAGGGCTCGCCGCTCTTCTACGACGAGCAGGGCTACGCCGGACTCTCCGACACCGCCCGCTACTACATCGGCGGCCTGCTGCGGCACGCCCCCTCGCTGCTGGCCTTCACCAACCCCTCGGTGAACTCCTACCACCGCCTGGTGCCGGGCTTCGAGGCGCCGGTCAACCTGGTCTACTCGCAGCGCAACCGCTCCGCCGCGATCCGCATCCCGATCACCGGCTCCAACGCCAAGGCCAAGCGCATCGAGTTCCGCGCCCCGGACCCGGCCTCCAACCCCTACCTGGCCTTCGCCGCCATGCTGATGGCCGGCCTCGACGGCATCCGCAACAAGATCGAGCCGCTGGAGCCCGTCGACAAGGACCTCTACGAGCTGGCCCCCGAGGAGCACGCCAACGTCCCCCAGGTCCCCTCCTCCCTCCCCGCCGTCCTGGAGGCCCTGGAAGCCGACCACGAGTACCTCCTCGCCGGCAACGTCTTCACCCCGGACCTCATCGAGACCTGGATCGACTACAAGCGCACCAACGAGATCGCCCCGATCGCCCTCCGCCCCCACCCCCACGAGTTCGAGCTCTACTACGACCTGTAGGACCCCCTCTGACCTGCGGAAATGCAGTTTGATCTCTCATCGTTTCCGCAGGTCGGGCAGGGTCCTGACCTGCGGAAACGCGTGGAGAGGGGTCGGCTGCGGCACCTCTGGGACTCGCGATGTGAAATGAGCGTGAAATGAGCACGCATAGATCGAACTCGCGATGATCACCCCGTTGCCCTTGCCAGCGCTGGGCAGTACGCCATCTCGCTACTCTCGGTAGCCATCACTCGGAGGCTGCCGACTTAGCAGGTTCGACCTCTTGCCAGCTCTGCCGCCCACGCTCGCCAGGAGCGGAGCTGGCCGTCATTACCGCCCTCGGGCCGCGCCGGTCCGACAGGCGGCCGATCAGAACCCCGGCCAGCACGGAGGTCAGCAGCGCCGCCGAGAACGCGGCGGTGGTCGCCTGGGTGGACCACCTGGTGGGCCGGGCCCGGCCCTCGTGGTCCTGAGCTACCGACTCGAAGGCCTCTCCATGGATGTCCAGGACTGTCGACCCCGAGGGACGTGGTGCCCCAACACGCTCGCGCTGTCGTCGGACGCACCTCACCGCCTCGATCAGCGGGCGACCCTCACTTCAGGGATGCACCTGACCTCGTCGACACCCGCCCCCACTAGCACCGCTTCTTGATTTTCCACCTCAAATGAGGGAGAGTATCCGGAAGTTGGCGGTGATCCAGAGGGGCGGCGCAAAAATGACCGTGGTGTGGACAGACGTGCACGAGGTCGAGGAACGCCTCAAGAAGCTCGGACTGTCGCCCGAGGGCACGCCATCGGCTGTCGAGAACATCGACACCGTGCTGCAGCGTGCCGAGGCCGAACGAAACTTCTGCACCGGCCTGGACCCCATTTCTCTGCCCGGCAACATCTTCTGGGGTCGCACTGTACGGTTCCTCCGCGAGACCTATCTGCCGCATGGCTGGACCGCCGCGAGTCCGCGCAACGTCCCACTGCTCGTCGCCCCGTCCGAAGAGTTCGCAATCACCGTCTCCAGCGGGAGCCGCGAGACAGGTTTCGGCGCCTTGAAGCCAACGACCCGCTACTCCAAGGGCACAGCCGTGATGGGACGGGTAGCGACAAACCGCCAGCTACTGATCCCCGGTGTCGGCTTCGGCGAGGAGGACGTGGAGGTCGGCGACGGAATTCCGACGTGGTTCTTGCTGTATCAGCACGTGAGCACGAAGTCCGGTGTCCGTCTGCACGCTGAGCTGTCTCTCCCGGAAGGCGCTGGCGAGCACGGAAAGATCGATGTGTGGAACGAGCGGATTATCCTTCCCGAGATCGACTTCGACGGCTTCACCCCGTTCGAGGACGCTATCGACCCGAACAGCGGGTTCGACATTCCGGTCGAACGACTGGGCTGAGCGAAGTACCCGTCCGCCCTCTCCCCCGAAACGTGCTCCTCCCATGATCACCGCATCCCGGCTCGTCCTGGCGCGCAAGCGCCGGGGCCTGACCGTCACCCGTCTCTCCCAGCTCGCCGGGATCACCACCCGGCGGCTGGGCGACTTCGAGAGCGGCAAGGCCACACCCTCCGCGGCGTCGCTCGCCTCTCTCGCCCAGACTCTGGACTTTCCTGAGTCGTTCTTCCACGCGGACGAGGTCGCCGACCTTCCCCCGGACGCGGTGAGTTTCCGTGCGCCCAGCAAGATGACTGCCTCTCAGCGAGACATCGCTCTCAGTAACGGGCGCATGGCGTGGGAACTCCAGAATTGGATCGGCGAACGGTTTCGCCTCCTCGATCACGACCTGCCGTCGCTGACCTCCTTCAGCCGCTGCCGTACTGACGTCGCCGATATCCCGATGCCAGGACAGGCCTCCGAGGGCCTACCGCCAGCCGAGGAAGCAGCAAACCTGGTCCGGGCTCGGTGGGGCCTCGGGAACGCCCCAATCGGGAACATGCTGCATCTTCTCGAAGCGCACGGAACCCGCGTGTTCTCGCTGTCCCGCGACTGCAAGGACGTGGACGCGTTCTCGTTCTGGAACCGTGGCACGCCCTTTGTGCTGCTGAATACCACGAAGACCGCCGAGCGCAGCCGCTTCGACGCCGCTCACGAACTTGGTCACCTGGTCCTTCACGGCGAAGAACAGATCCCGCACGGCCCGGACGCGGAGGCGGAAGCGCACCGCTTCGCCGCGGCCCTGCTTATGCCGGCCCCCGACATCCTCGCCCGAGCGCCGAAGAACGCGACCACCGATTGGATCCTCACCGCCAAACAGCACTGGCGGGTCGCCGCGATGGCCCTCGCCCACCGCCTTCACGAACTTGGTCATACGACCGATTGGCAGTACCGCACCCACTGCGTCGACCTCGGCCGGCTCGGTTACCGCAAGGCCGAGCCTCGCGGGCTGCGGCACGAGACATCCCAGGTCCTTGCGAAGGTGTTCAGCGCGATGCGCCAAGAGGGCGTGAAACTCCCCGACGTCGCCCGCGAGCTTCACCTGCGCACCAGCGACTTGAACGATCTCGTATTCGGCCTCATCGTCACAGCGCAAGAAGGCGGCCGGGAGTCATCTGCTGCTCCAGTCGGCGAGCGGCCGCGTCTAAGCCTGGTTTGATCGCCCCGAGGTCCAGTGCATCCGCGACGTCGGCTTCAACACAACGAGCCGCCGTGCGGACGCAACTGACGACGGCGACTCCTCAACCAAAAGGTTGAGGACGGAGCTCACTGAGCCAGGGCCCGGCGGTACCCCGCTGACCGAGCAGGTCCTTGCGGGGCGGAGAAGCCCTCATAGTCCGTCACCGAACGAGGGGCCGGTCGCTGCGCTCCAGGGCCGGTCAGCGGTTTGGTTGTCTACATCTCATCATGATTACTTCGCTGCGCCGCGGAGCGCAGCCGCTCTAGCGTGCCGGTACGGGGAGTGGCGGCTGCCTGCGGCAGCCAGCGAACATTAGAGGGGTTCATGTATCTGGCACGCGTGCAAGCCGAGAACTTCCGTATCTTCGGCGGGCCTGCCACCGACTCGGATCTGGGGTCGGCTCTGGACCTCGCTCTTGAGCCGGGCCTCACCGTTCTGGTTGGAGAGAACGACAGTGGCAAGAGCGCGGTGGTCGACGCGATCCGGCTGTGCCTGACGTCGAGCGCCGACTTCACCCGCATCACAGCGGACGACCTCCATTGCGGTGCTGACGGCAGAGCCGACTACCTGCAGATCAGCTGTACGTTCGAAGGTCTCGATGACCAGGAAATCGGCTCCTTCAGCGAGTTCCTGACCTCGCTTCCGGGAGAGGCTTCCCGGCTGACCGTGACCCTGCGGGCAGAGCCCTTCGACCCGGATGTGCCCCACCGCATGTCCGTCAGGGTGCGTGCGGGCGAGACCCCGCTCGACGGCGAAGTCCGCGAGCGTCTGCGTGCGACGTACCTGCGGCCGCTGCGCGATGCCGAAGGGGAGATGCGGGCCAGCCGCAACTCGCGGTTGTCGCAGATCCTCACCCAGTACCCCGGCATGCACGAGCAGCGGGAGAACGACTTCGACTCCGCCGAGGACAGTGCCGGCACCTTGGTGGGCATCCTGCAGCGCGCCAACCACCACATCAACGCCAACACCCTGGTGCAGAAAGCCCGGGACGAGCTCAACAGCGGATACCTGAACAGGTTCGCCATCGGCCAGGACACCCTCTCCGGCGCGATCAGCATCGCCACGACCGCATCGCTCCAAAGCGTCCTTGAGCGCCTCGAGCTGGCCTTCGCACCCGACCCCGGCCTCACCGAGTCGACCCGTCACGGCCTCGGCTACAACAACGCCCTGTTCATGGCCGCCGAACTCCTCCTGCTGGGCCGGGAAAGCACCTCCCCCATCCTCCTCATCGAGGAGCCCGAGGCCCACATGCACCCACAGCTGCAGACCCGCGTCGTCGACCTGCTCCAGGACCGCAGTCGGGGCGAGTCCCCCGTCCAGATCATCGCCACCACGCACAGCCCACACATCGCCTCCAGTGTGCCGGTGGAGCACCTGACCCTCGTGGCGCGGGGCCGGACGTTCCCTCTTCGGCCGGAATGCACCCAACTCGACTCCTCGGACTACGCGTTCCTCAGCCGGTTCCTGGACGCCACCAAGGCGAACCTCTTCTTCGCCCGGGCCGTCGCCATGGTCGAGGGAGATGCGGAGGTCCTGCTCCTCCCCGCACTCGCCCGTGTCGCTGGCCACTCGTTCGCCGAAAACGGCGTCAGCATCGTGAATGTCGGCAGCACCGGCCTGTTCCGCTATTCCCGAATCTTCCAGCGCAAGGACTCCACTCTGCCGCCGGTACGCGTGGCCTGCATCACGGACATGGACCTGGCTCCCGATGGAGCCGACAAGGAAATGACCAAGGAGCTCACGCGGTGGAGCAGCCTCACTGCGGAGGAGCGGAGCGAACGCGTCGTCAATAAGCAGAAGCGCGATGGCGGAGCCGTCCGGACCTTCGTGTCGAACTGGTGGACCCTCGAATACGACTTGGCTCGCTCTTCATGGCCGATGGCGACGCTGATGCACCAGGCGATCAGCGCAGCCAAGCGCTCCAAGTGGCCGAAGGCAGAGGATCTCGTGGGAATCGAGGAGATCGCGGCCATGGAGGTGAAGAAGTGGCGGGAGGACGATCGCCTCTCGCTGGAGGAGTGCGCGCTCAGGATCTACCGTCCGCTGCGCGTGGGAAACACCAGTAAGCCGATCGCGGCCCAGCACGCTGCCCGCCTGCTGGAGACATCCGGCATCTCTCCCGAGGACTTGCCGGGCTACCTGGTGGAGGCGATCGGCTACCTGCGCGGGAGTGCCCGGTCGTGACGCTGCCCCTGTCCCCCACCGCCCTGGACCGTGAAAGCATCGAAGCCAAGGCCCGGAGCATGGGCCTCGCCCTGACATCTCCCGAGCAGTTCGCGTTCTTGGAAGCCCGTGGCCCACTGCACCTGCAGGCAGCCCCAGGCTCGGGCAAGACCACCCTGGTCGCCCTGAAGCTCGCACTGGTGGCGGACGGCTGGTTGTCCGACCGCCAAGGCCTCTGCGTCCTGTCCCACACCAACACCGCCACCCAGGAAATCACGAGCCGACTGACCGGACGGGCACGGCGGTTAGAGCACTACCCGCACTTCGTCGGGACGATCCAGAGCTTCGTCCACACCTTCCTCGCACTGCCGGCCCTGCGTTCGCTGAAGATCGCCACCCGCAGCGTCGACGACCAAGCCTTCGCTGCCCAGGCGCGCAGGCTTCTGGAGTTGGGCCCGTTCAGGACGCTGAAGGCCTTCACCCGGCAACGAGCCGACGGGCTGAAGATGGTCACCGAAGCCACGTACGTCTTCGACCCCGCCGAGCCGAAACTTCAGATCCAGGTCGACAACCTCAATCGGGGCACTGCCAGCTACAGGCAGTTGATGAAGCTGAAGGAGTGCCTTTCCCTGCGCGGTGTCTTCCGCTATGCCGATATGTATGCGATCGCCGCCCAACACCTGCACCAACATCCCCGCCTGGCCGCCGGCCTACGCTCCCGGTTCCCGTTCGTCCTGATAGACGAGATGCAGGACACCGGTGAGGAGCAGGGCCGCCTGTTGGAGGCGGTGTTCGGGGACAGCACTGTCGTGCAGTGCGTGGGAGACGTCAATCAGCGCATCCTCGGTACAGACGGTGCCGGACCTGCGGCAGGAAGATTCCCGAATGAGGAGGCGATGGAGCTCCCGGTGAGCCTGCGTTTCGGCGCGGGCCCGGCGAGAGTGGCGAGCAGGCTAGCGGTTCACCGCCCGCAAGAGATCCGCGGCCACGGCCCCGAGAGCGCTCTCGCCATCATCACCTTCACCGAGGGCAGCATCACCCAGGTTCTGCCCGCTTTCGGCGAACTCGTCCGGCGGGCAGTGCCGCCCGAAGCCATCACCGCGCACCCACCGAAGGTCCTCGGCGCTCGCGAGAGCCCAGGAACCTCACGGCTCTTCCCCCGCGCGGTCGGTTGCTACCTTCCCCAACCTGTCATTGGGACGGCAGTGGAGGTAAGTCGACTGCTGCACGCCTACCGGAGCGCCAAAACGGTTCTGCTGCACACCAGCCAGGCCGGCTCCGCAATCACTGTTCTGTGGGGAGCCATCCGAGCCCTGGTCTGGGAGTTGCAGGCGCCGACCACGGCCCAGGCTCTCCCTGACAGCCTGCCGCCATTCCCTCAACTCGACCGCACGCCAGGCACACCGGGCCACCGCCTGCGTGTGCTCCTGGTCAAGGCGCTACACGGCGACTGCGACACCCCGGCCACCTGGGAGGAATTCGTCAACCGCCTGGGGGAACTGGTGCAGGAGGCTGTCGGTGCCCCCGTCTGGATAGACAGGGCTACCCATGCCCGCTGGCTGGCCTACACGCCGCTGCCGCATGCCTCGGGAGGACCTCTGCCGTCGGTGCTTACGACCACCGTCGCGAGCGCGAAGGGCGAGACACACTGCGCGACCCTCATCCTTGAGTGCGCCACGAAGAACGGGAAGAGCCACGATCTGGGCAGCCTGCTCCCCGTGATTGCTGGGGAGATGCCCGCCAGCAGACTCAAGGCCACCGGCCGACACGCTGCGATGAACACCTTCGTCGCGGCCACCCGCGCCAGATACCTGCTTGCAGTCGCCGTCCACGAAGACCGTGCGAATCCCCACCTCGGAGCCCTGGGACGCGACGGTTGGTCCATAGTCAGCCTCTGAACGGCCGCACAGCGCGGGCGACGGGCCATCGACTGCCCGCCATGCCCCACCGACCAGTGGACTGGTAGGCCCGCATGTTCACGTGTCGCGTATTCCGCGGGCGGATCCCAACATCGTCACGGCAGGTGATCACATTGCTCGGTATCGTGGAGTGGTGGGCAACATCGCCGGATCAGCGGCGAAAGGAACTTGGAGGCATGGCTTGTCCAAGATGATTCTTGTCGAGCTGTCGCCACTCGGCCGCAAGCCGCACGGCTGCCCTACCGAGGTCCAACGCAGCTGGGCTCGATACGTTGCCACCCACAAGTCGGTGACGGGACTGTTCAACACCCTCAACCAGCTGCGGCAGCAGGGTGACCCTCGTGGCCCGATCTCCGAGGACCAACGCGATCTTGCTCGAGCAGCGATTGTCTTTACCGCAGCTGGGGTCGACGCCTGCCTGCGGACGCTCCTGCGCGACGCCTTGACACCTCTACTCGCCTCGGACGGACCGGCCCACGGGGCCTTCACCAAGCATTTCTACGAACAGCGCTTGAACGGTAGCGTGACCAACGCGACTAAGAAAGCCGTCGTGTCCCTGGACCCGCGGGCGGCCCTCATGGACCTCTACGTGCAAGACCTGACTGGCGCCAGCATTCAGAGCTGGAAGGAACTGCGCGCCGTACGCAATGCCCTTGGCATTTCCAGCGACCGTCTGGATGACGCCGTCCTCCAGACGCACCAGTCGTTCTTCGACGCCCGCCACGAAGTCGTCCATGAGCTCGATCTGATAGATCCCTCGGGCAAGGGGAGCCGAGGCCGCCGGCATCGCGACCTGGCTGCCGTGGGCGATCAGTGCAATGGTGCCCTGTGCCTGCTCACCGATTTCATAAACCCCACAGCCCAGGCAGTGAAGGCGGCCTGGGCTGCTTCCGGAGCGGCCGCCGGGGCGTGATGATCGGTCCTACTGTGCTTTGTGCATCCGGAAACCCGCTCCGAGGTTTTCCTCCTAAACGGCGAGACCGCGAGGTTGGCCGGCCCTCGCCTACGGTCCGTGCCGCCATTGCCTTCGCGGGCGTTTACGGGTAGTAACTCTGCGCAGCCTAGGCAGTGGGCCGCCGACTCAACCTCGTGGTCCACGCTCGGCGCTTCTCATCGTCATCACCGCCGCGTGTGCACTGGTTGTGAAATGATCTTCCATAAGGCTCCTGTTTTCGCAGGTCAGGGGCATGTTCGATCAGAACTACGACCTGTAGGGGCCCCCTCTGACGCGTAGACCGCATCAGTTCAGACGGGTTTTGGGCAGGGTTTGAACCCGGTGGCCGTCAACGGCCGCCGGGTTCTGTCGTGCTATTGGTCAGGCCAGGGTCTCGATCGGGTTGAGGGTGACGGTGCAACCGACCTGGTTGAGATGCCCCACCGTCGGCGGGTGGCACGGGCAGGCGGCGAGGCACCTGAACCTCGTCTGGAGGTAGGTGTTCGCGGCTCTGGCCGCGCCCGAAGACGGCGATGCCGAGGCACCTTTGAGACAAAGGTGCCTCGACCGGACCTTGATCTTCTTGATGTGACCCTCCGCCTCACAGCGGCCGGGGCGGACGCGCCGGCCGTCATGTGCCGCCTGGTCGAAGCACGAGGTCTCCGTCGATCGCCCTCACCCGTCCGGACAGTCGAACCCGGTCGGGCTTTCCGCGATGTTCACCTCGCCGAATCCGGCGGCGTGGACTGCACCGTTTTCCACGTCGTCCGGATGAACGATCGCATCCTGGATTCCAACGCCACGCATGAAAGCTTTCACTGAAACTTTGTAGATCCGACCCATCAGCGTCACGGGGCAGGGAAAGGTGCCATCTCTGACCATTCGACGCGCGGTGGCTTCGGACAGCCCCATGGCCACTGCCGCCTCCTGAATTCCCATGACCGCAGGCAAGAAGTCGGAAATTTTATAGTAGTTATCCGAACCCGCGATTCCCGAGCGAGCCAACGCCAAATCACCGGCGACTTGTGCGCTCATTTTCGGGCGCTGACCGGAACGGATCTGCTCGTGAAAAATCCTCATTCGATCGACGCAGCCGACCTCCTGGAACAAGGCCCCTTGTCGCTCACCGCGATTAATTTCAGCCAGGTCGGGATCCCGGGGATTCGCTGCACCGACGACCGAAGACGCCCTCAGCGCAGGGACATGGGTCATCTTGTCCAGCGAGAGGAGCGCTTCCACATCGCTCGTCAGGCTTCTGAGCGAGTCCACTTTCGCCCGTCGATAAGCCGACGAGACGGCCGCCTTCACCATGGCCCCTCGAACCTGGTGTACAGGAACCCCCTTTTCGGTGGCTTTCCATGCTTCAAGCGCGGCCTCCACCATGTCCGACTGGACATCGTGTCGATCGACGAAAAACTCCCGGGATATCTTCCAGGACCGCGCGCGAAGGACTGGAGCAAGGCAGTCCAGGATAATCATCCGCCATTTTTCGCCACTCTCGACATCGCACAACCTCGCCCTGGCCACCATGGACTCCCAGAGGCGGGATCGAGAGCCCGCGGTAGCCCGTAGCCCGGCGGCAACGGCATCTGCGCGGAATTTCTCATAGTCCGGGTGCCGCTTGATTTCGCAGTCCCGAATATCTTCCATGTGAACGCAGACAGGACCCTCGCCACAAGCCGTGCGAGCGTACTCTTGTATGCGATCGAAAACGTCACGCACAACCCACCCCAGATCTGGCCCATCGGCCTGGACAGAGCATGCTGGACCGACTCGGCGATCCGCTCCTACTGAGGGCTTCCTTAGCTCGATCGAGTGAATTCAGCTTCTGCGTTCCCAGGGGACGTCCTGACCTGTTCTGGCCGTCGGGCTACGGGGTGTCCGGGGTGAGGGCGAGGACGGCGAGGTCGTCGGCGAGGAGGCCGGCGTAGCGGTGGACGTCCTGGGCCAGGAAGGAGACCACCCGGTCGGGGGCGGTGGTGCCGAGGGCGGCGAGGCGGGGGGCCAGCGGGTAGAAGGCGCCGGTGGTGTCGCGGGCCTCGCTGACGCCGTCGGTGTAGAGCAGGACGGTGTGGCCCGGGGGCAGCGCGACGGCGATCGCCTTGCTGCGCTCGTCGGCGGGGCCGAGGTGGCCCAGGCCGAGCGGGAGCTCGTCGGCGCAGGACACCGGGGATATGCCCCCGCCGCCGAGGAGCAGCGGGGTGGTGTGGCCGCGGTTGACGATCTCCACGCAGTCCGAGCCGGGCCGGTACTGGAGCAGGACGGCGGTGGCGAACAGTTCGTCGTCGCCGCGGTCGGCGGCGTCACGCAGCACCGCGCGGTCCAGCTGGTCGGCGAGGTCGACCAGCCCGGGGGTGTCGTACGCGGCCGCCCGGAACGCGCCGAGGACGTCGGCGACGGTGCGGACCGCGGCCAGGCCCTTGCCCCGGACGTCGCCGAGCAGCACCCGCACGCCGAAGCGGGTGTCGCACACCTCGTACAGGTCGCCGCCGACCAGGACGTCGGCCTGGGCCGGGCGGTAGAGGCCGGCCACCCGCAGCCCGCCGGCCCGTTCGGGCACCGGGCGCAGCACGGTGCGCTGCAGGGTCTCGGCGACCGTACGGGCCTGGAGCAGGTTGCGGTTCTGCCGGGTGCGCTGCCAGGACAGGGCGGTGCCCATGACGCCGGAGAGCAGGGTGGCGATGTAGACCCAGACGTGGTGCTGCTCGTCGACGTGGTCCGCGCGCAGCGCCAGGACGAGCTGGAGGCCCAGGGAGCCGGCCGTGGTGACGGCGGTCAGCACCGGGCCGTAGCTGAACGCGGCCACCACGGGCAGCGCGGTCAGCAGGAAGCCGGCGGCGACGGCGTCCGGGACGACGGCCTCGGCGACCAGGTCCAGCACCAGCAGGAGCACCGGCAGCCAGGGCACCCACCGCGGCGCCTTGGGCTCCAGCGCCGCGGGACGCGGCGGGCGGGGTGCTGTGCGCACGGCGGGACCTCCTGGCAGGCGGCCGTTCCGGGCGATCCGCCCGGATTGGCCGGTTTGGTCCCTCCATGCTCTCCCACGGACGGCCCTGCCACGAATGGCCGAACGTCCCGGTCCCCGGGGCCGGAGGAGCCAAATCCCCGGCCCCCGGGAGCGGAGCGTCAGCGGACGGTCACCGGCAGCGTCTCGTAGCCGCGCAGCACCAGGCGGTCGCGCCGGGTCGGGACGCCGCCCGGGGCGAGCCGGGGGAAGCGGTCGAGCAGGGCGGGCACCGCGACCTCGGCCTCCATCCGGGCCAGCTGGGAGCCCAGGCAGAAGTGGGTGCCGCCGCCGAAGCTGAGCGGCTGGCTGTCGGTGCGGGTCGGGTCGAACACCTCGGGGTGCTCGTAGCGGTCCGGGTCGTGGTTGGCCGAGCCGATCAGCAGCGTCAGCCCGCTGCCGGGCGGGATCGGCAGGCCCTCGACGGCCAGGCCCGGCTCCAGCGCGACCCGCCCGGTGGCCTGGACCGGGGAGTCGAACCGCAGCACCTCGTCGGTGAACCCGGCCGGGGTGATCGCGCCGCTGCGCAGCCCGGCGGCCGCCTCGGGGTGGCGGAACAGCAGGGCCAGGCCGTTGCCGAGCAGGTTGGTGGTGGTCTCGAAGCCCGCCACCAGCAGCAGCACCAGGTTGGCCAGCAGCTCCCGGGCGGAGAGCCGCTCGTCGTCGGCGGCGGCGATCCGGGCCAGGTCGGTGACCAGGTCGTCCTGCGGGCGGGCCAGGCGCTCGGCGGCCAGCTCGGTGAAGTAGCCGGCCAGCTCGTCGGCGGCCTCGTCGGCGGCGGCCAGCTCGTCCAGGTCCTGGATGATCTCCAGCGCGATGGTCAGGTCGGAGGCGAGGCCGCGGAAGCGGTAGCGGTCCTGCTCGGGGACGCCGAGCAGCTCGCAGATCACCCCGACCGGCAGCCGGAAGGCGAAGGCGTCCATGAAGTCCACCGGCGAGCCGTCGGCGCCCTGCTCGGCCATCCCGTCCAGCAGCCGGTCGACCGCCGCCTCCACGGCCGGGCGCAGCGCGGCGACCCGGCGGGCGGTGAACACCGAGGCGATCAGCGAGCGGACCCGCGGCTGGTCGGGGGCGTTGCGCTGGAGGATCGAGCGGCCGAGCAGCGCGAGCGAGGAGTGCACGGCGTACTCGGGGGCCAGGCCGGCCATCATCTCGGCGGTCGCGACGCCGAAGGCGGGCGTGCGCAGCACCTTGTTGACCGCCGCGTAGCCGGTCACCACGAACATGCCGTCCCCGGCCGGGGCCACCGGGCCCAGCTCGCGGGCCCTCGCGTACAACGGGTACGGATCGGTCCTGACCTCCGTGGTCATCAGCTGTTCGATGATCGCCGCGCCGTCCATCCGCTGCTCCCCTCCCGAGCTCACGCTTCCTGACCGGTCAACCGCCGGTGGGCGGGGCGGAGTTCCCGTACGGAACGGATCGCGCGCGGCGGGACGGGAGGACAGCGCGCGGTCGACCGGGAGGACAGCGCGCGCCGGGGCAGGGGCGACATCGCGCACGGCGGCTGCCGGGGCGGGCGCGGGCGGCTCGGTAGGGTGGCCGGCATGGAGATCTGGATCAACCCCCGGTGCGGCAAGTGCCGGACCGCGCTCGGCGCGCTGGACGGCGCCGGGGTCGAGTACACCGTACGGCGCTACCTGGAGGATCCGCCGACCGCGGCCGAGCTGGTGCGGGTGCTGGAGCGCCTGGGCCTGGAGCCGTGGGACATCACCCGCACCGACGAGCAGGCCGCGAAGGACCTGGGGATGAAGGGCTGGCCCCGGGAGGAGGGTTCGCGCGACCGCTGGATCGCGGCGATGGCCGAGCACCCGATCCTGATCCAGCGCCCGATCATCACCGCGGACGACGGGCACGCCGTCGTGGCCCGCACCCCGGACGCCCTCAAGTCCGTTCTGCCGTAGGGCGGTTGCGGCCCACCCGGCCCGCCCGGCCGACCCGCCCGACTCAGCCCGGTCATCCGGGTCGGCCGGTCAGTGGACCTGGATCCGCTCCACCGGCCGGCCGGGGTGCCAGTTGAAGACGAGCAGGTGGTCGCCCTCCAGGGCGGTGTGCACCACCTGGTCGAGCTCCAGCCGGAAGGCGTGGAACGGGGTGGGCGGCGGCTCGGGCAGATCGGCGGCGAAGGCGGCGAGTTCGGTCTCGTCGGTGACCTCCACCGCCCGGCCCGAGACCTTGGAGTCCCCGCCGGCCATGGTCTCGTCCCCCGGGTGCGCGTGCAGCGCGAAACGGGCGTCGCGCTGGAGCTCACGCGCCTTGACCGCGCCGTACATCGACCCGATCCACAGGTCGGCGCCGACGAATTCGACCTCCGTCCCGCTCACCCGGGGCGATCCGTCCTTGCGCAGCGTCGCCAGGACGTGGTGCTTGTTCGCCTCGAACCGGGCCCGGACCAGGGGCGCCAGGTCGGGGGCCTCGTGCTCGAAATCCTGCCAGGTAGCCATGGCGCCAGTCTGGCACCCGGCACCGACAACCGCCGGGCACCGACAACCGCCGGGCGCGGACGACCGGACGGGCAGGGGCGGTCGGGCGGATGCAGGACAGGGACGGCGGGCCGGTCGGGGGCGGCGGGCCGGGAGCGCCGGGCCGCTGTCGGTGGCCGGTGCCAGACTGGCCGGGTGACCACCACGACCACGTACATCGCCTTCCTGCGGGCCATCAACGTCGGCGGCCGGACGGTGCGGATGGAGCGGCTGCGGGCGCTCTTCGCCGAGCTCGGGCTGGGGAACGTCCGCTCCTACATCCAGAGCGGCAACGTCTTCTTCACCACCGCCGAGCCGGACCGCGCCGCGCTGACCGGGCGGATCGAGGAGCACCTGGAGCAGGCGCTCGGGTACCCGGTGCCGGTGCTGCTGCGGACGGTGGACGAGGTGGCCGACCTGCTGGCCGCCGAGCCGTTCCGGGGCGTCGAGGTGACGCCGGACGTCCGGCTGGTCGTCGCCTTCCTCTCCGAGCCGCTGCCCGCCGAACTCGCCCTCCCCCACCGCTCGCCGAAGGGCGACGTCGAGGTGGTCGGCGCCGGTCCGGGGGCCGCCTACGTGGTGGTCCACCTCCGGGACGGCAAGTGGGTCACCACGGAGATGTTCGGCAAGGCCTACCGGGGCGCGGTCACCTCCCGGTTCCTGCACACCACGGAGAAGATCCTGGCCGCCGCCCGCAAGGCCTGACGGCCCGTACGGCAGCCGGGGACGGCCCGTACGACAGCCGGGGACGGCCCGGACGGCAGCCGGGGGCCGTCGGTACGGCGCCCCGGAACGGCCCGTACGGCACACCGCAAACGCGCGGAACCGCCCGGCCGGAAAGGGCGTCTGGACTGCCGTGACGTACGAACCCCGCGCCCGCGCCCGGCGTGATCTGGACAGCCGGAATCGGCCGCGCGGACAATGTGGCCATGACGCCTCCTGAGCTCCCCGCCGGCACGGCCGGGCCGACCGGCGCGGTCCGGCCCTCCGACGCCGAGCGGGAGGAGGCGCTCGGGGTGCTGCGGGACGGCGCGGGCAGCGGGCGGCTCTCGCACGACACCTTCCTCGGCCGGATGGACATCGTCCTCCGGGCCACCAGCCGCGGCGAGTTGGACGCGGCGGTGGCCGGACTGCCGACCGGCGGGCCGGTCGAGCGGTTCGTGCTGCGGACGGTCGGGCGGATCTCCGCCTTCGGCGACCGGCTGGGCAAGGCCTGGCGCACCGAGCGGCTGCCGGGGCTGAGCCTGCCGCAGTCCGGGGCCGGGAAGTTGACGATCGGCCGGCTCCCCGGCTCGGGGCTGCGGCTGCACGACCCCTCGGTGTCCCGGAACCACGCCGAACTGCGGCACGAGCGGGACGGCTGGATGCTGTACGACCTCGGCTCGACCAACGGCACCCATGTGAACGGGCGCCGGATAGCGGGCGGCGTCCGGGTCCGGCCCGGCGACCAGGTACGGTTCGGGAACCTGGAGTTCCGGCTCGCCCCGCTCTGACCGGCCCGCCCCCGGCCCCGCCCGCCCAGGCGCCCCGGGTCAGTGCGGGAACTGCCGGGGCGGCCGCTGACGCGGCAGCTCGTCCTGGAACTCCGCGATGACGGTGGCGATCTGGCGGGTCACCACGGTGTTCTCCAGCCGGTCCAGGTACCGGTGCTCGGCGGCCAGCGCCTCGACCGTGACGCCGAAGTAGAGCGTCATCAGCGGATTGATGAAGAGCTGCTCGCCCTTGGTCCGCTCGGTGAAGCGGACGTCGCCGAACTCGCCGCGCAGCGCCGCCGCCACCGAGCCGTTGACGATGCTGGGGTGTTCCGGGAAGGCGGCCCGGGCGTGCTCGACGGCGTCCAGGTAGAGCACCCCCTCCCGGCTGTCGCGCGGGACGGAGAAGGCGCCGAGGTAGCCGCCGGCCCGGTCGATCGCGGCGAGGTTCTCCAGCACCAGGGAGTGGTTGACGCCGTGGTGGGCGTCGATGCCGAAGCCGAGGCAGGCGACCAGCCGCTCGGGCACCTCGTCCAGGCCGGCCACCGCGCCCAGGCTCGCCATGTCCTCCTCCGGGGTGCCGAGTCCGGCCTCGTCGCCGCGCATCAGGATGTCGGTGCCGCCGTCCACCAGCAGGACCGCGTCCACGCCCAGGCGGCCGACCAGCGCGCGGTAGGCCTCGCGCAGCGGCTGCACACCCACCGACGGGAAGGCCCACACGGTGTCGGGCATGCCGTGCCGGTTCAGCCAGCGGGCCAGGGTGCGCTCCGGGAAGTAGCCCTCGGGGGCGGCGGTGTCCGGTCCGATCCGGGCCACGTCGGACTCCGCCCAGACGTCGAGCGGCAGGCCGTAGAGGTGGGAGAAGGAGAGGTTGGCCAGGTGCACCTCCTTTCCCGCGGCCCGCAGGGCGAGGGCGATCGGCAGCCCGGCGTACACGTCGAATCCGCCGCCGGCTCCGGCGATCAGGATGCGCTCGGCGGCCAGCAGCCGGGTGAGCAGCGGTGGTTGCAGCAGGGAGGTCACCGGCGGGACGGTAGCAGGACGGCGGCCCGCGGCGAAGCGCTGGTCCCCGCCCCCGCGCCCGGCCGTCGGTGTCAGTGGCGGGTGCGAGGATGCGGGCATGACCGAGGAGACGGTTCTCACCCCCGACGTGCTGCGCGAAGTACAGGAGCGGGCAAGCGAGTTGATCCGGTGCGGCTTCCAGGAGCCGGACGAGATAGCCGAGTCCCTGGTCGAGGACCTCGACGACCAGGGGCTGACGCAGGAGGAGGCGGAGCGGATCGTCGCTCCGCTGTGGGCCGCGCGGCTGGCCGAGCAGGCGGCCTGGCCGGAGACCACCGACGTGGACCGGCTGGCGGACGCCTTCGACGCGCTGGAGGACCAGGGCATCGTCGCGGCGATGGACTTCACCTGCTGCGCGGGCTGCGGCTACGCGGAGATCGGCGGCGAGGCCGGGGAGGGCTCGGTCGGCTTCGTCTTCTTCCACCAGCAGGACACCGAGGCGGCGGCCGCCGGCCGGGGGCTGATGCTGCGCTACGGCGGGTTCCGCGCCGGGGAGGAGACGACCGAGGTCTCGGAGCGCCGGACGGCGGAGGTCGGGCGGACGGTGGTCGCCGCGCTGGAGGCCGTCGGGCTGACGGCGGAGTGGGACGGCTCGCCGCACACGGCGATCCGGGTCGCACCGCTGGAGTGGCTCAACCGCCTGCCGGAGTAAGCGGCCGGGGCGGCGGGCGGGACGGCCGACACCAGCGACCGATGGGCCCAATCCCCCTGGAAGTACGGAGAGTTGGAGGATCAGCCAGCCCCCGGAGCCTTCGAGCATATGCCGGAGGCCCGTACCGGAGGCTCATGCCACGCGCGTAGATCAACGGCCCGAGAAGAGGCCTCGGGGTCAGTCGGCGACGCTCCCCAGCCCGCCGAAGCCGGGGCCGAGGCCAAAGCCGGTGCCCGTACCGGTGCCGGTGCCCGTGCCGGCACCGCCGACCGGACCGTCCACCGGCCCCCACAGCGGCGAGGTGCAGCGCTGGTAGGTCGCGTGCCAGTGCGGCCAGTTGCGGGCCACGTCGTCGTCGCACTCGGCCAGCAGCCGTTCGACCAGCGCGGGCTCCACGCCCTCCAGCAGCCAGGCCAGCGCGTCCGCGACGCCCGGGCCGTCGGCCAGCCGCAGCAGGTCCAGCAGCTCGCCCAGCCCGCCGAGCCGGGAGCCGTCGGCGACCACCCGCTCCATCCGGGGCAGCAGCTGCCGCTCCTCGATCCGCAGGTGGGTCTCCAGCCGGGCCGCCAGGTCCTCCATCGCGTACGCGACCGGCCAGGCGCTGCCGGTGTCCCGGCTCGCTATCCGCACCAGCGTGGTGACCCGGGTGAAGGAGTGGTCCAGGTTGTGGTGGTCGTCCTCCAGCCAGTTGAGCAGCAGCCGCAGCTCGGGCGCGAAGCGGCGCACGATCGGCCAGAGCCGGGTGTCCTGCTGCTCGTGGTGGCAGGTGAGCATGGCGGTGATGAAGTTCCAGTGCCGCAGCAGCGCCTCGCCCTTGTCGTCCTCGTCGGGCTGGAGCAGCCGCAGCGCGTTGGGCAGCCGGGCGAGGTCCCGGCGCAGCGCGGCGTGCACCAGGCGCAGGCCGGCGAACCGCGGGGTGGCCGGCTCGTCGTCCACGACCTGCCCGTACGCGTACGCGTCCCCGCCCAGCGAGTCGGCTCCGGACTGGCCCTGGGCGGGCACGGTGTGGACGGGCTGGGGCACCAGGTGGATCGGCATGGGACTCTCTTCACTGCTTGGGGCACGACGGGTGGTGGCGGCCGGTGAGGACCGCCCCAGCCAAGGTGCTCGCAGTCGATCAGAAGCGAATCAATGTCCGATTGACGCGCAGGTCACGGGGCTGCCGACGGGCGGCGGAACCGCACCGGAACCCCCCGACGAGCCCCACCGGGGAAGCCGCTGGAAGACCCGCGGAAGAACCGCGGGAAGGCCCGCGCACAGACCCTCCGGAAGCAGAACCGCCGGTGCCGGGAGCGCGAACGCGTCCCGGCACCGGCGGCAGCGGTGGGAGCAGGTGGGAAACAGGTCGGAACAGGGGCCTCAGTCGGCCGCCGGCCCCGCCAGGTGGGCGGTGAGCCACACCAGGGTGTCCGGGATCATCTTCTTGAAGTCCGAGGTCAGGTGCTTGCCGCCGGGCTGCTCGTGGTACTGGAGGTTCACCGGCGGCACCGCCTTCTCCACCCAGCTCTTGACCACCTTGGTCTCGTACGGGTTGGCACCGCCCGCGGTGACCAGCATGCTCACGTCCGCCTTGCCCTGGGTGACCAGCACGTCCGGGTTGTTGGCGGCCTTCTCCGCGTCGTGGCCCTTCCACAGCCCCGAGTCCGGTATGAAGTAGCCGTCGATCGGCACCGCGGCCTTGTAGACCTGCGGGTACTGGAGGGCGAGCTTGGCGCTGCAGAAGCCGCCGGTGGAGGCGCCCATCACGCCCCAGCCGTCGCGGCCCTTCACGGTGCGGAAGTTGGCGCGGACGAAGTCCGGGAGGTCCTCGGCCATCCAGGTGGCCATCTTGGCCTGGCCCGGGATGTCGGAGCAGTCCAGCGCGTTCTTCTCGTCGCCGTTGAAGTTCTGCACCGGCATGATCATGATGAACGGGTGGGACTTGCCCTCCTTGACCAGCCGCTCGTTCTCCTCCTGGATCGGCAGCTGGTTGTCGGTCCAGGTGTTGTAGCCGTTGCTCTGGCCGCCCGCGAACAGGGTGAGCACCGGGAAGCCGGTCTTGGCGAACTTGGGGTCGTTGTACTCGGGCGGCAGCCAGACCCAGACCTGGCCGGTGACGCCGGACTTCGCGCCGGTCACCTTGGTCATCATGATCGGGCCGGCGCCGGTGTCCCGGGACTTGCTGAGGGCGGCGGCGGGCCCGGTGGGCATCAGCACCTTGCCGGAGGCGGCGGCCGGGGTGGCGCTGCCGGTCGCGGGCTGGCCGGTGCCGGTGGTGCTCGGGCTGCCCGACGAGCTGCCGCCGGTCGCGCCGGCGCTCGCCGTGGCGCTGTCCCCCTTCCCACCGCCGGAACTCCCGCAGGCCGCGAGCGAGGCGGCCAGGGCGAGCACGGCGGCGCCGGACAGGACGGCGCGGGAACGGGACGACTGCCTAAGCACGGTGAGGACTCTCCGACCGATGTCGCGCCCGGTCCGTGACCGGGCGGCGGCCCCCCGGTGGGGCCGGACATGCCCGAGGGCACAGCGCTGGCGCGTCCCCCGGAGTGATGGCGCGCCGCCCCTTCGCGGGGGTGCGCCTTCCTGCGATCTTATGACGTAGGCCGGGGTGGCCCGGTTGCGCGGTGGCCACCGGAAATCCAATGTTTGTTCGCGATCAGGTAAAAGCCTTCACCCGTCCCCCCGGTCGGCGGGGGCCGGTCGGCGGGGGTGGCCGTCGGAGCCCCGTCGAATCGTCCGGATTCTGGTGATTCGACCAGCTCCTCGGCGGCTTCGACCAGTGACGGCGGCCCCCGGATCCGCGAAGATCTCCGGGGCACGCCCAGGCCTTGCCCAGGCTGTGCCCAGGCCATGCCCAGGGCACGCCCAGGCCGGGGCCGACCGGGAACAGTCATCGAGGAGGGTGCCATGAACCAGCGGATCGCCGTCGTCACCGGAGCCGGGAGCGGCGTCGGCCGGGCCGTGGCGGTGGAACTGGCCGCGGACGGCTGGCGGACGGTGCTGGCCGGCCGCCGGTCCGGGCCGCTGCGGGAGACCGCCGCGCTCTGCGCCGGCCCGGCCGACGTGGTGCCGACCGACGTCACCGACCCGGCCGCGGTGGACGCGCTGTTCGCCGCGGCCGTCGAGCGCCACGGCCGGGTGGACCTGCTGTTCAACAACGCCGGCGCCTTCGGCCCGGCCGTCCCGGTGGACGAGCTGGCGGTCGAGGACTGGCGGGCCGTGGTCGACCTCAACCTGACCGGCGCCTTCCTCTGCGCCCGGGCCGCGTTCCGGCGGATGAAGGAGCAGGACCCGCGGGGCGGCCGGATCATCAACAACGGCTCGATCTCCGCGCACGTCCCGCGCCCGCACTCGATCGCCTACACCGCGACCAAGCACGCCGTGACCGGCCTGACCAGGTCGCTGTCGCTGGACGGCCGCCCGTACCGGATCGCCTGCGGGCAGATCGACATCGGCAACGCGGCGACCGACATGACGGCGGCGATGGGCGCGGGCGTGCGGCAGGCGGACGGCCGGATCGCCCCCGAGCCGACCATGGACGTGGCCGACGTGGCGCGCACCGTACGGCACATGGCCGGGCTGCCACTGGAGGCCAACGTGCAGTTCGCCACCGTGATGGCGACGGCCATGCCCTACATCGGGCGGGGCTGAACCCCGGCCCGGAGGGCCGCGGGAGGGGCCCCGCCGGTCGATGCCGACGGGGCCCCGGTCCGCTCCGGCCTCACGGCCGCCAGGTGTCGTTCAGCGTGACCGTCCCGCCCGAGGGCACGGTCGCCGTCCGGTTGGCGCCGGACTCCCAGGTCACCGCGCCGCTCGCGTCCTTGCGGACGTACTTGTACTGGAAGGACGTGCCGGCCGGCAGCGACAGCGCCAGCGACCAGACCGGGTAGCCCGCCGAGGAGAGCGGCAGCGCCTTCGCCGGGTCCCAGCCGCCGAGCGCCGCGGCGTCGCCGACCAGGTAGATGTTCTGCCCGGGCGTGGTGGTCGCGTTGACGTTGAACGAGGCGCCGGAGACGCTCGCGCCGGGCTGGACGTACAGCGCGACCGCGTCGCCCGCGCCGACCGTGGCGGTGAACTGCCCGTCGGCGCCCACCTGGTAGGTCGGGCCGGTGCAGCCGCCGCCCGCCTGCGGGTCGCCGTGCTGGACGTCGCAGTAGGTGCCGGCCGGCAGCCCGGTCTGGAAGGTCCGGGTGATCGCGGCGCCCTCGTGGTTGATCGCGACGTAGCCCTTGCCGCCGCGGCCGAAGGCGATCGCGTTGCCGCCGTTGGACCACCAGTTGCTCACCCCGGTGCCCGCCACCGCGTTGCGGAAGCCGACCATGTTGGCGATCTGCCGCCAGGCGTGGGTGCAGTTCCAGCCGTCCTGGTAGCAGGCGTTGACGGTGCCGCCGTTCGGCGGGCCGTCGTCCTTGTTGGTGAAGGAGTAGCCGGAGTGGACGTTGGGGGCGCCGTACGGCGAGGCCAGCAGGAAGACGTTGGCGAGCGTGTAGGTGTTGCCGTAGGTGGAGTTGAGGGTGGAGCCGTTGCGCTCGGTGTCCCAGTTGTCGACGAAGGTGCGCGCCTGGCCGCTCGGCAGGTAGCCCCAGGAGGCGCCCCAGCCGCTGAGGTTGGCGAGCTTGTCGGTGGTGAACATCCGCTTGAGGTCGGTGCCGGCCCGGAACTCGTCCAGGTCGCCGGTGCCGGTGTACTCGGTGGGCTGGACCGGCTCGCCGGCGCCGTAGATGACCTCCTGGACCCAGTACGCCTTGGGGTTGGCCATCCTGGCCTTGATCGCGGCGAGGTCGGCGGCGGCGATGTGCTTGGCGGCGTCGATCCGGTACCCGTCGACGCCGAGCGAGGCCAGGTCGTCCAGGTAGTGCGCGATGGTGGTCTGGACGTACGCGCTGCCGGTGTCCAGGTCGGAGAGGTTCTCCAGTTCGTAGTTCTGGACGTTGCCGCGGTCCTGGTAGTTGGTGATCGGCTGGCGGCAGCCGTGGAAGTCCTGGTCCTGGTACGTGCCGGGGTAGTTGTACTTGGTGTACGCGGTGCCGCCGGTGCCGGTGCCGGAGCCCGCCGACATGTGGTTGACCACCGCGTCGGCTATCACCTTGACCCCGGCCGCGTGGCAGGTGGCGACCATGTTCTTGAACGACGTGCGGTCGCCGAGCCGTCCGGCGATCCTGTAGCTGACCGGCTGGTAGGAGGTCCACCACTGCGCGCCCTGGATGTGCTCCTGCGGCGGGGAGACCTCGACGAAGCCGTAGCCCTTGGGCCCGAGGGTGGAGGTGCAGGCCTGGGCGACCGAGTCGAAGCGCCACTCGAAGAGGGTGGCGGTGACGTCCTTGCCGTTGTTGGCGGGCGGGGCGGCCTGGGCGGCGGGGGCACCGAGGGAGGTGCCGAGCGAGAGGGCGAGCGCCGCCGAGGCGGCGAGCGCACCGGCCGCGCGGGCGGGCCGGCGGGCTGGGGCGGTGGTGACCACGTCGTCTCCTGGGGGTGGCTGGGGTGGGGCAGCCGGAGGGGGAGCCTGCGGAAGGGCCGCAGGGGGACTGCAGGAAGTTTCTGCAACTTGCCGGAAACTTGCAGCGCCGAACCTAGAGGCACCCGCGGGGGCCGTCAAGACCTTGGTCGAAAGCCCGGGAGAAGCCGAGGAGGAGCCGGGGCCGGGCCAGGGGGAGCGGGCACGACAAGGGCCCGGCAGCCGTAGCCACCGGGCCCCTCACCTGTCCTGGTTCACCGGCCCGTCAGGAGCCGGCCCGGGCTCAGCCGGTCTGGACGGAGGTGTCGTCGATCACGAAGCTGGTCTGGAGCGAGGCGTCCTCGGTCCCGGCGAACTTCACGGTGACCGTCTGGCCCGCATAGGCCGACAGGTCGAAGGTGCGCTGCTGGTAGCCGGCCGCGGCGTCCACGTTGGAGTAGGTCTTCAGCGCGGTGCCGTTCACCGAGACGGTCAGCTTGTCGTACGCGGTGGTGCCCGACTCGGCGGTGTCGATGTGCAGCCAGAAGCTCAGCGTCGCCTTGCAGCCGGCCGGGATGCTCACCGTCTGCGACAGCGAGTCCGAGTGGGTGGAGCCGTAGCCGTTCAGCCACGCCTTCCAGGAGCCGCTGTGGGCCGCCTGCGAGGCGCTGCTGTCCACCACGCCGCTCGACGCGGTCCACGGCGTGGCCGTGCCCGACTCGAAGCCCTCGTTGCCCAGCAGCTGGGCCGGGGTGCAGCCGCCGCCACCGGTGGAGACGGTCCAGGTGAAGCTGGTCGTACCGGTCTTGCCGGCCGAGTCCTTCGCCGTGACGGTCACGTTGTAGGTGCCCGCGGTGGAGGCGGTGCCGGTGATCGCGCCGGTGGAGGCGTTGATCGACAGGCCGGTGGGCAGGCCGGTGGCCGAGTAGGTCAGCGGGGCGGTGCCACCGGTGGCCTTGATCGCCAGGTTGACCGCGCCGCCGACGGCGGTGGACTGGTTGCCCGGGTTGGTGACGGTGACGCCGCCCGGGTTGGGCGCCGTGCCGACGTTGACGCCCGCCCAGGCGGTGCCGACCGCGGCCAGCTCGGCGCTGCCGGCCCCGTACAGGTCGGTGGCCGCCTTCTCCGTCGCGGTGCGCGCCGCGGCGTAGTTGGTGCTGGAGGTCATGTAGGTGGTCAGCGCGCGGTACCAGATGGCCGCCGCCTTGTCCCGGCCGATGCCGGTGACCGCGATGTTGCCCTGGGTCGGCGAGTCGTAGTTGACGCCGTTGATGGTCTTCGCGCCGCTGCCCTCGGACAGCAGGTAGAAGAAGTGGTTGGCGACACCTGACGAGTAGTGGACGTCCTTGTTGCCGACGGTGGAGGACCAGTAGTCGGCCGAGGCACCGTCCTTGGACGGCTTGTCCATGTAGCGCAGCGGGGTGCCGTCCCCGTTGATGTTGATCAACTCACCGATCAGGTAGTCGGGGTTGTCGGTCGGGATGTTGGCGTAGAACTCGACCATCGTGCCGAAGATGTCCGAGGTGGCCTCGTTGAGGCCGCCGGACTCGCCGGAGTAGGTCAGGTTGGCGGTGGCCGCGGTGACGCCGTGGCTCATCTCGTGGCCCGCGACGTCCAGCTCGGTCAGCGGCGCGGTGTTGTTGCTGCCGTCGCCGTACGTCATGCAGAAGCAGGAGTCGTCCCAGAACGCGTTCACGTAGTTGTTGCCGTAGTGGACGCGGCTGTAGGCGCCGACACCGTCGTTGCGGATGCCGTTGCGGCCGAAGGTGTTCTTGTAGTAGTCCCAGGTGGCCGCGACGCCGTAGTGGGCGTCGACCGCGGCGGACTCGCCGTTGTTGACGGTGCCGTCGCCCCAGGTGTCGGTGGACTTGCTGTACAGCGTGCCGGTGCCCGAGGTCCCGTGGTTCAGGTTGGTGGTGTACATCCCACCGCGGGTGCCGTCCTTCAGCTGGTACGACGAACCCGACTGGGTGGTGCCGATGGTGACGTTGCCGACGAAGACGCCCTTGCCGGAGCCGGTCTCGATGCCGTCCCACTGCTGGATGACCTGGCCGCTGGTGGCGTCGGTGACGACGTGCATCTTGCTCGGGGTGCCGTCGGACTTGGTCGAGGAGACGACGGTCTCCCAGGCCAGCCGGGGGCTGTTGTCCGCGGCCCAGACCACCAGGCGCGGCGCGGTGTCGACCGCGGTGCCCTGCTCGGCGGCGAGCGCGGCGGTCTGCGCGGCCGGGGCGGCCAGCTTCGGCGTGGTGCTGACACCGCTCAGCGGGGCGGTGCTGGCCCGGTCAACGCTCTTGGTCGCACCGGTGGGCGCCTGGTGCACCACCAGGTCCCCACCCAGGACGGGCAGTCCGTTGAGGGTGCGCTCGTACCGCAGGTGGCGGGTGCCGTCCGCGTCCTGGAAGACGTCCTTGGTGACCAGCTTCTCCTCACCGCTCAGCCCGAGGCTCTGGGCGAGGCTGGTGGTCTGCTGGTTCGCGGCGGAGATCAGCTGGGCGCGGTTCGCCTGCTGGGCCGCGACGGCGGCCGGCGCGTCCGGCGTGGCCGCCTGGGCGATCACCGGTATGCCGGTGACCAGCAGCGCGGTGGAGGCGGCCATGACAACCGCCGCCTTCCGTGCGTGAGCGTAACGGGACATGCGGACTCCTTTTCCGACCGGCGCTGGGTCACGCACGGTGGAGAGAAACCTGGGCCGCGGGGTCGCGGCGCAGTGGGGGCCCCCGCCGGGTGCGACGGGAGTGCGGATGCGGTGCTCACAACTCGTTGCAGGGTCGGACGCGCTGCACCTGAACTGGACCGGCTGCACCGGGGGGTGGGGTCCCCTCGTCTACAGCCGGGGGAATCGTGGCAGCAAACGAGCCGTTAATGACAGATGCATGCCACGGATTGGCCGATTCATTACCGAAACCGTATGGAGGGCGCTCCGTCAGTTGTGTTACCCCACGACGAACTCGTGAACACGGTTTTCATGGCCCCGGACAAAGTTCGATCACCACCGGCAGTCGGTGACCAGCACTCAGGGCCGGTTCCGGCCCCGGCGGGTGGCCGACAGCGCCCGGCAGACCCGGCACGTCACAGTTCCGGCCGTGCCATCAACGGTTTCCGGCCATCGTGCGTCCGGAACGCAACCGTGCCCCCGCCGACCGCGAACGGGCCCCGCACCACCTGAACAGTGGTACGGGGCCCGGGAGTTGTCGGGGTGTACGAATCAGTGTCGGACGGGTCGGCACCGGACGAGCCGGTGCCGACCGGTCGGCGACGGCGGGTCAGCGCTGGACGAACACCGCCACGGTGCGGCCCGGCACGGTGAAGGTGCCGGTCGCGGCGTCGAAGCCGGACCGCTGCACCACCCGGTCCGCCCCGCCCGCCTGGACGGGGTGCAGCGCCTGGCCGGTGCCCTTCAGCGCCGGCACGGTCTGCGCCTGCGCCGTGGGCGTGGCGTTGAAGACCACCGTGACGCCCTTCTCCGCCCCCGGCAGCCCGGTGCCGTCCAGGTGCAGGGTGATCACCCCGGGCGTCTCAGCGGCGGTGCCGGAGAGCGGGTAGGAGAGCCGCTGCTGGACGGCGGCCAGGCTCGGCAGCGAGAACAGCGGCGAGGACTGCTTGATCCGCAGGAACTCCTGGTACTGCGCCGAGGCCGACCGGATGTCGGCCGCGCCGACGGTCAGCTCCGGGTTCGCCAGCAGGGACCGGGCGGCCGGCCACTGCTCCTGGTTGTCCTTCGCCATCGGCAGGCCGCGGCCCCAGCCGTTGCCCTGGGCCGGGTCCCAGTGGATCGCGTTGAACCAGTCCCCCGAGTCGTAGGAGTTGGAGTCGAGCGACTTGGAGCGCAGCAGGTCGCTGCCGGCCTGGGCGAAGCCCGCGCCCTGGGTGAGCGCGGTCAGCGAGAGCCCGAGCGCCTGCATCCGGGCCCGGTCGGCGGGCGCGGTGCCGGTCGGCAGCTTGTACGCGAGCGCGTCGAAGAGGTCGGTGTTGTCGTGGGCGTCCACGTACTCCACCGCCTCGCCGGGCTTGGCCGCGTACCCGGTCGGGGCGCCGTTGTAGTCGACCTGGGCGCCGGTGACGGGCTTTCCGGAGCTGTCGGTGAAGGAGTAGCCGGCCAGGTTGCCGGTCAGCCCGACCTTCAGCTGGTCCATCTGGTGCAGCAGCCGGGCCTTCTGCTCCTCCGGGGTGCCGTTCGCGGCCGAGCCGTTCGGGTCGGTGTACAGGCCCGAGGCGAAGCCCTGCTGCGGGGCGGAGTTCAGCATGAAGTTGCCGCCGCGGGCGGCGTCCCGGATCCGGTCGTCGAAGGTGGCGATGCCGGTGCCGGCCATGTTCTGCTGGGTGGCCTGCTCGAACCGGGCGTTGTTCGCGACGGCGCCGAAGTTCCAGCCCTCGCCGTAGAGGAACACGTTCTTCCCGTCCACGCCGTCCGAGTCCGGCGTCATCTTCCGCAGCGCGGCCTGCACGTCCAGCATGGTGGACTTCGGGTCCAGGCCCATCAGGTCGAAGCGGAAGCCGTCCACCTTGTACTCGCGGGCCCACAGCGTCACCGAGTCGACCACCAGCCGGTTCATCATGGCGTGCTCGGGCGCGGTGTCGGCGCAGCAGCTGTCCGCCGTCACCTTGCCGTCGGCGTCCAGCCGCTGGTAGTAGCCGGGAACCACCTTGTCCAGCACCGAGTGCTCGGCCTGGCCGCTGGCGGCGGTGTGGTTGTAGACCACGTCGAGCACCACCCGCAGCCCGGCCGCGTGCATCGCCTGCACCATCTGCCGGAACTGCACCGTGCGGGCGGCCCCGTTCGGGTCGGTGGCGTACGAGCCCTCCGGCACGTTGTAGTGCAGCGGGTCGTAGCCCCAGTTGTACGCGTCGTCGGCGGCCACGGCCGCCACGCACTCCTGCTGCTTCGGGCCGTCCGCCGGAAGGGACTTGAGGTCGCAGGCCGGCAGCTTCTGGTCGGCCCGGTTCTCCCGGACGGTGGCGATGTCGAAGGTCGGCAGCAGGTGGACCGTGGTCACCCCGGCCTTGGCCAGGTCCCGCAGGTGCCGCATGCCGGCCGAGTCCGACTCGGTGAACGCCAGGTAGGTGCCGCGCTCGGCGGCCGGGACGGTGGGGTCCTCCACCGAGAAGTCCCGGACGTGCAGTTCCTGGATCTGCTGCTGCGCGGGCGGGACGGCCTGCGGACGGGCGTGGTCGTCCCAGCCCGCGGGCTTGAGTGCCTTGGCGTCGAGGTCGGCGACCAGGCTGCGCCGGGAGTCGGTGGACAGCGCCACCGAGTACGGGTCGGTGACGGTGTTGACCACCAGCTGCTGGGTGGACGGCGCCCAGACCTTCACCTGGTACAGGTAGTACCTGCCGTCCAACTCGCCCTTGTCGCGGACGACTTCCCAGACGCCGGTCTCGTCGTCGAGCTTCAGCGGCAGCGTCCTTGGGGTGCCCCCGGTGGCGCTGTCGAAGACCTGGACGGAGACCTCCTGCGCGGTCGGCGCCCAGAGCGACAGGGCCACCTTGCCGTTGTAGTAGGCCGGGCCGAAGTCGACCTTGCCGGTCCGCCCGGCGTACAGGTCGTCCAGCACGCCCGGGGTCTGCACCCCGGTGCCGGCCAGGACGGCGCCGCTGGGCAGGTGTTCGGTGAACAGCAGCTGGCCGCGGAGTGCGGCCGGGACGCGGGCGGCGTCCCTGGGGTCCACGGTGAAGGCCCGGTAGCCCGCCAGGTGCGGGTACTCGGCCTTCTGCGCGTCGGTCAGCCCGCCCTTGGCCGGGGTGAGCCGCAGCCACTTGCCGGGCTTGGTCAGCGCGCCCTTGTCGGCCCGGATGCCGCCCTCGGGGTCGTAGACCAGCTGGGCGCTGGTGCCGCCGGCCAGGGCGTCGTCGCCCGCGCCGTAGTTCGCCGGGACGACGACGGTCCTCGCGTCGATCCACTGGGCCTTGGCGCCGGTGAGGTCGATCTGCGAGGAGGCGGCCGGGTTCTGCGGCAGCAGGTAGCCCTCGCGGCCGCCGAGCACCCAGACCTCCCTGCCGTTGACGGCGAGGTCCAGCGACTGGTCGGCGGGCAGGTCCTTGTCGTTGCCCTTGTGCAGGATGTAGCTGAGGCTGGTCGCCCCGGGGGCGAGCGGCACCTCGAAGACGGCGCCGAAGGCGTCGCGGCGGGCCGGGGTCAGCGGCTTGCCCCAGTCGGTCGGGGTGGCGGCGCCGGTCCAGTCGTGCAGGCCCCAGCCGTCGTAGTCGCCGTCGGCCCGGTTGTAGTGGATGACGGCGGTGTTCGCCGGCTGGCCAGGACCGGTCGACCCAGCCGGCGGTCCCGGGTTCGCCGTGCGGACGGTCGCGTCCCCCTGCTTCAGCCACACCTCGCCGGTGCTGCCGACGTCGAGGTGCCGGTCGGCGTCGACGTCCTTGACGCCGTCCTTCTCCACGATGAAGCCGACGTCCGAGGCGCCGGGCTTGAGCTTCACGTACGCGAAGGCGCCGTACGCGTCCCGCCCGGTGAAGGCGTGCCCTGCCGGCCACGGGGTGGCCTCGCCGTCGGCGAGGTCGCCCCAGGCGTAGAGGTTCCAGCCGTCGTAGTCGCCGTCCGGCCGGTTGTAGTGGACGACGGCGTACGGGCGGGAGCCGGCGGTGGGCGCGGGCTTGGGCGCGGGGGTGCCGGTGGTGAAGCTCGCGGTGGCGGAGCGCAGGTGGCCGCTGGAGTCCCGGACGACGGCCTTGTAGCGGACCACCGTGCCGGGGGCGACGGCGGCCAGGTCCTGGGTGACCTTGTACCCGCCGTTGTCGGCGGTGCCCAGGGTCTGCCAGGGCCCGTTGCCGATCTGGGCGGCGAAGCTCACCCGGTTGAAGCCGCCGTCCGTGGTGGCGCCGACCGTGACGAGCCCGGTCGAGCCGTCCGCGGGCGGCCGCACCGAGAGCTGGGGCGCGGCGGCCACCGGCGCGAGCCGGCCGCCCGCCTTGAGGACGAGCGAGGACAGCGCGGGCACGGTGACCGTCACCTTGCGGTCGGCGCCGCTGGTGACGCGGGCGCCCGCCGCCGGGTAGACCGGGTCGAAGCCCATCCCCGCCGAGAAGGTGTCCAGGGTGACGGTCTTCGCCTCGGCGGCGTTGTTGACCGCGACCAGGTACTCGACCTGCTGCCCGGCGTCGATCCGGGAGAAGGCGTACACGCCGGCGCCGTCGGCGGCGTACCGCTCGATCTGGGCGCCGTCGGCCAGGGCCGGGTTGTCGCGGCGCAGCTTGGCCAGTCCGGCGATGCCCTGGTAGAGCTCGCCGCCCTGCCCGTACCGGTCGGCCGGGCCGGAGGGGCCGCCGAGCACCCGGTCGCCGTTGTAGGAGGCCGTCTTCGAGGCGAACAGGTCCTGCCGGGCGTCCTTGTCGCCGCCCGCGCCGGTGAAGCCCTGCTCGTCGCCGTAGTAGACGACGGGCTGGCCGCGGGTGAGGAACTGCAGCTCGTTGCCGAGCCGGTCCTTCCTGAGCAGGGTGGCGTCGTCGGCGCCCGGGTTGTCGGCGAGCAGGAAGGAGCCGAAGCGGCCCATGTCGTGGTTGCCGAGGAAGGTGGGCAGCTCGTACGCGTCGGTGTCGGCGCTGGTGTAGCGGTAGTCCTGGGCGTAGACGTCGGCGAGGCCGCGCGCCGAGCCGCCCTGCGAGACGTAGGAGCGGGCCGCGCCCTGGAACGGGAAGTCCAGGGTGGCCTGGAGCCTGCCCTTGGTGACGTACGGCGAGGTGACCGCCGGGTCGCCGGAGTAGACCTCGCCGAACATGAAGAACTTCTTGTTGCCCTGCTTGGCGGCGAAGTCCTTGAGCGCGGGGGCCCACTGCTGCCAGAACGCCATGTTGACGTGCTTGACGGTGTCGATCCGGAAGCCGTCCACGCCGGCGTCCTTGACCCACTGCTGGTAGACCTTCTCGAAGCCCTTCACCACCTTGGGGTTCTGGGTGTCGAGGTCGTCCAGGCCGCTGAAGTCGCCCTCGGTGGCGGACTCGCCGACGAAGGTCGAGTCGCCCCGGTTGTGGTAGAGCGCCGGGTCGTTGAGCCAGGACGGGGTCTTGGCCGCGGCGTCGGCCGGGGTGCGGAAGACCGGGGTGTAGGGGAAGGAGTCCTTGGTGGTCCGCGGCCAGGGGGCGCCCGCGTCGGCGACGGCGGTCTCGTCCACCGGGTTCCCGTCCGCGTCGAGCGTCGGGTAGGCGCCGGCGGAGCGGTAGCCGTACTGCTTCTCGGCGTAGTCGATGACGTCGGCGGTGTGGTTGGTGATGACGTCGAAGAAGACCTTGATGCCGCGGGCGTGCGCCTTGGCTATCAGCTCCTTGAGCTGCTCGTTGGTGCCGAAGTGCGGGTCGACCTGGGTGAAGTCGGTGATCCAGTAGCCGTGGTAGCCGGCCGAGGCGTCGGCCCCGCTGCCCTGCACCGGCTTGTTCTTGAAGATCGGGGCCAGCCAGATCGCGGTGGTGCCGAGGTCCTGGACGTAGTCGAGCCGCTGGATCAGCCCGGCCAGGTCGCCGCCGTGGTAGAAGCCCTTGTCCGCGGGGTCGAAGCCGTTCTCCAGCCGCCCCCCGGTGATGCCTCCGCTGTCGTTGGCGGTGTCGCCGTTGGCGAAGCGGTCGGGCAGGACGAAGTAGAACTGCTCCCGGGTGAGGTCGTGCCGCCCGGCGGTGGCCGCCAGCGCGGCGTCCGAGGGCGGGGCAGGCGGGGCGGCGGCGAGGGCCGCGGGGGCGCCGCCGAGGGTGGCGGCGGTCAGGGCCGCGGCCAGCAGGACGGCCGTGCGGCCCGGAGGTCTGCGGCGGCCAGGGGTTCGTTCGGCAGTGCTCCGTCGGGGGCGGAGCGGGGCATCGGCCACTGAGGGCTCCCTTAGGGGGAAGGGGCGATCGATTTCCCAGGAAGCTAGCGGCCTGCAATATGTTTCAGCAAGATGCAGAAATCGTTTCGTCGCCGGAAGTTCCAGCTGGAGGACCGTCTCCGACCACCCCGATTACTCCCCTGGAGCGACGCGCGTGACAATGGGACGTATGTCCGTCCCACCGGTATGCACCCAACCCCCGAGCACCCCCTACCCCGGTGGGCGCCGGCCCCTACCCCTCAAGGGGGACAGCCGGTGAAGAATCCACTTCCAGAGGATGAGCAGACGGCTACGAGCGGTCTGGCAGACTTGCCGTCCATGGGGGAACCGACCGAGATCCAGCGAGGCGACGCCCGGCGCGCCGACGCGGCCAGCGGTGGCGGTTCCGAAGCAGCGAAGGCCGTCCCCGGCCGCCTGCCCGATGGAGCCACCCGTGCCGCCCAGTCCCGTACCGCCGCCCTGCGCAGCCGCGTCAGCGCCCAGCGCCGCTCACCGGCCAGGCCGCGGATCTGGTTCGAGCTGGCGCTGATCGGGATCAGCTACTGGGTCTACTCGATCGTGCGCAACGCGGTTCCCGAACAGGAAGCGATAGCCCAGAAGCACGCGAGCTGGATCTGGGACCTGGAGAACCACCTCGGCATCGCCGTCGAGCGCTCGATCAACCACGCCGTGGACAGCGTCGGGTGGCTCATCACGGGGATGAACTACTACTACGCGACCCTGCACTTCGTGATCACGATAGGCGTGCTGGTCTGGCTCTACCGCAGCCACCCCGGGCGCTACGTCGCGGCCCGCACGGTGCTGTTCGTGACCACCGGGATCGCCCTGGTCGGCTTCTACTTCTTCCCGCTGGCCCCGCCCCGGCTGATGACCGACGGCGGCTTCATCGACACCGTGAAGGTCCACGGCACCTGGGGCTCGATGGCCTCCGGGCCCGCCGCGCACGTCTCCAACCAGTACGCGGCCATGCCCTCGATGCACATCGGCTGGTCGATGTGGTGCGGCCTGGCGATCTTCTTCCTGGCCCGCCGCACCTGGGTCAGGGTGCTCGGCCTGATGTACCCGGCCGCCACCCTGGTGGTGATCGTCTCCACCGCCAACCACTTCTGGATGGACGCCGTCGGCGGCGAGCTCTGCCTGATGGTGGGCTTCCTCACCGCCCGCTGGATGTACCACGAGTGGGTCTACCGGCTGCCGAAGGTGCCCGCCCGGGAGACGCCGGCCGACCGGCCGATCACCGTCCCGGAGCAGTGGAGCGAGCCCGCGGTCAGCAGCGCGCGCCGCTAGCGCCCGTCTTCGAAGGGGCCCCGACCGGGGCCCCTTTCGCGTACCCGGGGCGGGCCGTCCCCGGGGGCGGCCCCGGTCAGTCGGCGCCGTAGAACAGCCGGTCCACCACCGCCCGGGCCCGCCGGGTGGTCCGCCGGTAGTCGTCCAGCAGCTCGCCGCTGTGCCCGGAGCCGTACCCGAGGTAGCGGGCCACCCCCGCCAGCTCCCGGGCCTCCCCCGGGAAGCTGTCCCCGGGCCGCCCGCGCACCAGCATCACCGCCGCCCGCACCCGGGAGGCCAGCACCCAGGCCGTGTCCAGCACCTCGGCGTCCTCCGGCTCGACCAGCCCGGCCTCCGCGGCCGCGGCCAGCGCCGCCCTGGTCCGGGTGGTGCGCAGGGCCGGCAGCTCGTACCCGTGCCGGAGCTGCAGCAGCTGCACCGTCCACTCGACGTCCGCCAGCCCGCCCCGGCCGATCTTGGTGTGGGTGGTCGGGTCGGCCCCGCGCGGCAGCCGCTCGGCCTCGATCCGCGCCTTGATCCGGCGGATCTCCACCAGGTCCCGCTCCGGCACCCCGCCGCCGGGGTAGCGCAGCGGGTCGATCAGCTGTCGGAACCGCGCGCCCAGCTCCTCGTCCCCGGCCACCGGTTCGGCCCGCAGCAGCGCCTGGCTCTCCCAGGCGTGCGACCAGCGCCGGTAGTACGCCGCGTACGAGGCCAGGGTGCGCACCAGCGGGCCGCTGCGGCCCTCCGGCCGCAGGTCGGCGTCGACCAGCAGCGGCGGCTCGGTGGACGGCGCGCCCAGCTGGGCGCGCAGCTCGTGGCAGACCGCCTGGGCGGCCCGGGCGGCCTCCTCCTCCAGCGAGCCGAGCAGCGGCTCGTGGACGAAGAGCACGTCCGCGTCCGAGCCGTAGCCCAGTTCGTGGCCGCCGAAGCGGCCCATCGCGATCACCGCGATCCGGGTCGGCAGGTCCCCGTGCTCGGCCTCCCAGCCGGCCACGCAGGCGCGCAGCGCGCCGCCCAGGGTGGCGGCGTTGAGCGCGGTGAGCGCCTCCCCGGCGGTGTCCAGCGCCTCGGCCGGGTCCTCCCCGAGCCGCCCGAGCACGTCCGCGGCGGCGGTGCGGAACAGCTCTCGGCGGCGCACCGAGCGGGCGGCGGCCACCGCGGCGTGGGTGGACCCGGCCCGGCCGACGGCGGCCAGTATCTCCGACTGCAGCGCCGCCCGGCCGCGCGGTTCCAGGCCGTGCGGGTCGCCCAGCATGGCCACCGCCTCGGGGGCGCGCAGCAGCAGGTCGGGGGCGAGCCGGCCGGCCGACAGCACCCGGGCCAGCTGTTCGGCGGCGGCGCTCTCGTCGCGCAGCAGCCGCAGGTACCAGGGGGTGCGGCCGAGCGCGTCGGAGACCTGGCGGAAGTTGAGCAGCCCGGCGTCCGGGTCCGCGGACTCGGCGAACCAGCCGAGCAGCACCGGCAGCAGGGTGCGCTGGATCGCCGCCTTGCGGCTCACCCCGGAGGCGAGCGCGCTGAGGTGCCGCAGCGCGGCGGCCGGGTCCGCGTAGCCCAGCGCCTCCAGCCGGGCCCGGGCCGCCTCCGGGCTGAGCCCGGTGGCGCCCGGCGGAAGTTCGGCGACGGCGTCGAGCAGCGGCCGGTAGAACAGCTTCTCGTGCAGCCGCCGGACCTCCATCGCGTGCCGCTTCCACTCGCGCTGCAGCGCGGCCACCGGGTCGGCGCGGGTGTCGTCGTTGATCAGCGCCGCCAGTGAGCGGGCCAGCCGGCGCAGGTCCTCGGCCCCGGTGGGCATCAGGTGGGTGCGGCGCAGCCGGTACAGCTGGATGCGGTGCTCCAGCGAGCGCAGGAAGCGGTACGCGGCGTCCAGCGAGGCGGCGTCCGCCCGGCCGACGTAGCCGCCCCGGGAGAGCGCGGCCAGCGCCTCCAGGGTGTTGCCGCTGCGCAGCGCCGGGTCGGTGCGGCCGTGCACCAGTTGGAGCAGCTGGACGGAGAACTCGACGTCGCGCAGCCCGCCCGGGCCGAGCTTGAGCTGGCGGTCCAGCTCGGTGGCCGGGATGGAGTCGATCACCCGGCGGCGCATCTGCTGCACGTCGGCGACGAAGTTCTCCCGGGCGGCGGCCTGCCAGACCATCGGGGCGAGCGCCGCCACGTACGCGGCGCCGAGCTCCGCGTCCCCGGCGACCGGGCGGGCCTTGAGCAGCGCCTGGAACTCCCAGGTCTTGGCCCAGCGCTGGTAGTAGGCGAGGTGGCTGGCCAGGGTGCGCACCAGCGGGCCGTTGCGGCCCTCGGGGCGCAGGTTGGCGTCCACCGGCCAGATGGTGCCCTCGCCGGTGGTGTCCGCGCACAGCCGGGTGAGGGCGGCGGCCAGCCGGGTGGCGGCCTTGAGCGCCTCGTGCTCGTCCACGCCCTCGCGCGGCTCGGCGACGAAGACCACGTCCACGTCCGAGACGTAGTTGAGCTCGCGGCCGCCGCACTTGCCCATGCCGATCACGGCGAGCCGGCAGGCCGCGGCCGCCTCCGGGTCCTGCTCGGCGGCGAGGTCCAGGGCGGTCTGGAGGGTGGCGCCGGCCAGGTCGGCGAGTTCGGCGGCGGTCTGCGCGAGGTCGGTGGTGCCGGTGAGGTCGCGGGCGGCGATGGCGAGCAGGCAGCGGCGGTAGGCGACGCGCAGCGCGTTCGCGGGGCCGAGGGTGTCGTCCCGGACGCCCTCGGCGAGGGAGCGGCGGAAGTCCTCCGGGCCGGGGTGCATGTCGCGCAGTTCGAAGGTGACCAGCACGTGCCAGTCGTGCGGGTGCCGGGCCAGGTGGTCGCCGAGCGCGGTGGAGACGCCGAGCACGCCGAGCAGCCGGTCGCGCAGCGGCTTGGAGGTGGTGAGGGTGTCGCGCAGGGTGTGCCGGTCGGCCGCGTCGGCGGCCTCCAGCAGCCGGGACAGGCCGAGCAGCGCGAGGTCGGGGTCGGCGGTGGCGCCGAGCGCGTCCAGCAGCACGGGGTCGTCGGCCAGGCCCTCCAGCCCGGGGCCCTCCAACAGCCGCACCGCCCGCGCCGGGTCGGTGAACCCGCGCCGGACCAGCCGGTTCTCCGGCCGGCTGACCCGGCTCCCGGCCCGCTGCTCCTCCACCGCCATCGGCCCCTCCATCCGTCCGCCCAGGGGCCCGTCCGGGCCTGGCAGGTCCGTCCGGGCCCTAGCAGGTTACGCGCCCCGGCACCCCGTCGCCGGACGCGACCGCCCGCCGCCGTCGGCGTGACCTCGGCCCCGCCGTGCTCGTTCACCCGGGCGCCGCCCCCGTCCCCCGCCCTCGTCCCCCGCCCCCGGAGCGCCGATGCCCACGACCGGCCCCAGCCGCCTGCCCTCGCTCACCGGGCTGCGCTTCTGGGCCGCCCTGCTGGTGGTGCTCTACCACCTCTCCCGCAAGGTGGGCGAGCTGCCGCTGCTCAGCCCGCTCGCCTGGTACGGCCGTTCGGGCGTGACGTTCTTCTTCGTGCTCTCCGGTTTCGTGCTGGCCTGGACGTACGGGGCCTCGCCCGCCCGGCCGTGGGTCTTCGCCCGCCGCCGGTTCGCCCGGATCTGGCCGCTGCACGTGCTGACCACCGCGCTGTCCCTGGGCGCGGACGCGGCGATCGGCGCGGTGCTGCCGGTGGCGGCGGCGCTCTGGTCGCTGGCGCTGGTGCACCCGTGGGCGCTGCCCACCCTGTACGGCGGCAACCCGGCCTCCTGGTCGCTGGGCGCCGAGGCCTGGTTCTACCTGCTGTTCCCGCCGCTGCTGCGCCTGCTGGCCCCGCGCCGGCGCGCCTGGCTGCCGCTCGCGGCCCTGTGCGCCGTGCTCGGCCCGGTGCTGTGGGCGGCCGGCGCCGTGCTGCCCGCCGACCCGACGGTGCGCGGCTGGCTGCTGGACTACCTGCCGCCGGCCCGGACCCCGCAGTTCGTCCTGGGCGTGGTCACCGGCCTGGCCGTGCGGCACGGCGTGCTCCCCCGGGTGCGCCTCCTGCGGCCGGGGCTCCTCCCGGCGGCCGCCGCCGTGCTGCTCTTCCACGTCCTGCTGGTCCCCTGGCACGCCGCCGTCCCGGACTCCTCCTGGTACGGCCCGTACAGCGCCTCCCAGTTGCTGTCCGCGCCGCTGTTCGCCGCCCTGCTGGCGGCCGCCGCCCGGCGGGACGCCGCCGGGGCCCCGCCCCGGCTGCTGGCGGGCCGGACGGCCGTACGGCTCGGCGAGTGGTCGTACGCCTGGTACCTGGTGCACGAGATCGGCGTCCGCTGCTGGCTGGCCGTCCAGGGCCGCCCGGCGCCGGGGGCCGCGACGCTCGGCGTCTGGCTGCTGCTGGCGGGCGGCTCGCTGGTAGCCGCGGGGGCCCTGTACCGCTGGGTGGAGCGCCCCTGCGAGCGGCTGCTGCGCGGCGCCCCGCGGGGCCGGGACGCGGCGGCGCCGCTGCCGCCCCGCGCGGTGCGGGTGGTGCGGCAGCGGCGCCGTGGCCGGACGGTGGATCAGCCCTCGGCGGATCAGCCCTCGGTGGAGCCGTCCAGGTTGACGTAGGCGTAGAAGACGCCCAGGTCGTAGCCGTCCTTGTCGGTGTCGAACAGCACCTTGATGTCGGTGTCGCCGTTGCGCAGGAACGGCGAGATGTCCCAACGGTTGGAGTCGTAGCCGAAGTTGTTGCGGTTGTACGGGGTGCGGATGAACTGGTCGGCCGGGGTCAACTCCTCGATGGTGGAGTTGAACGCGTCGTTGGAGGCGTGGTTGAGGTCCGAGAAGAGCGCCTGCGGGCCGTTGGTGGACTTGATGGCGAGGGTGTCGCCGGTCCACTTGAGGTCGCCGTCGTAGACGACGAATCCGAGCTTGCCCGCGACCGGGCCGGCGGCGGGGGTCTGCAGCCCGGTGAGGTCGAACTCGCGCGGCGGGCTGTCCGGCAGCTCGACCCGGAAGCCGTCCCACAGGTGGATGTGCCGGTACGGCTTGCAGTCGTTCTCGTACGCGACCACGATCGTCCAGCCGCCCCAGCTGTGCGGCTTCACCACCGAGTCCATGTTGGCGACGGTGTAGGTGCCGTTGCCGGCCTGCCGGACCAGGTCGGTGATGTCGGCGGAGGCCTGGTAGCTGCTCTCCACGTCGGTGGTGATGTAGCCGATCGAGGGCTGGTCGTTGGCGATGTTGCGGTACTGGCCCTCGCCCGGGACCTTCAGGTAGACCTCGTCGATCTGGTTCTCCGGCAGCACGACGTCGTCGATGCCGCGGGTGCCGCCCCAGTACAGCCGGGCGTACTTGACCCGGGAGCCGTCGATCAGGCCCAGGTCGGCGGAGCTGGCGGAGTAGATCCCGTCGCCGAGCGGGCCGACCGAGCCCGGGTCGATGTTGATGTACTTCATCTCGTACTTGTTGTTGATCGGCCGGGAGCCGAGGCCCTTGCGGGCGTCCTCGCAGGACGGCTGCTCCGGGTCGAGCGGCGCCTTCGTCTCGTCGCAGGTCATCAGCGAGTTGCTGATCCGGGTGATGGAGCCGTGGAAGTCGCCCTCGAAGCGGGTGGTGAACGGCAGCTGGTTCTCGGCGATCGTGGTGGCCCGCTGCTGCGGGCGGTGCGGCTGCGGCGACTGCAGCGCCTGGAACGACTGGAGCGGGTTCTTCGACTGCAGCGACTGCAGCAGCTCCAGCGGGTTCTTCGGGTGCAGCGGAAGCTGCGGGAGCTGCGAGCTCTGCGGGCTCTGTGAGTTCTGCGGGCTCTGCGAGCTCTGTGAGCTCTGCGGGGCCTGCGAGTTCTGCGAGCTCTGCGGGTACTGCGCACCCGCGTTCGCACCGGTGCCCGTACCCGAACCGCGGGCGTCGGCGACGGTCGGGACGGCCAGCAGCTGGCCCGCGACGGCGGCCACGGCGGCACCCACGACGCAGGTCCGGCGGACGAGCAGTCGGGTGGCGGCGGCGCGACTGACGGAGGAGGTCATGTGATCCTCTTTCAGGATGAAACGGACATTCAGACCCCATCGGACCATGACACCCGGTCATACAAGCTTCACATTCCGCCACCGCGACCGGCGATCCGTCGCAGATCCACTCCATAGGACGGCCCGCCGTCGTCCCTTCGGACGACAGCGGGCCGGAAACGGTTTGAGCGGCCGTCAGCCGCTCACAGCACCTGGAGGTTCTTCCGCAGCTCGAACGGGGTGACCTCGGAGCGGTACTCCTCCCACTCCTTGTGCTTGTTGCGCAGGAAGAAGTCGAAGACGTGCTCGCCGAGGGTCTCGGCGACGAGCTCGCTGCGCTGCATCAGGTCGATGGCCTCGCCGAGGTTCTGCGGCATCGGCTGGATGCCGAGGGCGCGGCGCTCGGAGTCGGTCAGCGCCCACACGTCGTCGTCGGCGCCGGGCGGGAGCTCGTAGCCCTCCTCGATGCCCTTCAGGCCGGCCGCGAGGGTGACGGCGTAGGCGAGGTACGGGTTGCAGCCGGTGTCCAGGGAGCGGACCTCGATCCGGGTGGAGCCCTGCTTGCCCGGCTTGTACATCGGCACCCGGATCAGCGCCGAACGGTTGTTGTGGCCCCAGCAGATGTACGAGGGCGCCTCGCCGCCGGCCCCGGCGGTGCGCTGGGAGCCGCCCCAGATCCGCTTGTAGGAGTTCACCCACTGGTTGGTGACGGCGGCCGTCTCGGCGGCGTGCTTCAGCAGACCGGCGATGAAGGACCGGCCGACCTTGGAGAGCTGGTACTCGGCGCCGGACTCGTGGAAGGCGTTGCGGTCGCCCTCGAACAGCGAGACGTGGGTGTGCATGCCGCTGCCGGGGTGCTCGGAGAACGGCTTGGGCATGAAGCTCGCGTGCACGCCCTGCTCCAGCGCGACCTCCTTCATGACCAGCCGGAAGGTCATGATGTTGTCGGCGGTGGAGAGCGCGTCGGCGTAGCGCAGGTCGATCTCCTGCTGGCCGGGGGCGCCCTCGTGGTGCGAGAACTCGACCGAGATGCCCATCGACTCCAGCATGGTGATCGCCTGGCGGCGGAAGTCGTGGCCCACCCCGCGCGGGGTGTGGTCGAAGTAGCCGGACTGGTCGGCGGGGATCGGCGGGGTGCCGTCGCCGGGCAGGTTCTTCAGCAGGAAGAACTCGATCTCCGGGTGTGTGTAGAAGGTGAAGCCCTGCTCGGAGGCCTTCTCCAGGGTGCGCTTGAGCACGAACCGGGGGTCGGCGAAGGAGGGCGAGCCGTCCGGCATCAGGATGTCGCAGAACATCCGGGCGGTGCCCGGGGTCTCCGAGCGCCACGGCAGGATCTGGAAGGTGGTCGGATCCGGCTTGGCGATCATGTCGGACTCGTACACCCGGGCGAACCCCTCGATCGCCGAGCCGTCGAACCCGATGCCCTCCTCGAAGGCCTGCTCCAGCTCGGCCGGCGCCACCGCGACCGACTTCAGGAAGCCGAGCACGTCGGTGAACCACAGCCGGACGAACCGGATGTCACGCTCTTCGAGCGTCCGAAGCACGAACTGCTGCTGCTTGCCCATGGGGACAGTCTCACCTCTGCTCTTTACGCTCGTGTTACGCCCCGGAGGCCGTGGAAAGACCTCGTAAAGCGGTTGCCCCCATCATGGCCGATCCCCGCCCGGCCCGGCAGTGCCGACCCCCGCCGCCGGCTCCTGCCCAGGACATCGCGTCAGTTAGACGATTACACTCGGGGCATGCCCAATCTCCGTCTCGCCCTGTGCCAGACCGACCCCTGGGTCGGTGACCTCGCCCGCAACGGCGACGAGGTGGTGCGCCGGACCAAGCAGGCCGCGGAGGCCGGCGCGCAGCTGGTCGCCTTCCCCGAGATGGCCCTCACCGGGTACCCGGTGGAGGACCTCGCCCTGCGCCACTCCTTCGTCGAGGCCTCCCGCGCCGCGCTGGTCGCCCTGGCCGCCCGGCTGGCGGCGGAGGGGCTGGGCGGGGTCCCGGTGGTGGTCGGCTACCTCGGGCGCTCCGAGCACGCCTCGCCGCGCTTCAACCGCCCGGCCGACTCCCCGCAGAACTGCGCCGCCGTGCTGCACCGGGGCGAGGTGGTGACCCGCTTCGCCAAGCACCACCTGCCCAACTACGGCGTGTTCGACGAGTTCCGCTGGTTCGTCCCGGGCGACCAGCTGCCGGTGCTGCGGCTGCACGGGGTGGACGTCGCGCTGGCGATCTGCGAGGACATCTGGCAGGACGGCGGCCGGGTCACCGCCGCCCGCGAGGCCGGCGCCGGGCTGCTGCTGGTGGTCAACGGCTCCCCGTACGAGCGGAACAAGGACGACCAGCGGCTGGAGCTGGTGCGGCGCCGGGCCGCCGAGGCGGGCTGCGCCCTGGCGTACGTCAACATGGTCGGCGGCCAGGACGAGCTGGTCTTCGACGGCGACTCGATCGTGGTCGGCGCGGACGGTGAAGTCCTGGCCCGCGCCCCGCAGTTCGAGGAGCACCTGCTGGTACTGGACCTCGACCTGCCGGCCGCCGCCGGCGACGACACCGACGGCCTGCTGCTCAGCGACGGGCTGCACCTGGTCCGTACCGAGCTGGGCGGCGGGCCGCAGGCCGCGCCCGCCGAACCGCTCACCGCCGGGGTGGCGCCGCGGCTGTCCGACGAGGCCGAGATCTGGGCCGCGCTGGTCTCCGGCACCCGGGCGTACGTGGCCAAGAACGGCTTCGGCTCCGTGCTGATCGGCCTGTCCGGCGGCATCGACTCGGCGCTGGTGGCCGCGATCGCGGTGGACGCCGTCGGCGCGCCGAACGTGCACTGCGTCTCGATGCCCAGCCGCTACTCCTCCCAGCACTCCCGGGACGACGCGGCCGAGCTGGCCCGCCGGACCGGGCTGCGCTTCCGGACCGTCTCCATCGCCCCGATGTTCGACGCCTACCTGGGCGCCGTCGAGCTGACCGGCCTGGCCGAGGAGAACCTCCAGTCCCGGCTGCGCGGCACCCTGCTGATGGCGATCTCCAACCAGGAGGGGCACCTGGTGCTCGCGCCCGGCAACAAGAGCGAGCTGGCGGTCGGCTACTCGACCCTGTACGGCGACTCGGTGGGCGCCTACGGGCCCGTCAAGGACGTCTACAAGTCGCTGGTCTTCCGGCTGGCGCGCTGGCGCAACGAGGAGGCCGGGCGGCGCGGCGAGGTGCCGCCGATCCCGGAGCACACCATCACCAAGCCGCCGTCCGCCGAACTGCGGCCGGACCAGGTGGACACCGACTCGCTGCCCGACTACGACCTGCTGGACAGCCTGCTGACCCGCTACATCGAGGGCGACGAGGGCCGGGACGCGATCGTGGCGGCCGGCTTCGACCCGGCCCTGGTGGACCGGGTGGTCCGGCTGGTCGACACCGCCGAGTACAAGCGGCGCCAGTACCCGCCGGGCCCGAAGATCTCGGCCAAGAACTTCGGCCGGGACCGCCGCCTGCCGATCACCAACCGCTGGCGCCGCGGCTGACCCCCACCCGGCCAGCGCTCACCCGGCCGGCCCTCAGGAGGAGTACCGGTACGTGGCGGCCACCGGGAGGTGGTCGCTGCCGTCCCGGGGCAGGGTGCGGGAGTCCACCGGCTTCAGCCCGCCCTTGCTCATGATCTGGTCGATCCGGGCCATCGGGAAGGCGGCCGGCCAGCTGAAGCCGAAGCCGTCCCCGGCGGCGCCCTGGGCCGAGCGCATCTGCGAGGTGACCGGCGCCAGGCTGCGGTCGTTCATGGTGCCGTTGAGGTCGCCGAGCAGCAGGACCTTCTTCAGCGGCTCGGCCTGGATCGCGTCGCCGAGCGCCTGCGCGCTGACGTCCCGCTGGTTGACGGTGAAGCCGCCCTCGGCCTTCAGCCGCACCGAGGGCAGGTGCGCGACGTACACCGCGACCGGGCCCTGCGGGGTGGTGACCTCGGCCCGGAAGGCCCTGGTCCAGCCGATCTTCAGGTCCACCGGGGTGACGTCGCCGATCGGGTACTTCGACCAGAGCCCGACGGTGCCCTCCACGGTGTGGTGCGGGTAGGCGGCGGCGAGCCCGGTCTCGTACGAGCGCAGCTGCTTGCCGGCCAGCTCCTGCAGGGCGACGATCTGGGCGCCGGAGTCCACCAGGGTGCGGACGGTGCCCGGCACGTCGGTGTTGGCGGCGGCGACGTTGTGGCTGACCACCGTCCAGTCGCCCTTGCCGCCGCTCTTGTCGCTCAGCAGGCCGCCGAACAGGTTGGCCCAGAGCACGACGGGCAGCAGCAGGGCGATCAGCGCGGTGGCGGAGCGGCGCAGCAGCGCGGGCACCAGCAGCACCGGGACGGCCAGGCCCAGCCAGGGCAGGAAGGTCTCCAGCAGGCTGCCGAGGTTGCCGGCGCTGTTGGGGACCTCGGCGTGCAGGGCGATCAGCGCGGCGGTGAGCACGGCCAGCACGGCGACCACCAGGCCGCGCCGCCAGGTGGTGCTGCCGCGGGCGTCCCGGCCCCAGTGGCGCAGGCCGAGGAAGCCGCCTCGACGCGACGCGGGGGCCGGGCCGTCGGCGCCGCCCCCTGGGGCCGCGATCCGTTCGGTCCTGTCCGCCTGCGCCATGAAGTGGCTCCCGTTCGCTCGTGCCGCCGCCGTTCCGGTACCCGGACCGTCGAAGGTGCGGGCACGACCGGACCGGTGCCGGTTTGATCGGATACCCGGCTCAGCCTATGCCGGGACAGACGTCGGGCCCGCTGAGCGGGTTCCGGCGTGGCCCGGTTTGGTGAGCGAGGCCACGTCCGGTCCGGCGGGCGAGGCCGCGTCCGGGGCGCCGTCCGGCCGGGTCAGCGGGGTGCGAGGCCTTCGAGCATGGAGTCGACCAGCTTGCGGGCCAGGTCGGGGTCCTCCAGGTCGGAGTCGTCCCACAGGATGCTGCGGTAGAGGATCGGCCCCATCAGCAGGTCGTTGAGCAGTTCAAGGTCGAGGTCGTCGCGGATCACGCCCTCGGCGACGGCCCGGCGGATCAGGCCGAGCCCGACCTCCCGGCGGGGCTTGATCACCCGGTCCCGGTAGGCGGTGTACAGCTCGGGCAGGGTCTGCATCTGGCCGAGGGCGGCCTTAAGCACCCAGCGGGTGCGCTTGGCCAGGCCGCGCCGGCGGACGTGGTCCACCAGGGCGATCAGGTCGGCCCGGGCGCCGGCGCCGGTGGGCTCCGGCAGCGGCTCCTCCAGTCGGCTGACCACGTCGACCAGCAGGGCCTCCTTGTTGGGCCAGCGCCGGTAGATGGTGGCCTTGCCGACGCCGGCGGCGGCGGCGATGCCCTCGATGGTGAGCTCGGACAGCGCGGTGCCGCCGGCCATCAGGTCCTCGACGGCCCCGAAGATGGCCTGCTCGGCGGCCTCGCTGCGGGGCCGGCCACGGCGTACCTCCGCGCAGTGCTGCCCGGTGCCGGCGGTCGGCGTGTCCGTCTTCATCCCCGCTGTCTCTCCCTCGTCCTCCCCGGTCGCCCTGGCGCCGTGGGGTGTCCTCCGGTGGGCCCTCGGCAGGGGGCCTGCCGGGACCGAGGCCCCGCCACCCGGGCGTACCCGGGTGACAGGGCCATTGTCACTCAGTCGCGGTACGGCCGGCCGCCGGTCAGGCGTCCGCGGCCGCGGACTCCCGCTCCTGGCCGCGCTGCTCGGGGGCCGGCCCGGCCGGTCCCGCGGGGGCGGCCGAGCGGCCCGGCAGCAGGAACCAGGCGACGACGGCGCCGATCACCGAGACGCCCACCGAGAGCGAGGCGACCACGTGCATGGCGTGGATGAAGGAGTCGTTCGCCGGGGCGACCAGCGCCTCGCCGCCGGGGATGCGGCCGGCGATGGCCAGGGTGGCCTCCAGCGACTCGCCGGCCTTGTCGCGCAGCCCCTCGGGCAGGTGGGTCAGGGTGTCGGCCATCCCGTCGCGGTAGACGGTGGAGAGCACCGCGCCGAGCACGGCGACCCCGAGCGAGCCGCCGACCTGGCGGAAGGTGTTGTTGACGGCCGAGCCGGCGCCGGCCTTCTCGCGGGGCAGCGAGGCCATGATCGCGACGGTGACCGGCGGCATGACGTGCGCCATGCCCGCGCCCATCACCAGGCCGAGCAGGACCAGCACCCAGATCGGGGTGGTGGCGGTCAGCACGACGTAGCCGACGAAGCCGAGCGCGACCAGCAGCATGCCGCCGGCGGCGGTGGCGGCGACGCCGAGGCGGTCGACCACCAGCCGGGCCCGCGGCGCGAACACCAGCTGGGCGGCGGCCAGCGGCAGCATCAGCACACCGGCCTGGAGGGCGCTGTAGCCGCGCACGCTCTGGATGTAGAAGACGCCGAAGAAGGAGACGCCCATCAGCGCGAAGAAGATCACGCCGACGACCACCACGGAGGCGCTGAACACCCGGTTGCGGAACCAGGTGACGTCCAGCGCGGGGAACGCGGTGCGGCGCTCGTACCAGACGAAGGCGACCAGCGCGACGACGCCGACCAGGGTCGGCACCCAGGCCCCGGCCGAGGTGAAGTCGGCCAGCTCGCCACCCTTGATGATGCCGTAGATCAGCGCGACCAGGCCGATGATCGACAGCAGCACGCCGATCGGGTCCATCCGGCCCGGGTTGGGGTCCTTGGACTCGGGGACCAGGATCACCATCGCTATCACCGCGACGACCACGATCGGGACGTTGACCAGGAAGACCGAGCCCCACCAGAAGTGCTCGATCAGCAGGCCGCCGGTGATCGGGCCGATGGCGATGGCCAGGCCGACCGCGCCGGCCCAGATCCCGATCGCCTTGGGCTGCTCGGAGCGCTCGAAGACGTTCATGATGATCGCCAGCGTGGCGGGCATCGCGAGCGCGCCGCCGACGCCCATCAGGGCGCGGTAGCCGATGAGTTCACCGGGCGAGGCGGCCAGCGCGGACAGCAGCGAGGCGATCCCGAAGACCACCATGCCGGCCAGCAGCGCGCGCTTGCGGCCGAACCGGTCGCCGAGCAGGCCGGAGGTGAACAGCAGCCCGGCGAAGACCAGGGTGTAGGAGTTGATCGACCATTCCAGGTCGCTCTGGGTGGCCCCGAGGCCGACCGGCGCGGGGGTCGCGATGGTCTTCATCGCGACGTTGAGGATCGAGTTGTCGAGCACGACGACGAGCAGGGCGAGCAGCAGGGTGCCGAGGATCGCCCAGCGCCGACGGTGGATGGCTTCCGGCACGCGGGGTGGCGCGGCTGCGGTGGTCATGGGTGTTCCCGTCCGTGGTGGTGTGGCACTGGCGGGCAATTCCGAGCCGAATGCGTCTCGTAACCCCCCGCACCAGACTAGCGGCCGATACGATACGAGACGAACCCGTTTCGTAAAGAGCAGGCAAATTCGGGGGTCTCCCGCGCACCCCGGCGCGGGGCGCCCGCGCACCCGGTGCGGCGCGGATCGCGCCCGGTGTGGCGTGGATCGCACCGGGACGAACGCACCCCTCTTTGCGCCGGAGCCGGGGCGTGCAAGCATGGAGGTGATCCGGGGACGCCGTACGGCGCCACGAGACGACAACCCTTCAGGAGTCCGTTCGATGAACGCTTCTACGCCTTCGCCTGCCCAGAACCAGGCGTCGACCACCACCCTCTACGGCGGGGTCACCAACCGCCGGGTCACCGTCCGCGACCTCGCCGCCGCCAAGCAGCGCGGCGAGAAGTGGTCGATGCTGACCGCCTACGACGCCCTCACCGCGGGCGTGTTCGACGAGGCCGGCATCCCGGTGCTGCTGGTCGGCGACTCGGCGGGCAACTGCCACCTCGGCTACGAGACCACCGTCCCGGTGACCATGGATCAGATGGTGATGCTCTCCGCCGCCGTCGTCCGCGGCACCAAGCGGTCCATGATCGTCGCCGACCTGCCGTTCGGCTCGTACCAGGAGTCCCCCGCCCAGGCGATGCACAACGCGGCCCGGCTGATGAAGGAGGCCGGGGTCGGCGCGGTCAAGCTGGAGGGCGGGGAGCGCAGCGCCCGCTCGATCGAGCTGCTGGTCGAGGCCGGCGTCCCGGTGATGGCCCACATCGGCCTCACCCCGCAGTCCGTGCACGCCCTCGGCGGCTACCCGGTCCAGGGCCGCGGCGACGAGGCGGCCCACCAGCTGCTCCGCGACGCCAAGGCCGTCCAGCAGTCCGGCGCCTTCGCGGTCGTGCTGGAGGCCGTCCCGGCCGAGCTGGCCGCCCAGGTCACCGAGCAGCTGGCGATCCCGACCGTCGGCATCGGCGGCGGCCCGGACACCGACGCCCAGGTGCTGGTCTGGACCGACATGGCCGGCATGACGGCCGGCCGGGTGCCCAAGTTCGTCAAGCAGTACGCCGACCTGCGCACCGTCCTCGGCGACGCCGCCCGCGCCTACGCCCAGGACGTCCGCACCGGTGCCTTCCCCGCGGCCGAGCACAGCTTCACGTAAGGACCGCCGCCGGCGGCCCCGCTCCCCCGCCGGGAGCGGGGCCGCCGCCGTTCCCGGCCCCGCGGCGGCCGCTGACAGCGGCGTGACAGCGAACCGACAGCGCACCGCCCCGGCCGACAGGGAGCTGACAGCCGGGGCGGACAGCCTGGGGGCATGACACGAATCGCGACAGCCCCGAACGACCGGGGAACCACTTCCGGGAACGCCGTGGAGGTGCGGGGCATCGTCAAGCACTACGGCGAGACGAAGGCCCTCGACGGGGTCGACCTGACCGTCCGGGAGGGCACCGTGCTCGCCCTGCTCGGCCCCAACGGCGCGGGCAAGACCACCCTGGTGCGCGTCCTCTCCACCCTGATCAAGCCGGACGCCGGCACCGCGTACGTCGGCGGCTACGACGTGCTGCGCCAGCCCAAGCAGCTGCGCCGCACGATCGGCCTCACCGGCCAGTACGCCTCCGTGGACGAGCTGCTCTCCGGGTACGAGAACCTCTACCTCATCGGCCGGCTGCTGGACCTCCCGCGCCGGGAGGCCAGGGCCCGGGCCGCCGAGCTGCTGGAACGCTTCTCGCTCACCGAGGCCGCCAAGCGGACCGCCAAGACCTACTCCGGCGGCATGCGCCGCCGCCTCGACCTGGCCGCCAGCATGATGGGCCGCCCCCGGGTGCTCTACCTGGACGAGCCCACCACCGGCCTGGACCCGCGCACCCGCAACGAGGTCTGGGACGAGGTGCAGCGGATGGTCGCCGAGGGCAGCACCGTGCTGCTGACCACCCAGTACATGGAGGAGGCGGAGCAGCTCGCGAACGAGCTGACCGTCATCGACCGCGGCCGGGTGATCGCCAACGGCGCCGTCTCCGAGCTCAAGGCCAAGGTCGGCGGCCAGACCCTCCAGGTCCGCCCGGCCCACCCGGCCGAGCTGCCCGAGATGGCCCGCTGCCTGCACGAGAGCGGCATCCTCAACGCCACCGTCTCCACCGACACCGGGCTGCTCGCGGTGCCGATCACCGGCGAGGAGCAGCTGACCGCGGTGATCGGCGTGCTCGGCACCCGCGGCTTCGCCATCGCCGGCATCGACACCAAGGTGCCCAGCCTGGACGAGGTCTTCCTCGCCATCACCGGCAAGCCCGCGTCCGCCGCCGTGCCCGCCCCCAGCCTCGCCAAGGAGCCCGTCGCATGACCACCGCCACGCTCACCCCCTCCCGGGCCCGGGACACCCGGCCCCCGGCGGAGGACTCCCGGATCGGCCTGACCGGCACCCTGCGCCACGTCGGCGCGCTGACCCGGCGCAACCTGATGCGGATCAAGGCCGACCCGGAGTCGATGTTCGACGCCGTGCTGATGCCCGTCATCTTCACCGTGCTGTTCGTCTACGTCTTCGGCGGCGCGATGGCCGGCGACCAGGACACCTACAAGCAGTACCTGATCCCCGGCCTGCTCGGGCAGACCGGCCTCACCCTCGCGATGGCCGTCGGCACCGGCCTCAACAGCGACTTCCAGAGCGGCGTGATGGACCGCTTCCGCACGCTGCCGATCGGCCGGGCCTCCGTCCTGCTCTCCAAGATCGTCGCCGAGACCCTCCGCGGGCTGCTCTCCTTCGCGATCCTGATCGGCTTCGCGATGTGCATCGGCTTCGAGGTGAAGACCGGACCGCTGGAGGTGCTGGCCACGATCGGCCTGGCCCTGCTGTTCGGCATGTCGATCGTCTGGATCTCGATGCTGCTGGGCATGGCCCTGCGCAGCGCCCAGGCCGTCCAGGGCGTGGCCATGCTGGTCCTGATGCCGATGCAGTTCGGCAGCTCGATCTTCGCCCGGACCGACACCATGCCGGGCTGGCTGCAGTCCTTCACCAAGGTCAACCCGCTCTCGGCGCTGGCCGACGCCTCCCGCTCCCTGCTCAACGGCACGGGTCCGGTGGCCCACCCGGTGATGATCGTGCTGATCTGGTCGGCCGCCGTGACCGCCGTCTTCGCCCCGCTGGCGGTCGCCCGGTTCCGCAAGCGGACCTGACCCCCATGACCACCGTCGGCTCCCCCGGCCCTCGCCGGGGAAGGCCGCCGGGCAGGACGGCCGGCCGCCCCGGACAGGCGCCGGCCGCCGTACGGGCCCGTGCGGCCGGTGACCAGGGGACGGGCACCGGCCGTACGGGCACCGGCTGTACGGGCACCGACCGCCCGGGCCCGACCGCGCCGTGGCTAGCCGAGCAGCCCCTCCAGCAGCTCGAAGACCTGCTCCTGGGTCATCCCGACCCCGCCCGCCCGGGCCTCCTCGTACCCCGCGTCCCCCAGCGACTCCCGCAGGGCCGCCTCCGAACGCGCCCGCTCGACCCGGTCCAGGTAGCCGCCCTTCGGGCCGTTCAGCCCGCCGTGGGCGCCGGCCAGCACGGCCGCCGCCCGGGCCCGCCCGAGGTCCCCGTCGCGCTGGGCGAAGCTGCCCAGCACCGCCGTCACCGCGGGCACCACCATGACCGTCATGTGCTCGGCGAAGCCGCTCGCGGCCGTCACCGCCCGCAGCTGCCGCCAGCCGGCGCGCAGCAGGTCGAGCCCCGCCTCCGGGTCCCCGGCCCGGGCGGTGATCCAGCCGCGGGCGCTCATCAGCATCCCGGTCACCAGGCTCGGCGCGAAGCCGCCGACCCGGACTATGTCCAGCTCGTCCAGCTCGGCCAGCGCCTGCGCGAACTCGCCGCGGTGGGCGTGGATGCCGCAGAGCGTCAGGTGGCCGAACATCAGCGCCCCGGTGGTGGCCTGGTTGAGGCCCGGGGTGTCGATGGAGGCCAGCGCCTCGCGGACGACCCGCTCGCCGTGCTCCATGTCCTGCTCCAGCAGGGCGGTGCCCAGGTTCACCCGCAGGATCGGCACCTCCTGCGGCGCCCCCAGCTCCTCGATCAGCTCGATCGCCCGCGCGTACGCCTCGGCGGCGGCCGCGGCCTCGCCCCGGTTGGCCAGCGACTCGCCGTGCGCGGACAGCGCCTGGGAGATCCCCCAGAGGTCGCCCGACTGCTCGTACAGCTCCAGCGAGCGGGCGCCGTCCTCGATGCTCTGCTCGGCGCCGCTCGGCCAGTCGTTCATCATCCTGGCCCGGACCTGCAGGATGAACGCCAGGTCGCTGGGCCCGCCGTACTGCTCGCAGCCCTGGACGGCGTCGTCCATCAGGTCCTTCATCATGTCCAGGCGGCCGGCCAGGAAGGCGCCGAACACCCGCATCAGCGCCGGGAAGCGGTAGGACTGCGGCAGGTCCGGGGTGTAGGCGTCCATCAGCCGCTGGGCGACCTCGATCGCCTCCGGGTCCCCGAGGACGTCCAGGTTGCCCTCGAACAGCCCGATCAGCCGGAACATCGCGAGCAGCCGGCGGGCCTCCTCGACCACTGCCATCGGCAGCGGCAGGTCGTACGCCAGCACGCCGCGCTCCAGCGGCACCGCCCGCGGGGCGTCCGGGCCGAACGGGTCCGGGCCGAGCGCGGCGATCGCGGTGTACCAGGTGCGCGCCTCCATGCTGTAGCCGCGCAGCGACCAGTACCAGCTCATGCCGATGGCGAGGAGCAGCGCCTGCTCCTCGTCCCGCAGGTCGATCGCGCGGCGCAGCGCCGTCCGGATGTTGTCCTGCTCGCGCTCCAGCACCGTCAGCCAGTGCAGCTGCCGGGGGCCGTGGATCTCCGCGTCGGCGGCGGCGAGCAGGGTGCGGAAGTGCGCCAGGTGGCGGGCCTCGGTGGCGGCGCGCTCGGCGGCGGACCCGGCGAGGCGCTCGGTCGCGTACTCGTGGATGGTCTCCAGCATCCGGTAGCGCGGCAGGCTGGCCCCGTCCAGGTCGGCCACCAGCAGGGACTTGTCGACCAGCGACAGCAGCAGGTCGGCGACCTCGCCGGGGGCCACCTCGACGCCGTCGGCGCAGACCGCCTCGGCGTCCTCCAGCTGCCAGCCGCCCGCGAACACCGAGAGCCGGCGCAGCACCGCCCGCTCCCGCTTGCCCAGCAGGTCCCAGCTCCAGTCGACCACCGCGCGCAGCGTCTGCTGGCGCGGCAGCAGGGTGCGGCTGCCCGCGGTGAGCAGCGCGAACCGGCCGTCCAGCCGGTCGGCTATCTGGCGCGCCGTCATCACCCGCAGCCGGGCCGCGGCCAGTTCGATGGCCAGCGGCAGCCCGTCCAGCCGGCGGCAGATCTCGGCGCAGGCCTCCGGGTCGCCCTGCGGGTCGAAGCCGGGACGGGCGGCGGCGGCGCGCTCGACGAACAGCCGCAGCGCGACCGGGTCGGGCAGCGGCTCGACCGGCAGCACCGTCTCCCCGGGCACGCCCAGCGGCTCGCGGCTGGTGGCGAGCACCGTCAGCCCGGGGCACTCGGCGAGCAGGACGTCGGCGAGGTCGGCGGCGGCCTGGATCAGGTGCTCGCAGTTGTCCAGGACGAGCAACATCCGGCGGTGGCCGCAGTGCTCGACCAGCCGGCGCACCGGGTCCTCGGCCCGCTTCTCGATCACCTCGGCGACCATGCTGGTGCTGTGCAGCACGATCTCGCGCAGGCCGAGCGCGGAGACCACGGCGGCGGGCACCGCGTCCGGGCTCTCCAGCGGGGCGAGTTCGGCCACCCAGACGCCGCCCGGCCAGCCCCCGGCGGCCTGTTCGGCGCGCCCGGCCTCGGTCGAGAGGCTGGTCTTGCCGGAGCCGCCGGGGCCGGTCAGCGTCACCAGCCGACGGTCCGTCAGCATCCCGCGCAGCGCGGCGAGATCGTCCTCGCGGCCGACGAAGCTGGTCAGCCGGCCGCGCAGGTTGCCGACGGTGCGCGGGAGTTGGGGGGCGGCGGCGGGTACGGACGCGGACGCGGGCGCGGCGTGGACCGGCTCCGGCGCCTCCGGGGCGAGCAACTCGGCGTACAGGGACTGGAGTCCGCGGCCCGGGTCGGCGCCGAGCTCCTCGGCCAGGGCCCGCCTGGTCCGCTCGTAGTGGCGCAGCGCCTCGGCCGTCCGTCCGCTCTCGTGCAGCGCCCGGATCATCAGCAGCTGCAACGACTCGTCCAGCGGCTGCCGTTCGCACAGCTCGGCCAGCTCGGCGACCAGGTCGGCGGCGCGGCCGAGGCCGAGGTCGGCGGTGATCCGGTGGCGGCGGGCCTCCTCGCGCTGGGCCTCCAGCCGGACGGCCGGACCGGTGCGGTCCGGCAGGTCGGCCAGCGCGGGGCCGCGCCACAGCGCCAGGGCGGCGCCCAGCCGCTCGGCGGCGAGCGCGTGGTCCCCGGTGTCCAGGGCGCGGCGGCCCTCGCCGGTCAGCCGCTGGAAGTCGGCGAGGTCGGTGGCCGGACCGGTCAGCCAGTACCCGGCCGGGCCGGAGCCGACCTCGTCCCGGCCGATGGTGCGGCGCAGCCGGCCGACCAGGGTCTGGAGCGCGGCGGAGGAGTCCTGGGGCGGCTCTGCCTCCCACACCTCGTCCACCAGCAGGTCGGCCGGCACCGGCCGGCCCTGCCGGAGGGCCAGGGCCGCGAGCAGGGCCCGTAGCCGGGCGCCGCCGATCGGTACCGGGGTGCCGTCGTCGTGGTGGGCCGTCGTGGTTCCGAGGATGCCGTAGTGCACCGGACCATTCTGGTCGATCGGCGGGGGAAGGGCCGCACAATTGTGCAGGGCCCGGCGCCCCGGCGGAACCGACCCCGGGCCCTCGGACGTTCACCGGAGGCGGCTTGTCCGGCCACCGGCCCGCCCGGCATGATCGGTCCCTGCCGGTCCTTCCCGTTCCCTCTGCCCACGGAGCACCCACACCATGACCTTCGCCGCCACGCCGCGCTCCCGCAGCGAGGACCGCCGGATCAGCCCGGTGTTCTGGGTGCTCCTCGCCGTCCTCGGCACCTCCGGCTGGGCGGTGTACCAGGGCTACGGCAACGCCTCGTTCGGGGTGTTCCTGTTCGTGGTCGCGGGCTGGATGGTCTCGCTCTGCCTGCACGAGTACGCCCACGCGCGCACCGCGCTGCACGGCGGCGACATCTCCGTCGGCGCCAAGGGCTACCTCACGCTCAACCCGCTGAAGTACGCCAACGTGCTGCTCAGCTTCGTGCTGCCGATCGTCTTCGTGATCCTCGGCGGCATCGGCCTGCCCGGCGGCTCGGTCTGGATCGAGCGGCACCGCATCCAGGGCCGGCTCAAGCACAGCCTGATCTCGGCGGCCGGCCCGCTGGTCAACCTGCTCATCGCGGCGGCGCTGCTGGTCCCGATCGGCGCGGGCTGGCTGGACGACCCGACCGTGCACGCGTTCTGGGAGGGCCACGAGCTGATCATCTCGCCGTTCTCCGGCGCGCTGGGCTTCCTCGGCTTCCTCCAGCTGAGCGCGGCGGTGCTGAACCTGCTGCCGGTGCCCGGGCTGGACGGCTACGGCATCGTCGAGCCCTGGCTGTCGTACCAGACCCGGCGCGCGATCGAGCCGTTCGCGCCGTACGGGATGCTCGCGGTGTTCGCGCTGCTGTGGCAGCCCCAGGTGAACGAGTTCTTCTTCGGGATCGTCCACGGCCTGATGAACCTGTTCGGCGTGGACCAGGACTACGCGACGCTCGGCCGGTACCTGTTCAGCTTCTGGAAGAACTAGCCCTGCTCGGCGGCCGGCGCTACTCGGCGGCGGCCGCGGTCGCGGCGGCGATCCTGGCCCGGCGGCGGTCCATCCACAGCACGTTGCTGGCCACGCCGGCCAGCGGCAGCCAGATCAGGCCCAGCCAGAAGCCCTGGACCAGCGAGACCACCAGGGCCACGAGCGCGAGGACGACGGCGGCCAGGGCGAAGCGGGACGTGCGAGGCATGGCGGAGGGCTCCTAGAACGGGTGCGGGCGGCCGGGTCACGGCCGCCACCCATTGTCGCCGACCTCACCTCCGGACCGGGTCCAGGGGTGAGGTCGACACGCCTCTGCCCGGATCCGCTCAGACGTCGGTGATCCGCAGGCCCGCGTGGGCCTTGTAGCGGCGGTTGACCGAGATCAGGTTGGCGACCAGCGCCTCGACCTGGTGGGCGTTGCGCAGCCGGCCGGCGAAGATGCCGCGCATCCCGGGGATGCGCGCGGCCAGGCCCCGGACGACGTCGGTGGCCTCCCGGTCGTCGCCGAGCACCATGACGTCGGTGTCGATGCTCTCCACCGACTCGTCCTGCAGCAGCACCGCCGAGAGGTGGTGGAACGCGGCGGTGACCCGGGAGTCCGGCAGCAGCGCGGCGGCCTGCTCGGCGGCGCTGCCCTCCTCCGGCTTCAGCGCGTACGCGCCCTGCTTGTCGAAGCCCAGCGGGTTGACGCAGTCGACGACGATCTTGCCCGCGAGCTCCTCGCACAGCGCGGTCAGGGTGGCGGCGTGGCCGTCCCACGGGACCGCGATGATCACCACGTCGCTCTCCCGGGCGACGGTGGCGTTGTCGGCGCCGCGCACGCCGAGGCCCAGCGCGGCCGCCGAGGCCTCGGCCCGGGCGGCGTCGCGGGAGCCGATGATCACCTGCTGGCCGGCTTTGGCCAGCCGCAGGGCGAGTCCTCGCCCCTGGTCGCCGGTGCCACCGAGGACACCGACCACCAGCTGGGAGACGTCCGGGACCTCGTGGGCCGGGTTTGTCGCTGAATCGAGGGAAGTCATGGGCCGATCCTGCCAAATCCCCGGCCCGGCGGGACATCCTGGCCCGCATGGACGCGGTGAGAGTTTCGGCACTCCGGGAACGGCTGACGGGAACGGGCTGGCTGGAGGAGGTCGGCGGCTTCGCCGGCGCGCTGCGCCGCTCCGTGGAACGCCGCAGCGCGAGCGGGCTGCTGCTGGTCGGCACCGAGGCGTACGAACCCTGGCACCTGGCCGCCCACCTGGACGACGAGGCCGCCTGGTCGGACGTCCCCCGGCTGGCGCCCACCCTGCTGCGGCACAGCCCGCCGGCCGACGCCCCGGCCCACCTGACCCACGACCTGCGGCGGCTCACCGAGGCCGGGCGCGGCGACACCGTGCTGGTGGTGGTCCCCCGGGCGGCCGGCGCCGCGCTGCTGGAGCGGGTGCACGACGCCCGGCGGCGCGGCGCGACCGTGCTCGCGCTGGACGGGGGCTCCGCTGACGCCGACGGGTCGGACGGACCGGACGGGCTCGCCGCACCCGACGGGCCCGGTGGTTCCGGCGGGCCCGGTGCGTCCGGCGGCCGTGGCGAACCCCACGGCCTCGACGAACTCCGCCGGCTCGCGCACGAGCGGCTGACCGTCGGCACCGCCGCCGAGGGGCCGTTCGACCTCGCCCAGCACCTGGTCAGCCTCGCCGCCGGGCAGCGGACCGGCCGCCGCTCCGTCCGGGACCGGCTCGCCGACCTCGCCGGGCGGCTGGCCTCGGGGCCCGCGATCACCCGCTGGTGACCCTGTTCACCACCCGGCCGAAAAGTTCACGCCCCGGTCGAAAACCCTTTGCGGAAGCGGTGGCCGCCACCCGAGGATGACGGTTCGTGAACGTCGACGAACCCCCGCATCCCCCCGTGCCCGGGCGCGCCCGGAGGCTGCTGCACTCGCTGACGCCCGACCTGTCGCCCTGGCGCGCCTCACGCGACTTCCGCTACCTGTGGACCTCCGGCTGCGTCACCAGTTTCGGCGGCTTCCTGACCCTCGTCGCCGTGCCGATGCAGATCAAGGAACTCACCGGGTCCTCCTTCGCGGTCGGCCTGATCGGCGCCGTCGAACTGGTGCCGCTGATCGTCTTCGGCCTGTGGGGCGGCGCCCTCGCCGACGCCCTGGACCGCCGGAAGCTGGTGCTGCGGGCGGAGGTCGCGCTCGGCCTGCTGGCCGGGCTGCTGCTGGTCAACGCCCTGCTGCCGCACCCGCTGCTCTGGCCGATCTACCTGGTCGCCGCGCTGGTCGCGGCCGCCGACGGCATCCAGCGCCCGGCACTGGACTCGCTCCTCCCGCGGCTCGTCCCGCACCAGCACCTGACCGCCGCGTTCGCCCTCAGATCGCTGTACCACAACGCCGCTTCGGTGGCCGGCCCGGCGCTGGCCGGTGTCGTGGTGGCCTTCGCCGGGGTGCAGACCGCGTACGCGCTGGACGTCCTCTCCTTCGCCCTCTCGCTGCTGCTGCTCGTCCGGATCAAGGCGGTGCCGCCGCCCACCGGCGCCGAACGGCCGTCCGTCCGGGCGGTGCTCACCGGGGTCCGCTACGCGTGGAGCCGCAAGGACCTGCTCGGCACCTACGCGATCGACGTCTGCGCCATGCTGTTCGCCTACCCGGTGGCCGTCTTCCCGTTCCTGGCCTCGGAGTTGGGGGCGGACTGGGCGCTCGGCCCGATGTACGCGGCCTCCGCCCTCGGTGCCCTGCTGGTCGGCGCGACCAGCGGCTGGACCTCCCGCGTCCACCGGCACGGGCGGCTGCTGGTGGTCGCCGCCGTCGGCTGGGGCGCGGCGATGGCGCTCGCCGGGCTCACCGAGCACATCGGGCTGGTGCTGCTCGGCCTGGCGCTGGCCGGCGGCGCCGACGAGATCAGCGGGCTCGCCCGCTCGACCATGTGGAACCAGTCCATCCCCGACGAGCTGCGCGGCCGGATGGCCGGCGTGGAACTGCTCAGCTACTCCGTCGGCCCGCAGCTCGGCCAGGTCCGGGCCGGCACCATGGCCGGGCTGGTCGGCGTGCGCGCCGCCGTCTGGGCCGGCGGTGCCGCCTGCGTCGTCGCCGTGCTCGCGGTCGCCGCCGCCCTCCCGAAGCTGCTCGCCTACGACGACCGCACCGACCCGAACGCCGCGGCCGTGCGCGCCGAACACGAGCGCGCCGCACGGGAAGCCGCGCCGACCGCCTGACCGGGCCGGGGTCGGGGGCCCGCCGTGGTTACTCGGCGTCGTCCTTGGGCCGGTCGCTCCAGCGCGGGTCGTTCCGCCACTCGCGGTTGCGCTCGTCCGCGATCCGCAGCGCCTGGGCGGCCTCCTCCGGGCTGCCGTACGGGCCCAGGCGGTCCTTCGCCGGGCACTCCGGGCCCTCTTCGACCTTGTTGTGCTTGATGCAGTAGAACCACTCGCCGGGTTTGCCGGTCGGCTTGCGGTTGAATCCGAGGGGCATGACGCTCTCCCGTTCAGAAGGCCAGAAGGATGGGTCGGTACCGATCATTCCCCGCCCCGGGCCCGGCCGCACACCACCTGGGGCCGCGGAGCCCGACGACTAGACTCGCGGCATGGCTCTCGTACCCGGCATCCAGTCCCCCACCCGCAAGGTCCCGGCGCACATCGCGCGCCCCGAGTACGTCGGCAAGCCCGCGCCGACGCCGTACACCGGGCCCGAGGTGCAGACCGCCGAGACGATCGAGAAGATGCGGATCGCGAGCGGGATCGCCGCCCGGGCGATGGCGGAGGCGGCCAAGCTGATCGCCCCCGGCGTCACCACCGACGCGCTGGACGCCGTCGCCCACGCCTACATGTGCGACCACGGCGCCTACCCGTCCGACCTCGGCTACCGGGGCTTCCCCAAGTCCGTCTGCACCTCGATCAACGAGGTGATCTGCCACGGCATCCCGGACTCGACCGTGCTCCAGGACGGCGACATCGTCAACATCGACGCCACCGCCTACATCCACGGGGTGCACGGCGACCTCAACGCCACCTACCTGGTCGGCGACGTGGACGAGGAGTCCCGGCTGCTGGTCGAGCGCACCCGGGAATCCCTCGACCGGGCGATCAAGGCGGTCAAGCCGGGTCGTCAGATCAACGTCATCGGGCGGGTCATCGAGTCCTACGCCAAGCGCTTCGGCTACGGCGTGGTGCGGGACTTCACCGGGCACGGCATCAACACGTCGTTCCACTCCGGCCTGATCATCCCGCACTACGACAGCGAGCGGGCCACCGAGGTGATCAAGCCGGGCATGACCTTCACCATCGAGCCGATGCTGACCCTGGGCACCTACGACTACGAGATCTGGCCGGACGGCTGGACGGTCGTCACCAAGGACCGCAAGCGCACCGCCCAGTTCGAGCACACCCTGGTGGTCACGCCGACCGGCGCGGAGGTCCTCACCCTGCCGTGACCCACCCGGCCCGGTGGGCGCCCTAACCGATCAGCCACTGCTCCTCGGCGACGGCGCCCACCTCGGTACAGGCGTCGGTGAGCACGTCCAGGACGCGCAGCGGGTCCGGCAGCGGCTGCTCGGGCCCGCGCAGCCACCGCACGTGGGAGCCGTCCGGCAGCGCGGCCGGCGGCAGCAGGGTGTACGAGCCGCGGCAGTGCCAGCGCAGGCCGGGGTGCTCGGACATGGTGTCCGGGGTGGAGTCGAGCGCGCTCGGCCACCACTCGTCCTCGTCCTGCGGGGTGCCGCGGGTGGCGGTGAAGAAGAGGTAGCGGTCCTCGCCGACGGCGGCGACGGGGCCCTCGACGCCCAGCGCCGTCAGCCGCTCCAGCGCCAGCCGTCCGGCCTCCGCCGGGACGTCCAGCACGTCGTGCACCCGGCCGGTGGCGGTGATGAAGTTCGCCTCCGGATCGCGGGAGAGCCAGCGGGAGAGCTGCTCGGGGTCGGTGGTGGCCTGGGTCTGCCAGGCGAAGGAGACCGGGTGCTGCGCCGGGGCCGGACAGGCCACCCGGTCACAGGAGCACCGGTAGCCGGCCGGGTGGGCGGCGGGCGCGAGCGGGAATCCGGCGCGGACCGCGCCGAGCAGCTGATCGAGGTCGGCGGCCGGCCCGTCCGGGCCCCCCGCCCGCTGACGATCACGCTTCTGCCACCAGGTCGTCCACCTGCTGCCGGCTTCCATCGGGCCCCTTCCGCGCAACTGCCGTGCCTGGTGCGACACAGCGTTCGACGTACCACTCCGACGCAACGCACGGCGCCCCCGTCTGCTTCCCGGGGTGCTCGGCCCTGACGTCGGCGCCCTGCCGGCCGCGGCCCGGGGTCACCGGACGGCCGACGCCCGGGTCACGGTACGCAGTCGCGGCAGCACGCTGTCCGCGCCAAATCGGCCGGAGGGCGCGCGGATTCGCGCCTCGCCCGGCCCGTACGGGCCCGCTGACCCGGGTGGACCCCGAGGGCGTAACAGGAAGGATAAGGGTGCGGAGGGCCTCCGGATGACCGGGGGCGGTGCCTCTCCGGTCACACTCCCGGCGACGGCCGCAGGTGCGGCCCACGGGTGCGCCCCGGGCTCGTCCGCGGAGGTGAGACCCTGGAGGGATGAAGAGCGCGGACACCGCATTCGTCGGCGGCCCCCTGGACGGGAAGATCCTCCCCATCCCGCTGGGGCCGATGCTCGGCGTGCCCAAGAAGTACAAGGTCCCGGTCCCCGCGCACGGCGGGACTCCCGCGCGCACACTGGTGTACGTCCGGAGCAAGCAGGTTCGGGGCCTGAGCTGGTTCTGGCGCTACGAGTACGACGAGGCGGCCTCCGGCTGACGGCCGCCCCCTCCCTCCGCGGTCCCCCCGGAGGTCGGCCGCAGTCTCCCCCGGAGGTCGGCATGGCGAGGACGGTACGGCACCCGCGGGACCACTCCCGGGCGGTCCGGCACCACAACCGGGAGGTCGCCGGCGTCACCGGGGTGCTGCTCCTGGCGGTGTGCCTCTACAGCGTGGTCATCGAGCCGAACGCCTGGCTCTGGTTCGGCTGGGCGGTGCTGCTGCTGGTGTGCGTGGCCCTGTTCACGGTCCGGCCGTGAGGCCCTCCCCCCGGCCGCCCGGACCGCTCGGGCCGACCAGGCCGCCCGGACGGCTCGGGCAGCAGCACCGCCCGTCCCGCTCCCCCCGGTCGGTCAGTCATCCTCGGCGAGGATGAGGTACAGCTTCTTCCGGGCCTCGGTCAGCACCGTCAGGCCCTTGGCGCGCTGCGCCTCGGTGCCCGTGGCCATGACCTGGCGGATCGCCTGGTCGACGGCGGCGAGCGCCTGGCCGACCTCCTGGACGGCCTCCCAGTCGACCTCCCGGCCGGCCTCCGCCCACGGCTCGGCCGGCCCGGCGTCGGCCTCGGCCCGGCCCGCCTCGGTGAGCGAGACCAGCCGCTTGCCGCCGACCTCCTCCGCGGTGATCAGGCCCTCCTCCTCCAGCAGCTGGAGGTTGGGGTAGATCGACCCCGGGCTGGGCCGCCAGGCCCCGCCGGTCCGCTCGGCGATCTCGGCGATCATCTCGTAGCCGTGCATCGGCCGCTCCTTGAGCAGCGCCAGCAGCGAGGCCCGGACGTCACCGCGCCGGGCCCGCCCGCCGCGCCGCCCGTGCGGGCCACCGCGCCGACCGCCGTGCCCGCCGAAGCCGTGCCCGTACGGGCCGCCCATCGGCCGGCCGGGACCGCCGCCACCGAACGGCGGGCCGAACCCGCCGAACGCCTCCCGGCCCTCGAAGCCCTCCCCGGGCATCCCCCGGAACTCCGGCCCCGGGCCCGGCCCGCGGCGCCGACCGCCGCCGCCGAGGCCACCGGGGCCGCCACCGTCACCGCCGCGCGGGCCCTCCCAGCGGAATCGCCTTCCTTGACGTTCTGAGCGCATCGCGCCCACCTCCTCGAATCTCTGAGGTTCAACGAGGCAGTCGAGTCACTGTCTCGATAGTTCGACGATATATCGGTGACTGTCGCTCGTCAACGGATTCCGACACGCCCACGGAGCACCGCGCAGCCCCCGCCCAGCCGCTACGGTGGCGGGCATGGCCGCAGAACGAGACCTCGCGACGCTGCTGCGCGGCATGAGCCCGCAGCTCAACCCCGGGCGGTACGTCTACTGCACGCTCCCCGCCCGGGTGCCCGCCGGCATGCGGCCGGTGGTGACCGTCGCCGAACCCGAGGGGGTCACGATGGTGATCGCCCAGGAGGAGGCGGACGCGCTCGGGCTGCGCTACGAGTACGTGGCGGCCTGGATCACCCTGCGGATCCACTCGGCGCTGGAGGCCGTCGGACTGACCGCCGCCGTGTCCGGCCGGCTCGCCGAGGAGGGCATCAGCTGCAACGTGGTGGCCGGCTTCCACCACGACCACCTGTTCGTCGCCGCCGCCGACGCCGACCGCGCCGTCCGCGCCCTGGAGGACCTCGCCGCCGGCTCCGCCTGAGCCCCCGCCCGCCCCCTCCGGGTGGCCGCCGCCGACCGGGCCTTCGACACTGGGAGACGAGCCGCCCCGCCGGGGTAGGCCCCACCGGAAGGAGACGGCCGCCATGGCCATCTGCGTCACCTGCGGCAACGACTACTGGCTGGCCTTCGAGATCAGGACGGTCACCGGCGACACCTACACCTTCGACAGCTTCGAGTGCGCGATGGAGAAACTCGCCCCGCGCTGCGAGCAGTGCGACGTCCGCATCGTCGGCCACGGCGTCGAAGTCGCCGGCATGTTCTTCTGCTGCGCCAACTGCGCCCGCGTCAACGGCGGCCTCGGCGACCAGATCCGCGACGCGGTCGGCGCCCGCCCCGCCTGACCGGCGGGCGGGAAAGGGGGCGGAAGAGTCGGCCTGTACGCCGGGTTCTGTCTCCCGGGTTGCTTGCGCGGCCCGGGGAGGCGGCCATCCATCTAGGGCTGCCGTTGCCGACAGCCTCGTGCGGTCCACCCGCGGACTCGGGCGAGCAGCCTTCAATCGTCCGCGCACGGCGCCCGAGGGCGCCGATCTTGACCTTGCTCCAGGTGGGGTTTACCTAGCCGGCCGGGTCACCCCGGTCGCTGGTGGTCTCTTACACCACCGTTTCACCCTTACCCACCACGAAAAGCGGTGGGCGGTCTGTTTTCTGTGGCACTGTCCCGCGGGTCACCCCGGGTGGGCGTTACCCACCACCCTGCTCTGTGGAGCCCGGACGTTCCTCGGCGGGTCTGGGACCCGTCGCGACCGCCCGGCCGGCTCTTCCGCCGTAGTGGTCATCGTAGCCGCTCGGGCGGCGCCTCCCGTACACCGGACCGGACGGCCGGCGCCTCGGCGCCGAGGCGGGCGGCCACCCGGGCCGCCGTCGCGCTCGCCCGGGCGGTGGTGGTGGCCAGGCCGAGGGCGAGGACGGCGCCGCCGAGGCCGACCAGGATCCACCAGCCGGCGTGGCTGGCCGGGGCGAAACCGGTCGCGACCGGTCCGACCACGGCCGCCGTGACGACCGTACCGATCACCGCCACGCCCAGCGACTGGCCGACCTGACGGCTGGTCGAGGCGACCGCCGCCGCCACGCCCGCCTGGGCGCGCGGCATCCCCGCGACGGCGGCGTTGGTGATCGGCGCGTTCACCATGCCGAAGCCGAAGCCGAACAGCGCGTACGCGACCAGCAGCAGGGCCGGCGGGGAGTCGGCGGCGAGCCGGGTGAGCAGCAGCCCGCTCGCGGCGAGGCCGATCCCGGCCGCGACCAGCGGCAGGCGCGGGCCCCGGCCGGCGACGATCCGTCCGGATAGCGGCGCGCAGACCAGCATCATCCCGGCCATCGGCAGCGTCCACAGGCCGGCCTCGACCGGGCTGTAGTGCCGGACGTCCTGGAGGTAGAGGGTGCTGAGGAAGAGGAAGCCGCCGAGCGCGGCGAACGCGCAGACCGCGGTGACGGCGGCGCCGGTGAACGGCACGCTGGCGAAGAACCGGGGGTCCACCAGCGGCTCGGCCACCCGCCGCTCCCAGAGCGGGAAGGCGATCAGCGCGGCCAGCGCGGTCGCGGCCAGGGTGAGGATCAGCGGGGAGGTCCAGCCGTTGGCCGGGCCCTCGATGATCGCGGCGGTGCCGCAGCCGAGCAGCACGATCATCAGCAGCTGCCCCACCGGGTCCAGCCGGCGCGGCCGGGGGGCGCGGGACTCCGGGACGTAGCGGGCGGTCAGCGCGATGGCGGCGAGCGCCACCGGGACGTTGATCAGGAAGATCGACGGCCAGCCCGCGCCGTCCACCAGGAAGCCGCCGAGCAGCGGGCCGAGTGCCATCGAGATGCCGACCACGCCGCCCCAGACGCCGATCGCCCGGGCCCGCTCCTTCGGGTCGGTGAAGGTGTTGGTGATGATCGACATCGCCACCGGGTTGAGCATCGAGCCGCCCACCGCCTGGAGCGCCCGGAACGCCACCAGCCAGCCCAGGCTCGGCGCCTGGCTGCACAGCAGCGAGCCGAGCGCGAAGCAGACCAGGCCGGTCTGGAACACCCGGCGGCGGCCGAAGCGGTCGGCCACCGAGCCGAACAGCATCAGCAGCGAGGCCAGCACCAGGGTGTAGGCGTCGATGATCCACTGCAGCCCGGACGCCGGGGCGTCCAGGTCCCGCTGGATCACCGGCAGGGCGATGTTCACCACGGTGTTGTCGAGTCCGACGATGAACAGGCTCAGGCAGCAGATCGCCAGGACGAGCAGACGGCGGCGGCGCCCGAGCGCGGGCCCGGGGGCGGGCGCGGCTGCGGCGGCGCGGGGCTGGGGGGCGGGCACGGGACCGATCCTCCCACCGCGGGGCGGGCCGGGGCGGGTGAGCCGCGCGTCCGGGTGGCGGGTGGCGTAATCCAGGCGGCGCGAGCGACGCGGCCCGCTAGACCGCCGTGAAGCGGACGGTCCGGGTGGCCGGGTCGGCCGTCGTCAGCCGGACGTCGATCACCCGGCCGAGCGGCAGCCCGTCCGCGGCCGTGTCGCAGCGGGCCCGGACGGCCGGGTCGCGCAGCTGGACGGTGCCGGAGCCGGGCCGCCGCTCGTCCACGTCGATGACCACGGCGGCGAAGTCCTCGCCCTCCCGGCCCGCGAGCAGTTCCGCCTCCACCAGGTCCACGCAGGCCCGTTCGACCTCCGCGGCGCGGCGGTCCCCGCCCGCCATCAGCGCCGGGACGGCCGGCAGCGCCTCGCGCACCCACTCCGGCACGTCCTCGCCCGCCGCCACCGCCGCGCACACCTCCTGGGCGAAGCGGTCGCCGAGGCGGCGCAGCGGCGCGGTGCAGTGCGCGTACGGGGCGGCGAGCGCGGCGTGCTCCGGCTCGGCGGGGGCGGGCAGGCCGCGGGACTCGTCGAAGGCGTGGTAGCCGGCGCCGCGCAGCAGGCCCGTACAGGCGTTGAGGAAGGCGGCGTTGAGCGGGACGTCCGGGTCGAGGGAGCGGATCAGCTCGGGGTACGGGACGGCCTGCGGCCAGTCCACGTCGAGGGCGGCGGCGATCCGGCGCAGCCGCTCGTACCCGGTGGCGGGCGCGGCGGGCAGGGTGCGCAGCAGGCCGACGCCGGCGTCGAGCATCAGGTCGGCCGCGGCCATGCCGGTGAGCAGGGAGATCTGGGCGTTCCAGCCGTCGGCGGGGCCGGGGGCGCGGTAGCCGAGGACGTAGCCGTGCAGGGTCTCCTCGACCTCCTGTTCGGGCACCGGCAGGCTGATCCCGCCGCGGGCGCGCTCCTGCTCCTCGCGCAGCCGTCCGACGGTCGCGAACAGGGCGAGCTGCTCGTCGGCGCCGCCGAGGTCCACCGCGCGCTCGACCGCGGCGTAGTCCAGTCGGCGGTGCGAGCGGACCAGGGCGCGGCGCAGGTCGGCGAGGACGACGGCGCCGTCGGCGTCCAGGTCCAGTTGCCAGAGCAGGGCCGGGCGGGGCTCGCCGGGCAGCAGGCTGGCGGCGTCCTCGGAGATCCGGGTGGGGTGCAGCGGGACGCGGTGGTCGGGGAAGTAGAGGGTCTCGACCCGGCGGCGGGCCTCGGTGTCGATCGCGCCGCCGGGGTGGACGAACGCGGCGACGTCGGCGATCGCGTAGTGCACCCGGTAGCCGCCGCCGGGCCGGTGGGCGAGGTGCACGGCCTGGTCGAGGTCGCGGGAGCCGGGCGGGTCGACCGTGAACAGCGGCAGGTCGGTGGCGTCGTACTCGGGCAGCCGGGGGCGCTCGGCCGCCTCCTCCGCCTCGGCGAGCACGGCCCGCGGCCACTCGGTGTGGACCTCCAGGCGGGTGCGGAGCTCGGTCAGCTCGGTGTTGATCCGGGCGGAGTCGGCGGCCTTGACGCGCAGTTTTCGGCGAGGCATGCACGCCAGGGTAGAGCGGGGCCGGGCGGTTCCGGGCCAGGCTCTGCCCGGGGGCGGCGTAAGCACTCGTACGGTGGGGGCAAGTGGCCGTGCACGAAGGGGGTTTGGGCGATGGGAGCGGTGAAGGTGGCCGGGGGTGCGGTGGCTGCGGTGCTGGGGGCGACGGGGGCACTGCACGCGGTGTGGGCGGTGACGCCGTGGCCGCTGGGGTCGGCGGAGGAGTTCGCGGACGTCGTGGTGGGGCAGGGCGAGGGGGTGCCGCCGGTGGGCGCGTGCCTGGCGGTGGCGGGGGCGCTGGGGGCGGGGGCGTACCTGGTGGGGGCGGAGGCCGGGGTACTGCCGCAGGTGGGGCCGCGGCGGCTGCGGCGGGCCGGGGTGCGGGTGGTGGCGGGGGTGCTGCTGGCGCGCGGGGTGGCCGGGCCGGTGGTGTTCGGCCGGGTGAGTGAGCGTTCGGAGCGGTTCCGGCGGCTGAACGTGCGGTACTACTCGCCGCTCTGCGTGGCGCTGGGGGCCGGGGCGGCCGCAGTAGGGTTGCGGGGTTCGTCCGCCACAGATTGTTGAGGAGTCCGCTGTGCTGGTGCTGTTGCCGCCCTCGGAGGGCAAGGCCGGGTCCGGGGACGGCGGGCCGGTGGCGCTGGAGCGGCTGTCGCTGCCGGGGCTGACGGCGGCGCGCGGCGCGGTGCTGGACGCGCTGGTGGGCCTGTGCCGGGGTGACGAGGACGCCGCCTCCGAGGTACTCGGCCTCTCCCCCGGTCTGCGCGGCGAGGTCGCCAAGAACTCCGGGCTGCCGACGGCGGGTGCCCGCCCGGCGGGCGAGGTGTACACCGGGGTGCTGTTCGACAACCTCGGCCTGGCCACCCTGGACGCCGCCGCGTACGACCGGGCCGAGCGCTCGCTGCTGGTCTTCTCCGGTCTCTGGGGCGCCGTGCGGATCTCCGACCGGATTCCGTCCTACCGCTGCTCGATGGGCGTCAAGCTCCCGCAGCTGGGGGCGCTCGGGGCGTACTGGCGGAGCGCGATGGCCCCCGTGCTCCCCGAGGTCGCGGACGGGCTGGTGCTGGACCTGCGCAGTTCCGCGTACGCGGCGGCCTGGAAGCCGGCCGGCGAGGTGGCCGCCCGGACCGCGACCGTCCGGGTGCTCCAGGAGCGGAACGGCAAGCGCAGCGTGGTCAGCCACTTCAACAAGGCGACGAAGGGGCGGATCGTCCGGGACCTGCTGGCGGCCGGGGCGGAGCCGAAGACCCCCGGTGAGCTGATGGACGCGCTGCTGGGGCTGGGCCACCACGTCGAGCTGGCGGCGGAGGGCACCGCGCGCAAGCCGTGGCAGCTGGACGTGGTGGTCACCGAGGTGCACTGAGCACCCCGGTGACGACGGGCCCTAGCGCAGGTGCGAGGTGTCGTTGAGCAGCCGCACCGAGGCGTTGCCGTCCGCGTAGTACTGGACGGCGCAGATCGAGGCGGCGGACAGCTCCATCCGGTACATCGAGTCCGGCGGGGCGCCGAGCGCCAGCCGGACCAGGGTCTTGATCGGGCTGACGTGCGAGACCACCAGCACGGTCTTCCCCGCGTACCGGGCGAGGATCTTGTCCCGGGCGACGCCGGCCCGGTGGGTGAGCGTGGTGAAGCTCTCGCCACTGCCGGTCGGCCTGGCCTTGGCGGAGCCGAGCCAGGCGGTCAGGTCGTCCGGGTAGCGCTCCCGCACCTCGGCGAAGGTCAGGCCCTCCCAGGCGCCGAAGTCGACCTCGCGCAGCCCGTCCTCGTATCGGACCTCCAGGCCGAGCCGGGCGGCGACGGTCTCGGCGGTCTGCCGGGTGCGGAGCATCGGGGAGGCGACGACCGCCTGGACGCTGCCGCGCGCGGCCAGTGCCTCGGCGGCCCGCTCGGCCTGCCAGCGGCCCTTGTCGGAGAGCTCCGGGTCGCTGCCGCCGCTGCCGGAGAAACGCTTCTCCGGGGTGAGCGGGGTCTCGCCGTGGCGCAGCAGGACGAAGGTGGTGGGGGTGCCGAGGTCGGCGGGGGCGGCCCAGCCGGCCTTGGGGGCGGCGGTCTCCAGCGGCGGCTCGTCGACGGCCGCGACCGCGGCCTTGGGCTTCGGCTCCCACTGGCGGCCGTCGCGGCCCGCGTCCATCGCCTCGTTGGCCAGCCGGTCGGCGTCCTTGTTCCGCTCGCGCGGGATCCAGGTGTACGTGACCCGGGCGCGCGGGAGGACGGTGCGCGCCTCGGCGGCGAGCGGCTGCATGTCGGCGTGCTTGATCTTCCAGCGCCCGGACATCTGCTCGACGACCAGCTTGGAATCCATCCGGACGTCCACCGAGGCGTCCGGGTCCAGGTCGCGGGCCGCCCTGAGCCCGGCGATCAGGCCCTTGTACTCGGCCACGTTGTTGGTGGCGTGGCCGATGAACTCGGCGGCTTCGGCGATGATCTGCCCGGTGTCCCCGTCACGGACCACCGCGCCGTAGCCGGCCGGCCCCGGGTTGCCCCGGGACCCGCCGTCGGCCTCGACGATGAAGCGGGCCGCCACCGGATCAGACGCCCGAGTCGGAGGTGCGGACCAGGATCCGCGAGCAGTTCTCGCAGCGGACGACCTTGTCGGCCGGCTCGGCCTTGATGGCGTTCAGCTCGGTGATCGAGAACTCGGTGCGGCAGCCCTCGCAGCGGCGCTGGTAGAGGCGGGCCGCGCCGACGCCGCCCTGGGTCTCGCGCAGCTTGGTGTAGACCTTCAGCAGGTCGGCCGGGATGACGGCGGCGACGGTCTCGCGGTCGCGCTTGACCTTCTCGGCCTCCCCGTCGATCTCGGCGAAGGCGGCGTCGCGGCGGCCCTCGGCCTCGGTGAGGACGACGGTGGAGTGCTCCAGGCGGGCGGACAGCTCCTCGACCCGGCTCTTGGCGCTCTCCTGGCGCTCCATGATCTCCAGCACGACGTCCTCCAGGTCGCCCTGGCGCTTGGCGAGCGAGCCGATCTCGTGCTGGAGGTTCTCCAGGTCCTTCGGCGAGGTGATCGCGCCGGAGTCCAGGCGCTGCTGGTTGCGGGCGGCACGGGAGCGGACCTGCTCGACGTCCTGCTCGGCCTTGGTCAGCTCGCGGGCGGTGTCGCCCTTCTGGGCCTCGGCGGCGACGACGAGGTCCTTGAGCGCGGTGTGGTCGGCGGTGACCTTCTCGATCTCGGCGTGCTCGGGCAGGCTCCGGCGCCGGTGGGCCAGCTGGTCGAGCTTCGAGTCGATGGCCTGGAGGTCGAGCAGGCGGTTCTGGTCGGCGGGCGCGGCGTTCAAGCGGAGAGCTCCTGTGAATCGGGTCAGGCGGTGAAGGACATGGGGGCGTGCGCGGTCCACGGGTCGGTGACCCGGTGGGAGACCTTGGTCTCCACGGCCCAGCCGCGCTTGTCGGCGGCGGCCAGCAGGGCCCGCTCGGCCAGGGTGAGCCAGGGCCACTCGGTGGCCCAGTGGGCGGCGTCGAGCAGCGCGACGGGCGACGCCTCCGCGGCCTCGGAGGCCGGGTGGTGACGCAGGTCGGCGGTCAGGTAGGCGTCCACGCCGGCCGACCGGACGTCGGCGAGGAAGCTGTCGCCCGAGCCGCCGCACACCGCGACCCGGCTGACCAGCCGGTCCGGGTCGCCGGAGACGCGGACGCCGGCGGCGGTGGCGGGCAGGCCCGCCGCCACCTGCGCGGCGAAGGCGGAGAGGGTCAGCGGGGGCTCCAGCAGGCCGATCCGGCCGGTGCCACGGCGGCCCAGCGGGTCGGTCGGGTCCGGCACCAGCGGGCCGGTCACCCGCAGGCCCACCGCCTCGGCGAGCGCGTCCGAGACGCCGGGGTCGGCGTGGTCGGCGTTGGTGTGGGCGACGTGCAGGGCGATGCCGTTGGTGATCAGCGTGTGCACCACCCGGCCCTTGAAGGTGGTCGCGGCGACGCTGGTGGTGCCGCGCAGGTAGAGGGGGTGGTGGGTGACCACGAGGTCGGCGCCCCACTCCACGGCCTCGTCGACGACCGCCTGGACGGGGTCGACGGCGAAGAGCACGCGGTTGACCTCGGTCTGAGGGTCTCCGCAGACCAGGCCGACGGCGTCCCAGGACTCCGCCCACTGCGGGGGGTAGACCTCTTCGAGCGCGGTGATGACGTCGGACAGTTTCGGCACCTGTCGAGACTACCGTGCGCGCGGGGGCGGTCGGGCCTCGGCCGTACGGCCGGGCGCCGGGGGAACGGTCTCGGCCGGGTCGCGTCGCGCCGGGTCGCCGCCGGTCCGCCTCCGGTACGTCCTCGGTACGTCCTCGGTTCGTCGTCGGTCCGTCCTCGACGCGTCGCGGCCGCGTCGGCCGGTGCCTCGCGGCCGTTCGGACACGGGAGCTGGGGGCGTACGGGTGCACGTCAATCTGCGACGAGAGGCGCCCGACGGGCCCCGCGCGCTCCGTACGCGGCCGCGCGCCGGTCGTCCGTTACTCACAGCAGGGTTCCCGTACGGGTTCGAAACCAGGCCTTTGCACCCTTACGAGTGAAGTGACCGGCTCTGCGTTGAGGCTTCGGTTGGCTCGAAAGTAACTTCACTTCTGCGAACAGGAGTTGCCCCGGCGGCGGCCACGACCAGGAGTCGGGCGGTGCCGTGCCGGGCCGGACGGGATCCGGGTGGGCACTCCCGTACCGGGGCGGTACCGCCGCCCCTTCCGGAAGAACCGATCAGGCCGGGCCGCCGCCCGGGTGCCGCGAGCAGTGGGCACCGGGGCGGCGGCCTCGACGAAGGGATGTGGTGGCGAATGGGGGCGGGCACATCGCTGCGTACGGCCGGGGACAGGGGATCGGTGGACCGCGGACCGGGTGCGGCCGGTTCGTGGCCGGAGGCGGAGCGGGCGGCACCGGCCGGTGCCGGAGGCCGGGGAGGCGGCGGTGACCGGGAGGTCACCGTCGGCGGCTTCCGGCGCACGGCCCGGCCCGCCGGGCGAGGGCCGGTGCCGCCCGCCGTCGGTCCGATCGGGCAGGAGGACTCCGCCGTCCTCGTGCAGGAACGAATCGCCGGGCCTCCGTCGTGCCGCGGCCGGGTCGCCGCCCGGCCGGGGCAGGCCGGCGGCCCGGCCCGCCCCGGCGCCGTGGACCCGTCCGGCAACGCGGGCCCGTCCGGCACCACAGGCCCCTCCGACCCGGCGGGCCCGTCCAGCACCACCGGGGTGAGCGGAGCATGAACGTGGCCACCCGAACCATGACCCAGACGCTGCGCCGGCTGAGCTTCACCTTCGCCGCCGACGGCAGCCACGCCGCCTGCCTCGCCTCCTCCGCCGACAGCGGCTGGTACGTGGAGAGTTGGCGACTGCCGCAGGACGGCGGACCGGCCGCGCCGACCGCGCTGCCGCTGCCCGGCAACCGCGCGGAGAGCCTGCGCTCACAGCTGGTCGCACTGCCGGACGGCTCGGTGCTGACCTGCCGGCACGACGGCGAGCGGCACGACCTGGTCCGCCTCTCGTACGGCGGGAACGGCGCCCTGGAACAGCGGTTGGGCTCGCTGCGGATGACCGGCCTGCGGGTCCTGCCGCTCCCCGCCCAGGCCGGCGCCGACCCGCGGACGCCGGTGGCGGTCGCGCTCGGCAGCGACACCCGCCCGGCGACCACCGCCTGGCTGGTGCGCACGGACGGCAGCGAGCCCGAACAGGTCGCCGAGATCCCGGGGTTGCACGGCGGCGGCACCTGGCTGGACCGTACCGGCACGCTGCTCGCGCTGGACCGGGTGAACGCGGGCCTGGTCCGCAGCGTGGTGCTCGACCTGCGCGCCGGCCGCACCTCCCCCCTACTGGAGATCGGCCCGCGGAGCAACGACCGCCTGGTGCTGTTCGACCCGGACAGCCGGTTCGCGATGGTGCGCAGCGACGCGCCCGGCACCGACCGGCTCGGCTGGGGCGTCCTCGGCGCCGGGGAGCCGCTGCGCTTCCCCGAGTGCCTGCACGTCGCGGGTATGTTCCTGCGGCCGGTCGCCCTGCGGGTGGCGGCGGACGGCCCCCGGGTCGCGGTGCAGATCGACCACGGCGCGGGGTCGGCGCTCGCGCTGTGGCGGCCCTCAGCCGGGCGGCTGGACCCGCTGCCGGTCCCGCCCGGGCGGCTCGGCGCGGTCGGCCACTGCGGCGAGGCGGGGCTGCGCGTGCCGTACTCCTCGCCCGACCACCCGACGGCGCTGGCCACCCTCGACGTCGACACGCTGCTGACGCACGGACCGCTCCCGCCCGTCTCCGGCCCGACGCCGCTCCCGCTCCAACTCGCGCCGCTGGCCTCGGGGTTGCCAGGGCCGTGGCGGGACACCATCCTGCCCTGGCAGCCCGGCGGGGTGCGCCCGGTGCGGACCGAGCCGCCCGGCTGGCGGCTCGACGGCAGCACCCCGCCCGGGGACGGCGGCCGCTGGCATCCCGCGCAGAGCCTCGAACTCGCGGGCCCGGCAGGCCCGTTGGAGGCCGTGGTGTACGGCGGGGACGCCTGGCTGAGCAGCCCGCACCTGGTGCTGGCGCTGCACGGCGGCCCGGCGGACGCCTGGCGGCTGGAGTTCGACCCGACACTGCAGCGGATGGCCGCCGAGGGCCTGGCGGTGGTGGCGCCGAACCAGCGCGGCTCCACCGGCTACGGCGTGGCGCACGCGCTGGCCATCCGGGGCGCCTGGGGCGGTCCCGACCTGGACGACGTCCTGTACCTGCTGGACGGCATCGCGGGCCAGCGCGCCGCCCTCGGCCTGGAGCCGCCGGCCCTCTTCGGGGTCAGCTACGGCGCCTTCCTGGCACTGCTGGCGGCCTCGCACGCGCCGGCCGAGCAGGTCGCCCGCTGCGCGGTGGTCGCGCCGTTCCTGTCCGGCGCCCGGCTGCTGGCCGAAGCGGCGCCCCCCGTACGGGCGTTGACCACCCGGCTGGGCGGCGGCGAGCAGGTCGCCGACGCCCGCGGACCGCGCGACGTGCTGCAACTGGCGCACCGGCTGAGCGCGCCGCTGCTGGTCGTGCACGGCAACCGGGACGAGGTCGTACCGGTGAGCCAGTCCCGCTCGCTGCGGCACGAGTTGCTGCGGATCGGCCGGGTCGAGGGCGAGGACTTCCGGTACGTCGAGGCGGCCGGCTCCGGGCACGAGGTGCTCGCCGACGAGGGCGCCGCCGTCCTGCACGAGCTGCTGGCCACGTTCCTGCGGACCGGCCGCCCGGGCTGACCCGCCGCCCGGTGCCGTCCCGGACACCAAGCTCGGGCACCGAGCCCAGGCGCCAGGCCCAGACGTCAGCCCCGGGCGGCCTCGACGCCGCGCTAGGCGATCCGAGTGAACTCTCCGCAGGTGGGCGCCACTTGTCGGCCTTGGTACGGACCTGCCCGTCCCCCGCCCCGGCCGTGCTGCCGGACCGGGCGGCCCGCCGTCCGGACACCGACGCCGAGGAGCGGGTCGAACGGGCCTCCGCCGCACACGCGGGGACACTGATGATCGCCGATGATCGTTGCGCGCCGCATCAGTTCCGCACCGCGGGCGGACCCGGCTGCCGCCGCCGGACGGCGGGCGCGGGCCGCCGGCCCGGCGCGGCGGTCTCCGGGCGCCCTCCCCGCGCCACCGCGAGCCGGTCGGCCGCCGGCCCGGTTCCGGGCCCGGGACCAGCGCGGGACTCGCGTCATGATCTCGATAGGATCTCGTCCGTCCCGGCCGTTATGGTGACCGGGGCACGGGCCGCGATCACCGGCTACGGGCGCGTACCGGGCGCCCGATCGGGGACCAGACCGTGCGCCACCGGCGCCGGCCGGGCGCCGATGACCTGCACCCTCCGCACGGAAAAGACGATTCTCATGTCCGACACCCTCACCGACACCACCGGACCCGCGGTTACCGGGACCGACGCCGACGAGAAGACGGCCAAGGACACCGCGTCGCACGGCCGCCACCGCGGTGGCTCCGCCGCCGACGACAGCCCGGAGTCCGACCCGCACGGCCGCCACCGTGCGGCCGGGGCGCTGGGCTGACCGCACCACCACCAGGGCACCGCGTACGAGGGCCCGCCGGGAGGGCACGGACTCCCCCGGCGGGCCCTCGGCTTTCCCGAAGCCTCCGCCCGAAGTCTCCATGCGAAGCCTCCGCCCGAAGCCTCTGTGCGAAGCCCCGAGCAGCGCCCCGGCCGCGGCCCGCCCTCAGCCCAGCGTCACGACCGTCCGCAGCGCCTCGCCGCTCCGCATCTGCGCGATCGCCTCGTTGACGTCCGCGAGCCCCACCCGGTGGGTGACCATGCCGTCGAGGTCGATCCGCCCGGCCCGCCAGAGGTCCACGACCAGCCCGATGGTGCGCGCCACCGTCGCCCCGCCGTAGAGCGAGGGCAGCAGGCGCTTCTCGTTGAAGAACAGCTCGCCCATGGTGAACTGCGCGAGGTCGTCCTGCGCGCCCGCGCCGATGACGACCACCGCGCCGCCGCGCCGGGCGGCCTCGTAGCCGGCCCGGACGGTGGCCGCGCGGCCGACCGCCTCGAAGACGTAGTCGAAGCCGCCGCCGGGCAGCTTCTTGGCCGTCGCCTTCAGCTCCTCGGGCGCGATCGCCTCGGTGGCGCCGAACGCCAGGGCGCGCTCGCGGCGCGAGGCCACCGGGTCGACGACGGTGATCCGGCCGGCTCCGCAGACCCGGGCGCCCTGCACGGTGGCCACGCCGACCCCGCCCGCGCCGATCACCGCGACGGAGGCGCCGGGCTCGACCCGGGCGGTGTTCACTGCGGCGCCGATGCCCGTGGTCACGCCGCAGCCGATCAGCGCGGCGGCCTCGTACGGGAGGTCGTCGGGCACCTTGATGACGGCGTTCGCCGCGACCACGACCTCTTCGGCGAAGGCCCCGGTGCCGTAGAAGCCGGAGGCGCTCAGCCCGCCCTCGGCGATCCGGAAGCCCGGGGCGCCGAGGCTGCGCAGGCTGGCGATGCAGAGGTGGCCGCGGTCCCGGCGGCAGTGGTCGCAGCGGCCGCAGGGGGCCATCCAGCAGAGCACCACGCGGTCACCGGCGGCGAGGCCGGTGATGCCCTCGCCGACCTCCAGCACGTCCCCGGCGCCCTCGTGCCCGGGGACGAACGGCGCGGGCTGCGGCAGGACGCCGCTCATCGCGGAGAGGTCCGAGTGGCAGAGGCTGGCGGCGCGCATCCGGACCCGTACGGTGCCCGGCCCGAAGCCCACGGCCGTCACGTCCTCGCGGACGTCGAGGGTCTCCTGGCCGGTCTTGTGCAGGACGGCTGCGCGCATGGGTGCTGCTCCCGGGGTGCCTGGTGTTCCTCGGATCGGCGGTCGGGCCGATTCTGGCACGGGCGGCGCGACGCGACTAGAACGCGTTCCACAACAACCGGCCGGCGGAACTGTACGAATTCACTGTCCTTCCACCGCTGCGACACGCCATGATCACCACCGTGTCGACACCCCTTCCGACGTCCCCGCCCGCGCCCTCGCAGGCCTCCCCCGAGCAGCCCGCCCACGGCGCGTCCTGCCCCCGCTGCGCCGCCGAGCTGACCGCCGACCCGCGCTTCACCGCCTGGTGCCCGGCCTGCGACTGGAACCTGTCCCCCGGTCAGGACGGCGCTCCCGCGCCCACCCGGCGCGAGCGGGCGGCGGCCGACCGCACCGACCGGCTGTTCGAGGAGCAGGCCGCCGGCGGCGACTCCCCGACCGCCCGCCGCGACTGGCTGCTGGCCTCCGCCGCCGCCGGCCTGGTCCACCTGGTCACCGTCGGCCTGCTCTGCCTGGCGGTCTGGCTGCTCGTCACCGGGAGCACGGTGCAGCGCTGCGCGGGCGTGGTGGCGCTGGTGGTCGCGGTCGCGCTGCGGCCCCGGTTCGGCCGGGTGCCGCGCGACCAGAACGTCCTCGACCGCGCCTCGGCCCCGGCCCTGTACGGGCTGGCGGACCGGGTGGCCGCCGAGCTGGGTGCCGCGCCGGTGGCCGTCATCCGGGTCACCGACGAGTTCAACGCCTCCTACGGGCTGGTCGGGCTGCGCCGCCGTCCCGTCCTCGAACTGGGCCTGCCGTTCTGGGAGGTGCTGGACGACCGGCAGCGGATCGCCCTGCTCGGCCACGAGTTCGGCCACCACGTCAACGGCGACCACCGCCGCTCGCTCTGGCTGCACAGCGCGGTCTCGGCGCTCGCGGCCTGGTACGGCATGGTCCGGCCCGACCGGCCGGGCCGCGCGCACGGCGACGAGCTCTCGCTGCTGATCCGGATCGGCGCGCTGGTCGGCGCGGTCGTCCTGCGGGCCGTCGCCTGGCTGCTGCTCCAGGGCCTCTACCTGTTCGACCGGCTCACCTCCCGCGCCGGGCAGCAGGCCGAGTACCGCGCGGACGCCCTCGCCGTCCGGGTCGGCGGCAGCGAGGCGGCCGGCGGGATGCTCGCGACGCTCCTGCTGTTCGGCCCGGTATGCACCGCCGTGGGCCGGATCCGCGCCGAGGAGCGCCGGCGCCCCCGGACGGTCCGCCGCGGCCGCGGCCGGGGCCCGGAGCGGCCCGAACAGCCCGAACAGTCCGAGCGGCCGAAGCCGCCCGCCCCGGAACTGCTCTGGGAGCGGCTGCGCGAGCACCTCGGCTCCGTCCCCGCCACCGAGCACGAGCGCCTGCTGCGGCTCAGCGCCCGTGACCACGCCGCCGTGGACTCCACCCACCCTCCGACCCACCTGCGGATCGCCCTGGTCGAGCGCGCCGAGGCCCGGCCGGCCGCCGTCACCGCCACCCCCGCCGAGGTCGGGGCGATCGCCGCCGAGCTGGCCCCGCACCGCGCCCGGATCGCCGCCGACCTGCTCGCGGGCTGACCGCGGCCCGATCGACGCACGGCACCGGTCGGCGCCGGCCGCCCCGGCGGCGCCGCTACCGCTACCGTCGAGTAGGGTCCGTGCACGTCCGCCCGCGTCCCGACCCCCCGAGGAGCACCGCATGTCCGACCTGCTGCTGAGCGCCGAGCCGGCACCCGAGGTGCTGGCGGCGTTCGAGGAGGCCACCGGGTTCATGCCGGTGGACGAGGGGCTCGCGCTGTACGCGGCGGCGGTGGAGGCGGCCCGGAGCACCGGGCTGCCGGTGCTGGAGATCGGCACCTACTGCGGCCGCTCGGCGATCCTGCTCGCGGCGGCGGCCCGGGAGGCGGGGACGGTCGCGCTGACCGTCGACCACCACCGCGGCTCGGAGGAGCAGCAGCCCGGCTGGGAGTACCACGACCCGACCCTGGTCGACCCCGAGGTCGGGCTGATGGACACCCTGCCGCGGTTCCGCCGCGCCCTGCACGCCGCCGGGCTGGAGGAGCACGTGGTGGCGCTGGTCGGCCGCTCGCCGCGGATCGCCGCGCTGTGGGGGCGCCCGCTGGGCCTGGTGTTCATCGACGGCGGGCACACCGACGAGCACGCGACCGGCGACTACGAGGGCTGGGTGCCGCACCTGGCGCCGGAGGGCCTGCTGGTGGTGCACGACGTGTTCCCCGACCCGGCGGACGGCGGCCAGGCCCCGTACCGGGTGTACCTGCGGGCGCTGGCCGAGGGCTTCGAGGAGGTCTCGGTGACCGGCTCCCTGCGCGTCCTGCGCCGCGCCGCGCGGTAGGACATCTGTTCGCTCCCGGGGTCCCGCGCCGATGCTCTAACGTCGTGCCGGGGCTGCCGGGCAGGGGTTCGAACGGTACGGTGGCCGCGCAGCACCAGGCAGAGCATCGGCGGACGGTGGGGGCCAGCAGCGACATGACGGACCAGCAGAACAGCGCTCCGGCGGTCTGGGACCCGACCGCGCGCGGCGGCGCCGGCGGCTGGGTGCGCGGCCCGCAGCGCCCGGCCGACGCGCAGCCCGTCCCCGAGGCGCCCGCCACCCCCCAGCCTCCCGCGGCCCCGCAGCCCACGGCCCCGCAGTCCGCCGCCCAGCCCGGTCCGATGGCCCCGCCGCCCTCGCCCGGCGCCGTCGGCGACCAGGGCCCGCCGCTGGGCGCCCGCCCGTACCTGGCCGCCTCGCCCGGCTACGACCCGCCGACCGCCCGGCTGTTCCCCGGCGCCGCCCCGCCGCCCCCGGCCGCCCCGCCGGCGTCCGCGCCGTTCCCCTCCCACGCGGGTCCGCCGTCCCACGCCCCGCAGCAGGAGACGCAGCAGACCCCCGGCTACGACTACCTCCTGCAGCCGCCCGCCGCCCCGCCGCAGTCCCCGTACGGCGCCCAGCCCCCGTACGGCAGCCCGCTCCCCTACGGCGCCCAGCCCGACTACCCGACCGGGACCGCCCACGGGGACGACGAGGACCGGCCGACCAACCGCAGGGCCCCGCTGCTGATCGGCTTCGCGCTGCTCCTGGTGCTGGCGGTCGGCGGCGGCCTGCTGTTCGCCCTGCGGGGCGGCGGCGACAAGGACGGCCAGGCCGCGCCCGCCCCGGCCTCGGCCCCGGCGACCGGCGCGGAGAACCCGCCGCCCGCGACCGCGCCCACGGGTGCGGACGGTGCGCCGAGCGCCGCCGCGAGCGCGTCCGGCTCGCCCGCCGGTACGCCGTCGCCGAGCTCGACCGCTCCCGGTCCGGGCGCCAAGGCTCAGGCCCAGGCGCTGGACGGCCTGCTCAGCGAGGGCGAGAGCGCCAAGGCCCCGATCGGCAGCGCCGTCGCCAAGGTGACCAGCTGCCCGCCGAAGGCCGACATCGAGAGCGCCGCGCAGGACTTCGACAACGGCGCGAGCCAGCGGACCGCCCTGCTGGCCAAGCTCTCCCAACTGAGCGTCACGGACGTGCCGGGCGGCGCGGACGCGGTGAACTCCCTGAAGTCCGCCTGGCAGTTGTCCGCCGACATAGACAAGGCATACGCGAGCTGGGCGCGCGCCGTCGCCGCCCAGGGCTGCACCGGCCGGGCCCCGGCCACCGCCGACAAGAAGCACGCGGACGAGCTCAACCCGCAGGCGACGCAGGCGAAGACGGACTTCATGACGAAGTGGAACGCGATCGCGAAGAGCTACGGCCTGACTCCGCGCACCCAGGACAGGATCTGACCGACCAGTGACCGGCACCGCCCCCCGACCGCCCCGCCGCTCCGCCCTGCTGCGCGCCACCACCGCCGCGGCCGTGGCCGTTCCGCTCTGCACGGCGGGCTGGTTCGGCTGGCGGGCCCTCGACCACTCAGGCCCGGCGGGCGCCACGGCGGCCCCGGCCGCGTCGGCCCCCGCCGCCTCGTCCCCGACTGCCGACCCGGCTTCGGCGCCGCCCGCCCCGACGGCCACGGACCAGCCGGGGACCGCCGACCCCGGCGCCCCGGCCGACGGCACCGCCGCGCCCCTCACCCCGCCGGTCGCACCGCCGCCGTCCACCACCCCGGCGGCCGAGGCCCCGTCCGCGCCCGCCGACGCCGCGGTCCTGACCGGCCGCACCGTCCTGCTCGACCCCGGCCACAACCCCGGGAACTCCGCCCACACCGCCGAGATCAACCGCCAGGTGGACATCGGCAACGCCCGCAAGGAGTGCGACACCACCGGCACCGAGACCAACGCCGGCTACACCGAGGCCGAGTACACCCTGGACGTCTCCCGCCGGGCCCGCGCCCTGCTGGCCGCCCGGGGCGCCACGGTGGTCCTGGTGCAGGACGGCGACCGGCCCTGGGGCCCGTGCGTCGACGAGCGGGCCCGCGCGGGCGCCGACGCCCACGCCGACGTCGCGGTCTCGGTGCACGGGGACGGCGGCCCGGCGAGCGGCAGCGGGTTCCACGTGATCATGCCCGCCCGGGTGGTGGCGGGGAAGGCGGACAACGCGGCGATCGTCGCCCCCTCGCGCCGGCTCGGCCTCCTGCTGCGCGACCGGTTCCACGCCGCGACCGGCGAGCCGTACGCGGACTACATCGCCAAGGACGGCCTGGACACCCGCTCCGACCTGGGCGGCCTCAACCTCTCGACGGTCCCCAAGGTGTTCATCGAGTGCGGTAACATGCGCAACTCGACGGACGCGAAGCGGATGACGGACCCTCAGTGGCGCCAGCAGGCGGCCCGGGGGATCGCCGACGCGCTGACCGCTTTCCTGACGACCCAAGAGAAGACCGAAGAGCGGTAAGGGAGTTGGGCCGCGACCGGCGGAGGACGACGCTCCGCCCGGACCGCACGGTTTGCAACGACTTCACCCCATTCCCGGTCCCGCCGTGCACCGGCAGGACGGTTGGGCCTAGGCTTCTGGTCCGTTCGGGAGTTTCGGCCGGTCGGCCCGACCGCGCGAACCACCGTCCACGACACGTCAACGAGGGGAACGTTAGTGAATCTGCGCGCTCTCACCAGGGGAGACGCCGCCGTCGCAGGCGCGGCCGTCCTGCTCTTCATCGCCTCCTTCCTGCCTTACTGGACCGTGGACTGCGGCAACAGCCGGTACTGCCCGCCGTCGCAGAACGCGTGGAGCACGGACCTGTTCCCCATCCTGCCGTCGATCTACCTCCTCGGCATCGCCGCCGCGGTGCTGATCCTGGTGCAGCGCTTCCAGGGTGCGGCCGCGGCCAACCGCCAGGTGCTCGGCCTGCGGCTGGACCAGTGGGGCATCGCCCTCTCCGTCGCGGCGCTGTGGACCTCGGTCTGGGCGCTCGGCGGCGGCACCTCCAGCTCCGTCGTCAGCCACGGCTTCGGCGCCTGGCTCGGCTTCATCGCGCTGCTCGCGCTGGCCGGCGCGGCCGCCGCGGGCCCCCTGGTGCCCGCACTGAAGGCCCCGCTGGCCGCCGACCGCCCGGCGGCCGTCCCCGGCCAGTACGGCTACCCGGGCCAGCCCGGTCAGCCGGGTGCCCCCGGCCAGCCCGGCCAGTACGGCTACCCGGCCCAGGGCCACGACCCGGCGTTCGGCGGCCAGGGCGGCTACGGCTACCCGGGTGCCGGCCAGCCGCAGCCCGGCCAGCCGGTCCAGGCCGCCCAGCCGCACGACGCCGGCGCCCCGGCCCCGCAGCCGGTCCCGGCCGCGCAGCAGGCGCCCGCCCCGGCGGCGGACTTCCAGCCGTTCTGGTTCGCCGTCCCGGCCCCGCGCCAGCTGGCCCCGAAGGACAACCCGGCCGGTGCCCCGGTCGGCGAGGTCGTGCCGGGCACCTGGTACCTGGCCGTCGAGCAGCGCGGCGCCGCGCTGGTCGCGCAGCTGCCGGACGGCAGCCAGGGCGTGCTGGCCGACACCACGGGCATCCAGCGCGGCTGAGACAGCACGGCTGACGCCCGCGGACGCACACCGCGAAGGGGCGGGACCGGTTCTCCGGTCCCGCCCCTTCCGCGTGTACGCGCCGTGTCCGCACCCGGTGCGCCCTGTGCGCCCGATCCGTACGGACGTCCGCTCCGCGTACGCCCGTCCCGCGCGCGCCCCGTCCCGCGCGCGTGCGCCGGGCTCAGCAGCAGTCCGCGACCACCAGCCCGGCCGGCAGCTGCTCCCCGCCGAAGACCGCGACCGTCGCCGGGTCCCCGCCGAGCGCGGCCACCGCGAGCAGCAGCGCCCCGGCCGTCCAGGTGGTGCGCTCCTCCGGCCAGATCGCGTCGTCCTCGAAGACGTACCCGGTCCAGTACGAGCCGTCCTCGTGCCGCAGGTGCTTCTGGATCCAGCGCAGGATGTCCACCGCGCGGTCGGACTGGCCGATGGCCCAGAGCGCGAGCGCCAGCTCGGCGCTCTCGCCGCCGGTCACCCACGGGCGGTCGCTGACGCAGCGCACGCCGAGGCCGGGGACGACGAAGCGCTCCCAGTCCCGCTCGATCCGGGCCACCGCCGCCTCGCCGCGCAGGCCGGTGCCGAGCACCGGGTAGTACCAGTCCATCGAGTAGCGGCCCTTGTCCAGGAACCGCTCGGGGTGGTGGGAGACGGCGTGCCCCAGCCGGCCGGCCGCGAGCTCCCAGTCGGGCTGCGGCTCCTCCAGGTACTCGGCGACGGCCAGGCCGCAGCGCAGCGCGTGCAGGATGCTGGACGAGCCGGTGAGCAGCGCCTCGTCGGTGGCGGTGCCGTCCCCGTCGACCCGCCAGGCGATCGGGCCGCCGGGCAGCCGCAGCCCGACGATGAAGTCCAGGGCGCGCCGGACGACCGGCCAGATCCACTCCAGGAACGCGTCGTCGCCGGTGCTGAGGTGGTGGTGCCAGACCCCGACCGCGATGTACGCGCAGAAGTTGCTCTCCTTGGCCCGGTCGGTGACCGCGCCGTCGGTGTACGCGGCGTACCAGGAGCCGTCCGGGTTCTGGGCGGCGGCGAGCCAGCGGTAGGCGGCCTCGGCGGCGGCGTGCTCGCCGGCCGTGTCGAGGGCCATCGCCGCCTCGGTGTGGTCCCAGGGGTCGAGGTGGTGGCCGGCGAACCAGGGTATGGCGCCGTCGGGGCGCTGCTCGGCCAGGATGCTGCGCACGGTGTCGGCGGCCTGCTCGGCGTCGAGCACCCCGTCGAGCAGCAGCACCTCGGGGACGGCGGCCGTCACGCCGTCCCGCCCGGCGCGCGGTTGGGCTTGGAGGCGTACGCGACGAAGCTCTTGCCGATCACCGGGTTGAGGGCCCGCTCGGCGGCCCTGGTGAGGCTGCTGATCACCGGGGTGCCGACGATGTCCCAGACCAGCAGCTGGTGGTAGGCCTTGACCGGCAGCGCCTTGTCGTTGTCGACGCCGACCGCGCACTTGATCCACCAGTACGGCGAGTGCAGCGCGTGCGCGTGATGGGTGCCGTACGGCTCCAGGCCGGCGTCCTTGAGCTTCTCGAGCAGCTCGTCGCCCCGGTAGATCCGGATGTGGCCGCCCTCGTTGGCGTGGTACTCGTCGGACAGCGCCCAGCAGATCTTCTCCGGGAGCCAGCGGGGCACGGTGACGGCGAGCAGGCCGCCCGGCTTGAGGACCCGGAACATCTCGTTGAGCACGCCCTTGTCGTCCGGGATGTGCTCCATCACCTCGGAGATGATGATCTTGTCGAAGTACTCGTCCTCGAACGGCAGCGCCAGCGCGTTGCCCTCCATCGCGACCGCCGACGCGCCCTCGGGGGCCTCACCGGCCTGCTCCATCGCCGCGAACCACTTCCTGACCTCGGCGATCTCCTCGGTGTTCTGGTCGAGGGCGATCACGTTGGCGCCACGGCGGTAGCACTCGAACGCGTGCCGGCCCCCGCCGCAGCCCAGGTCGAGCACCCGGTCGCCGGGGGCGAGCGGGAAGCGCGAGAAATCGACGGTCAGCACTGCAGGACTCCCATTCCTATTGCTACCAAGCGTTCTTGACGCTTCGTCACGCCACTCCCGGCACGTCACGCTTCGTCGGGCAGGCTCGCCCTGCCGCCACCGCCCCGCCTCCGCCGACCGGCCGTCACCGACCTGCCGCGGGCGGGCGGCTAGGCCACGTACCGCCAGCCCGGCCCCGAGCGGGCCCGGGCGCCGACGCCGGTGGCGAGCGCCGCGCGATAGGCCTCGGCGGTCAGCTCGGCGGCCCGCTCCCAGGTGAACCGGGCCAGCACCCGCTCCCGTCCGGCCGCGCCGAGCCCGGCCCGCAGCTCCGGGTCGTCCAGCAGCCGGCCGAGCGCGGCGGCCAGCGCGTCCGCCTCCCCCGGCGGCACCGCCAGACAGGACTCCCCGTCCGGCCCGGCCACCTCGGGGATCGCCCCGCCGGTGGTCGCGACCAGCGGGGTGCCGGTGGCCATCGCCTCGGCGGCGGGCAGCGAGAAGCCCTCGTAGAGCGAGGGGACGCAGGCCACCTCGGCCGAGCGGTAGAGGTCGACCAGCTCCTGGTCGGTCAGCCCGCTGCGGAACTCGATGTGCCCGGCCAGCCCGAAGCGGCGCACCGCCTCGGCCACCGGCCCGTCCTCCTTCTGCGGCTTGCCGACCACCACCAGGTGGGCGTCCCGCTCGGTACGGACCTTGGCGAGCGCCTCGACCAGGAAGACCAGGCCCTTCAGCGGGACGTCCGCGCTGGAGGTGGTGACGATCCGGCCGGGGACGCGCTCGATCTCCGCCGAGGGCGACCAGAGCCGGGTGTCGGCGCCGATCGGCACCACCGAGATCGCGCCGGGCGCGACGCCCAGGTGCTCGGCGATCTCGCGCTGCGAGGTGCCGGAGACGGTGATCACGTGGTCCAGCCGGGCGGCGACCCGGCGCTGCATCCGGGTGAAGGCGTACCAGCGGCGCAGCGAGAGCCGCTTGCCGCGGGTGGTGGCGGCGTCCAGCTCCAGCTGCCGGTCCACGGTGATCGGGTGGTGGATCGTGGTGACCAGCGGGAAGCCGTGCCGGGCCAGGCCGAGCAGGCCGTAGCCGAGGGTCTGGTTGTCGTGCACCACGTCGTAGCGGCCCTTGTGGGCGGCCAGGTAGCGGCGGGCGCGCAGCGAGAAGGTGAGCGGCTCGGGGAAGCCGCCGGTGCGCATGGTGGCGAACTCCAGCACGTCCACCGGGCCGCGGAACTCGTCGCGGGCCGGGGTACGGAAGGGGTCGTCGGCGCGGTAGAGGTCCAGGCTGGGCAGCTCGACCAGGCGCACCGAGCCGGGGCCGTCGACCTCGTCGAGCACCGGGAAGGGCTGGGCGCCGATCACGTCCACGTGGTGGCCGAGCCTGGCCAGCTCCCGGGAGAGGTGCCGTACGTACACGCCCTGACCGCCGCAGAAGGGGTCCCCTCGGTACGACAGCAGGGCAATCCGCAGCGGCTGCGCGGTCATCCTGGGCCCTCTTCTCTAGCTGCTTACGGTGCTGCCGGTCGTGCTTCCGGTCGCTAAAGTAGATCAGGTTTCAGTGGCTGGGGAACTCGTCGTCGACCACGTGAACAATGAGAGACCTCGAAGATACCGGCCCGTAGCTTTCCCTCAGGAGCCAGGGCTGGTGATTCCCGCCACGCCGGATCCTGCCGACCATGTGGAGCACGCCGCCACTCTCGCCCGCCCGGGAGCACCCTTGCCGCCACCCCCTCCTTCCACCTCTCCGCAGCTCTCGCCCCCGGGCGAGCCGCCGCTGACCGCGCGCCAGGCCGAACGGCGCCGGCGCATCCTGCGGGCCGCCACCGCGCTGGCGGTGCGGGGCGGGTACGAGGCGGTGCAGATGCGGGAGGTCGCGGAGGGCGCGCAGGTCGCCCTCGGCACGCTCTACCGGTACTTCCCGTCCAAGGTCCACCTGCTGGTGGCGGTGATGCTGGAGCAGCTCCAGGGCCTCCAGGAGCACATCCGGCGGCACCCGCCGACCGACCGCGAACCCGCGCCGCGGGTCGCCGACGCCCTCACCCGGGCCTTCCACGCGCTGCAGCGCGAGCCGCTGCTGGCCGAGGCCATGGTCCGGGCGCTGTCCTTCGCGGACCGCTCGGTGGGGGCCGAGGTGGACCAGGTCAGCACGGCCACCGGACAGCTCATCCTGGACGCGATCGGCCAGTCCGGGCCGCCCACCGAGAGCCAGCGCGCGGCGGTGCGGGTGATCGAGCACACCTGGCACTCGGCGCTGGTCGCCTGGCTCTCCGGGCGCGCCTCGATCGCCGAGGTCCGGGCCGACCTGCACACCGCGGCCCGGCTGCTCGCCCTGCCGTGAGCCGCCCTCCTCTCCCCACTGACTGGAACCTGTTCCTGGCCGCGCCGGGACGCTCGTCGTGCTCCGGCGGCTAGAGTCGACAGTCGGCACAACTCCATCCCGCTCCTCCCCCGGGGAAAGCCGGTGCGAATCCGGCGCTGACCCCGCAGCCGTGAGACCGGCGCCGCCATCGGCCGCCCGGACGAGTCGGAGCACCCGGGGAGGGGCGAGCGGCCAGTCCGGACGCACGCGCCCGGCACCGTCGAGGACTACGGAACGGCCCCGCCCGGGCCACCACCGCTCACCGAAAGGCACACCCGCACCATGCTGACCGCCGCCCGCCTGGGCGCCGCCGCCCTGTCCGCCGCGCTGCTCACCGGCCTCGCCGCAGGACCGGCCCTCGCCGACAGCCCCGCGCCGACCCCCGCCGCCGTTCCCGACGGGCTGTACGGCAAGAGCGACCCGACGTACGACGGCGTCTGGCGGCAGTCGCTGGCGCTCACCGCGCTGACGGCGGCCAAGGTCACCCCGGCCGACTCGGCCGTCGGCTGGCTCACCGGGCAGCAGTGCGAGGACGGCGGCTGGCCCTCGTACCGGGCCGCCGGCGCGGCCTGCGACCCCAAGACCGAGGACAGCAACGCCACCGCCGTCGCCGTCCAGGCCCTGGTCGCCCTCGGCGGGCACCAGGAGGCCGTCGACAAGGGCGTCGGCTGGCTCAAGGCCAACCAGAACGCCGACGGCAGCTGGGCGTACAACCCGGGCAGCCCCGGCGACGCCGACTCCACCGGCCTCGCCGTCAACGCGCTGTTCGCCGCCAAGACCGACCCGGCGGGCGTCGCCAAGGCCGGCAGGTCCGCCTTCGACGGGCTCGCCCTCTTCCAGCTCGGCTGCGCCGCCCCCGCCGACCAGCGCGGCGCCTTCGCCTACCAGACCGACCCGGCCGGCGGCGCCCTCACCCCGAACGCCCTGGCCAGCGCCCAGGCCGCGCTCGCCGCGAGCGGCGGCCACCTGCCGGTCGCCGGCACGGTGCACGCCGACGCCGCGCCCAAGGCCCTGGCCTGCGCCGACGCCCCGGCCGCCCAGGGCTCCTCGGCCTCCTCGGCCCCGGTTTCGCACGCGGAGTCCGGCGAGGCCGTCGGCGCCTACCTCGCCGCCCAGCTCGCGGCCGGCGGCGACCACCTCACCCTCACCACCCCGGGCGCCGCCCCCACCCCCGACTACACCGCCACCGCCTGGGCCGCCCTCGCCCTCAGCCAGAGCGGCCACCCCCAGCAGGCCGCCGGCGCCGTCGACTGGCTCGGCAAGGAGGGCGCCACCTGGACCAAGGGCGGCACCGACGCCGGCGCCACCGCCACCCTCCTGCTGGTCGCCCAGGCCACCCACCGCGACACCGCCGCCCTGACCGGCCAGCTCACCGCCCTCGGCCCGGCGCCCAAGGCCACCGGCGCCTCCGCCACGGCGACGGCGACCGCCCCGGCGAAGAAGAAGGACAGCGGCATCGGCCAGTACTGGCTGATCGGCGTCGGCCTGCTCATCGGCGTCGGCGGCGGCCTCCTCCTCAGCCTCCAGCGCAAGCGCAACACCCACCTCTGATGCGTCCCGCCTCCCACGCCGCTCCCGGCGGGCCGGGGCCCGGCCTGCCGGGCGGAGGCGCCCGCGCCCGCGCCCGCCGTCGCACCGCCCTCGCCGCGCTGCTCCTCCCCCTCCTCGGGGCGGTGCTGCTGCTCGCCTCCGCCGCTCCGGCGCAGGCCGCCGGGTACCGGTACTGGTCGTTCTGGCGCGGCGCCGAGGGCGGCAGCTGGACGTACCAGCAGCAGGGGCCCTCCGTCGCGGTGCCGCCGGACGGGGCCGTGGACGGCTGGCGGTTCGCGCTGAGCCCGGACGGCGGGCAGGACGCCGCGAAGCCCCGGACGGCCGGGAGCTTCGCCGACATCTGCGCGGACACGCCCGCGCAGGAGGGCCGCAAGCGGGTGGCCGTCGTGCTGGACTTCGGCACCGCCGAGGACGCCGGCTCCGCCGCCGGTTCGTCCGCCTCCGGCTCGTCCGCTTCCGGTTCGTCCGTCTCCGGCTCGTCCACCTCCGGCTCGTCCGCCGCCTCGGTGCCCGAGCAGCGCACGGCGTGCGCCACCGTCGCGCCCCGCGCCACCTCGGCCGAGGTGCTGGCCACCGTCGCCCCGCCGCTGCGCTACGACACCAACGGGCTGCTGTGCGCCATCGCCGGGTACCCGAAGGCGGGCTGCGGCGACCAGGTCGGCGCGGCCGGTGCCGCCCAGCCGGCCGCCGGATCCGCCGACCAGAGCACCGGCAGCGGCCCGGACGTCGGCCTGATCGCCGGTGGCGCGCTGGTGGCCGTCCTCGCCGGTGGCGCCGTCTGGCAGGCGCGCCGCCGCCGTCACCCCTAACGTCCCCCACCCAGGAATCACCGTGAGCAGCACCGCCGTCCGTACCACCCGGCCGCCCACCGGCCCCCGTCAACTGCACCCCGGGGCCTGGTGGTTGTGGGCGCTGGGGCTGGGCGCGGCAGCCACCCGCACCACCAACCCGGCGATCCTGCTGCTACTCGTCGCCGTCGCCGGGTACGTGGTCGCGGCCCGGCGCGGCGATGCGCCGTGGTCGCGCTCGTACGGGGCGTTCCTGCGGCTGGGCCTGCTGGTGCTCGGCATCCGACTGGTCTTCGCGGTCTTCCTCGGCTCGCCGGTCCCGGGCACCCATGTGCTGTTCACGCTGCCCGAACTCCCGCTGCCCGTCTGGGCGCAGGGCGTGCGGATCGGCGGCCGGGTCACCGTCGAGGGGCTGCTCGCGGCGCTGTACGACGGGCTGCGGCTGGCCACCCTGCTGGTCTGCGTCGGCGCCGCCAACTCGCTGGCCAGCCCGGCCCGGCTGCTGCGCGCCCTGCCCGGCGCGCTCTACGAGGCGGGCGTCGCCGTCGTGGTGGCGATGACCTTCGCGCCGAACCTGATCGCGGACGTCCGCCGGCTGCGTGCCGCGCGGCGTCTGCGGGGCCGCTCCGACAAGGGCGTCGCGGCCGTGCTGAGCGTCGGACTCCCGGTGCTGGAGGGCGCGTTGGAGCGGTCCATCGCACTGGCCGCCGCCATGGACACCCGGGGGTTCGGCCGCACCGCCGACGTCCCGCGCCGGCTCGCCCGGGCGACGGCCGCGCTCACCCTGGCCGGACTGCTCGGGGTCTGCCTGGCCGCGTACGGGCTGCTGACGGCCGGTGGCGCGGGCTGGGCGCTGCCCGTCCTGTTGCTCGGCCTGGCCGCCGCCTTCGCCGGCCTGCTGCTGGGTGGCCGACGGTCCGTCAGAAGTCGCTACCGGCCCGACCCTTGGGCCGTCCCCGAGTGGCTGACGGCCGGTTCCGGGGCGGCCGTGGCGGCCCTCACCACCTACCTGGCCGCGCGGGACCCGGCCGCCTTCGCCCCCACCGTCGTCCCGCCGACCGTCCCCGCGCTGCCACTGGCCGCCGTGCTGACCGTGCTGCTCGGCCTGGTACCGGCGTTCGCCGCCCCGACCCCGCCCCGGAGGGCATCGTGATCACCTTCGAGCAGGTCTCCGTCCGGTACGCGGACTCGGCCGCACCCGCCCTCGACGGCGTCGACCTGACCGTCCCCGAGGGCGAACTCTGCCTGCTGGTGGGCCCGTCCGGCTCCGGCAAGTCCACCCTGCTGGGGACGGTCAGCGGCCTGGTGCCGCACTTCACCGGCGGGGTGCTGCACGGCCGGGTCACCGTCGGCGGCCGGGACACCCGCGAGCACCGTCCGCGCGAACTCGCCGACCTGGTCGGCACGGTGGGGCAGGACCCGCTGGCGCACTTCGTCACCGACACCGTGGAGGACGAACTCGCCTACGGCATGGAGTCCCTGGGCCTGCCGGGCGACGTGATGCGCCGCCGGGTCGAGGAGACCCTCGACCTGCTCGGCCTCGCCGACCTGCGCGACCGCGCGCTGAACTCCCTCTCCGGCGGCCAGCAGCAGCGCGTCGCGATCGGCTCGGTGCTCACCGTGCACCCGCGCGTGCTGGTCCTGGACGAGCCCACCTCGGCGCTCGACCCGGGCGCGGCCGAGGAGGTGCTGTCCGTCCTCCAGCGGCTGGTGCACGACCTCGGCACCACCGTGCTGATGGCCGAGCACCGGCTGGAGCGGGTCGTCCAGTACGCCGACCAGGTGCTGCTGCTCACCCCCGACGCCCCGCCCGTCCTCGGCGAGCCCGCCGAGGTGATGGCGCACTCCCCGGTGCACCCGCCGGTGGTCGGCCTCGGCCGGCTCGCGGGCTGGCGGCCGCTGCCGCTCTCGGTCCGCGACGCGCGCCGCAAGGCCGCGCCGCTGCGCGCCCGGCTGGACGGCCGGACGCCCGCTCCCGCCGACCTCCGCGCCACTGCCGCCCCCCTCGCCGTCACCGACCGCCTCGCCGTCCGGCGCGGCCCCGTCCCGGCCCTGCGCGGCGTGGACCTCTCCCTCCACCCCGGCGAGATCACCGCCCTGATGGGCCGCAACGGCGCCGGCAAGTCCACCCTGCTGGGCAGCCTGGTCGGCCTGCACGCCCCCTCCTCCGGCAGCGTCAGGGTCGGCGGCCGCGCCCCGCACCGCACCCGCCCCGCCGAACTGATCCGCGAGGTCGGCCTCGTCCCGCAGGACCCGCGCGACCTGCTGTACGGCGAATCGGTCGCCGCCGAGTGCGCCGCGGCCGACAGCGACGCCGGAGCCGCCGCCGGCACCTGCCGCGCCCTGGTCGAGCGCCTGCTGCCCGGCATCGACGACGACACCCACCCGCGCGACCTCTCCGAGGGCCAGCGGCTCACCCTCGCCCTCGCCGTCGTGCTCACCGCCCGGCCCCCGCTGCTGCTCCTCGACGAGCCGACCCGCGGCCTCGACTACGCCGCCAAGGCCCGGCTGGTGGAGATCCTGCGCGGCCTGGCCGCCGAGGACCACGCCGTGCTCCTCGCCACCCACGACGTCGAGCTGGCCGCCGAACTCGCCCACCGCACGGTGATCCTCGCCGAGGGCGAGATCGTCGCGGACGGTCCGACGGCGGAGGTCGTGGTCTCCTCCCCCGCCTTCGCCCCGCAGGTCGCCAAGGTGCTGGCACCCGGGCCGTGGCTCACCGTCCGGCAGGTCGCGGAGGCGCTGGACGCATGAGCACTCGTCCCGTCCCGCTGGGACGCCGGTCCGTCGCGGCGCTGCTGTCGGTCTCCTTCGTCGGCGTCGCCGCCTTCGGCTGGCCGCTGCTCGCCTCCACCAAGTCGGCGCTGGTCGGCCACTCCACCGACGCGCCCTGGCTGTTCGCCCTGCTGCTCCCCCTCCTCCTCGCCGTCGTCATCGCCCAGATCTCCGAGGGCCGCTCGGCGGGCGGCGGCGCCCCCGGCCTGGACGCCAAGTCCGTGGCCCTGCTGGGCGTCCTGGCCGCCGCCGGCGCGGCGCTGCGCCCCCTCGGCGCGGGCACGGCGGGGCTGGAGCCGATGTTCTTCCTGATGGTGCTGTCCGGGCGGGTGCTCGGCCCGGGCTTCGGCTTCGTCCTCGGCTCGCTGTCGATGTTCGCCTCCGCGCTGCTCACCGGCGGGGTCGGGCCGTGGCTGCCGTTCCAGATGCTGGCGATGGGCTGGGTCTGTCTGGGTGCGGGCCTGCTCCCGGGGGCCTCCTCGCTGCGCGGCCGGCGCGAACTCGTGGTGCTGGCGTCCTATGGCGCCATTGCGTCCCTCCTCTACGGCACGATCATGAACCTCCAGGGCTGGCCGTACATCGGCGGCCTGGCCGGCTCCATCTCCTTCGTCCCCGGCGACCCGCTGCCCGCCAACCTGGTCCGCTTCGCCGCCTACTGCCTGACCACGTCACTGGGCTGGGACCTGCCGCGCGCCGCACTCACCGTGGTGCTCTGCCTCACCCTCGGCACCCCCGTCCTGCGCGCCCTGCGCCGCACCACCCGCCGCGCCGCCTTCGACGCCCCGGTCACCTTCCGCCCGCCGGAGCGCTAAGCCCGGCACGCCCCGCACACCTGCCCGGCTCCCGCCACGGGCCGTCCGCACATCCCGCCCCGGCCGGGGCACTCGTGCCGACGGGTCCCATCGCTTGCCTTCCTGGACGCCGGAACGGTCGGCACCTTGGCGATCCGCGCCGCCAGGATCGCCCCGACGCTGTGCGTGACCTTGTCCGGCAGCGGAGCCGCGATAATCCCCGCCAGCGCGTCCCGCGTCCACCCACTCGCGAGCAACCCCTCCACCCGCGCGGCTTGATCACTCAAGGGCTTCCCCGCCAGGGCCATCTTCGGCTCCCGGCACCCGAGTTCGAGCAGCAGCGCCATGCCAGCCGTCAACTTCTCCGGGGGACGGACGGAAGGTTCTTCCACGTCCTTGGTTTCCCGTTCCTTGGAAGGGCTTCCCGCCTTCCCGACGCCTGGCCCACCTGGAGCTGGACCACCGGCGGCCGGGGGCACGGGAAGCGGCGGCACCGTGTGCACCGCCTTGCCCGTCGTCACCGGCACCTCGTGCACCGAGACGACCGTCCGCACCTGCCCGGTCAGCGGGTCCCGCTGGGTGCGCCGGACGTAGTGCCCGGCCGTCTCCAACTCCCTGAGCGCCCGCGCCACACTCGTCCGACCCTCCACGCTCTTGGCGGCCAGCGTGCGGACGTCTTCGCGCGCCCCGTCCGGCAGGCTGAGCAGGTAGCTCAACAGCCCCCGCGCGGCCCACGACAGCGAGTGCTTACGGACGACATGCCCGTTGTCCAGGATCGTGTACCCGGGAGCATGCTGAGGGATACGATGAATCTGCATCTGGAGTTGCTTTCTCCTGGTGCCAAACCCCGGGGTGTTGGAGCACCGCCGGGGTTACTTGTGCCCATGCACCGGGCGCTTCTCCAAGCACCCGACACCACAATCTTCACCGCAACGCCGTAACACCTCGTCAAACCCCCACCCACATCACCCTTTCGTGCGGCACGAACGCACGCCCCCCAGCGCCCCCACCAAGCACACAAGCCCCGGGCGCACAGGGGCTCTTCCCCTGGTGACGCCTACGCCTTCCTCGCCTTGCGCCGCTTGCCGTACGGCTGTTCCCGACCCCCGGCCGACACTTCCGCGTCGAACCGGACCTTGCTCATCACCACTCGCGGCTCGGGTACGAGCACGGTCGCGGCCGACCGCCAGGGAACGGCCGAAGCCCAACCGATCAGGGGCATCGTCTCGTCGTAATGCGAAGCGAACCGAGCGACGGAGACGGCGGGCATCCGGTAGTCCAGGCTGCGGACGTGCTCCACGAAGGCCCCGGGGAGCGCCACGTGGTGCGTCTCCAGGTAGTGCGGGAAGTCCAGACGCCACAACCACACACCGTCGGTCATCGGGGAGGAGCATCCCGAGGAATGCCGGTGCACGCTGCCGGTGATGACGTCGCGGCCGCCCTCCATGACGTCGATGAGGACATGGCCCGCGTCCAGGTAGGCCACCAGGTCCGCCTCATCCGGCTCCCCCACCGGCCGGACGGCGTCGAGTATCGACCCGTTCGGTGAGCCGGAGCGTTCGTCCAACTCGTCGTAGAAGCCCAGCAGTCCCAACACGGTCTCTCCTTTGCCGCACGGTCCGTCCCACAGACAATGATCCTGGCCGCGCCGCCGGGTCGGCGACGCGGCCAGAAGTCCAGTGCGGCCGTCACCCCTCACCCGACCACGCGATCCGGCTCGTCCAGCCACACCCGGTGCTCGCCCGCGACGGTGACGGTCAGGCCGAACCGGTCGAGGCCCGGCTCGCCCTGGCGCCGCCACCAGGCATGGGCGGCGGTCACCTCGTCCCACAGGTCGCGGGGGCCGGACTGCGAGACGGCGTGCTCGCCGTCCCGGTCGGCGAGGCGGCAGTGGGCGTACGAGACGCCGTCCCACACCTCGAACCGGCCGGTACCGAAACGGTCGTAGCCTGCCCACACCTCCCGCCGGAACAGGCCCGGCAGTCGCAGTCCGATCGCGAACGCGGCGTCGGTGCGCTCGGCCACGGTGGCGGGGTCGAGGGCGGACGGGCCGTGCCGGACGTCCTCAATCTCGAACTCGCCGCTCCCGGGGCGCTGGTCCCGCACCCACATGAACGCCACATCCTCGACGAACGGCCCGCTCGCGGACCGGCCGTCATCGGCGACGGTGAGCCTCAGCAACCCCCCGTTGCAGAACGCCGTGCCGTACGGGACGACGATCACGCCGCCGGGCACCGTCTGCTCGATCAGCGCCCCGGGGACGCGTTGCACGGCCGCGGTGACATGGATCCGGTCGTACGGCGCGCCCGCCGGATGGCCGAGCATGCCGTCGCCGACAACGGCCGTGACCGGCAGGCCGTTCGCCGCCAGGCGCCGCCGCGCGGCACCGGACAGTTCGGGATCCAGCTCCACGGTGGTCACGTTCTCCACCCCGAGCCGGCGCGCCAGCAACGCGGCCGTCCACCCCGCACCGGTGCCGATGTCCAACACCCGCATGCCGTCGGCGACCCGGAGGTGCCAGAGCATCCGGGCCACGACGGTGGGCATCGAACTGGACGAGGCCGGCGTGCGGCCGTCCTCGTCCAGCCTCGTCACGAGCGGGACGTCCGAGGCGACCAACTCGCCCCACTCGCCCGGCCGTTCCGCCCGGTCGAGCCAATCACCCCCGTGGTGGACCCGGTCCGGGACGAACAGGCGTCGGGGCACGGCCCGGAACACCGGCTCCCAGTCGACCGACAGCGCCCCGGACTCCCGGAGCGCGTCGGTGAGCGCGTTCCACTTCACGCGGCCATCCCCTTCGTGGAGGAACTCGGTCGGTGCGAGTCGAGTACAGCCCAACTCGCCCTCACCGGAAAGCCATTGCCCGTGGTCCCGGGGTTGTCCCGCCCGCACCGGCGGTAGGCTCGCGGTCACTGTCGATGATGGGATTGACCCCGTGGACGACCCGATCCGGCATCCCCTCGCCTACGCGCGCGAACTGCGTCACTGGTCGCAGGGCGACCTCGTCGCGGAGCTGAACAAGGCCGCCCGGCGTCACGGGCTCCGCTCCGGCGCCGACAAGGCGGCCGTCAGCCGGTGGGAGCACTGGCGCAAGACGCCGAACACCGACTCCCAGCTCCTCATCGCCGAGGCCTTCGACGTCCCGCTGTCGGAGTTGGAGGCGTACGGCTGGCCGTACTGGCTGCCCGGGCGGGACGAGCCGCTGCCCCTGGGCGCCGCCCACACCGTCCGAGCACTCCACGACGCCCAGAGAGCCGCCATGGACCGCCGCAGCTTCATGACCTTCAGCGCGATCTCGCTGGGCGGCCTGGCCGCCCAGTGGGCCACGACCGGGCCCGGGCGCCTCGCCTCGGCCCTGGACGGCAAGCACGTGGACGGCGAACTCGTGGACTGGCTGGAGGAGACCAGCAGGAAGCTGACGGCCCTGCCCACCGAGCAGCGCCAGCACACCGTCCGCCTGATGGACGCCCACCTGGCCACCGTCACGGAGCTGATCGAGGAGGGCCGCTACGGCGAGGCGACCGGTCGACGCCTCCACCGGCTGGCCGCCTCGCTCGCCACCACCTGCGGCTGGTACCGCTTCGACCAGGGCCGGCACTGGGCGGCCGGAAAGCTGTGGGAGGCCGCCCTGCAGTCCGCGAACGCCGCGGGCGACCGCGACCACGGCGCCGGGGTGCTGTCCGACTTCGCCTACCAGGCCACCTGGCTAGGCGAGGCGGGGGTCTCCGTCGGCCAGCTCGGGCACGCCCTGTCCGGCGTCTCGCACCCGACCGCCCGCTCGCTGCTCCTCCTCCGCCGCGCCAGGGCCCACGCGGTGCTCGGCGACCGCGCCGCCTGCTACCGGGACCTGTCCGACGCCGAGTCCGCCCTCGCCGTCGACGCCGCCGACCCCGCACCCGGGTGGTGCGCGTGGATGGGCCCCGCCGACCTGGCCGTGGACTCCGGCCAGTGCCTCCTGGACCTCGGCCGGCCGGACGAGGCCCGGGCCCGGATCGCGGAGGGGATGGCGCTGCTGCCCCGCGCCAGGGACAAGACGCGCGGCGTCTTCCTGACGTACCAGGCCCGGGGCTACCTGGAGGCCAAGGAGGTCGAGCAGGCCGTGTCCGTCACCGGCGAGTCGCTCGACCTGGCCACCCGGATCGGCGCGCCCCGCTGCGTCGCCCTGGTCCGCGAGCTCGCACCGGCCTTCGAGCCGTACCGCCGGGTCGACGGCGTCCCGGAGTTCCTGGAGCGCCTGCGGGCCTGCTGACCACCGACCCGTTCCTTCGTCCCCGCACGCCCTGGCGCCAATCCGTCCGATCAAGCGATCATGGTCTTGACGTTCTGTCATATCCCCATGCTGAGAAGGTGTCCACGATGCTGGTCGACTGGCCCACCGAAACGTTCGTCCTACGCCTCCACCGCATTCCCGGCCTGGTGGCCGGAGCCGCGCCGGGAAGCCCCGAGGGCACCCCCGTGGTACTCGCGCCCGAGACCGGTGGCGACGGCGAGCAGTGGGTGGCCGAGCGGTTCCGGGTGCTCAACCACCGGATCCGGCACGTGGCCACCGGCCTCTACCTGACCGCCGAGGAATCGAACCGGGGCGCCAAGGTCACCCTGCGGCCCAAGTTCTCCGACACCGGCAGCGACTCCTCGTACTGGCGGCAGGCCTGGCGGGCCTTCGTCCAGCGCGACACCGGCCGGCTGATGGCCCTCCACGACTCCTCCAACTGCCTCCTCGGCCTGGCCGAACCGGCGGCCGAACGGCCGGGCGGGCCCCTGATCCTGGAGAAGGGCGCCGGGGCCCAGGACCTGAACTGCACCGCCTGGGCGCCCGCGCCCCTCCCGGCACCGGAGCCCGCACCCGCCCCGGCGCCGAAGGCCACCGACCTGCCGGTGGGGACGGGACGGGTCCGGGTGCCGGCCCGCCGCTTCGAGAAGCGCGTGCGGACCATCGAGCAGATCTACGACGAGACCAGCTTCCGGGAGGTCCCCGGCGAGCTCCTCACCCCGGGCACCCGCATCGGCGCCTTCGACTTCGACCAGTACTCCCAGGGCGACTGGTACCAGGAGGGGCGGGAGGGAAGTCTCGTGACCTTCACCGACAGCTACGACACGGCGGGCGCCGTGCGCAGGGCCTTCCACCGGCTGAAGGGGGAGCCCGCCCGCTACGTGGACTCCGGCGAGGTCGACGTCCACTACGTCCCGCCGAAGCTCGTCGCCCGCACCAACTTCCCCGCCGCGCTGTTCGACGACTACAGCGGCTCCCTCGTCCGGACGCCGTACCGGCTGCCCAACGGGCACGGCTTCTACAACCAGCCCGAACGCCGCGAGGGCCTCTACTTCCCCAAGCGCGACGGCGCCGGCACCGTCATCCAGTGGAACAAGACCTGGATCGCGGACAACGACACCACGTCCAAGGTCTTCCTCCGCTTCGACAACCGCTACTTCATCGACCAGATGGACATCACCTGGGCCGACGACCAGAAGAGCTGACCCCGCTGCCCGCGAAGTCGTCCTGCCCGGCCCCGTAGCGTTGCCCCCCTTACCCAGGAGGCGTGTTGAGCGAGATCATCCTCATGTCCGACCCGAAGGTCGCCGCGGTCCCCGTCCAGGACTGCGGCGAGCGGCTGTCAGACGTACGGCTGTCGGACGTACGGAGCGGCGGCGTGCTGCCCGTCGACGGGCGAAAGCAGGACGGCACCGGGGCCTTCGCGCAGCTGCGGGCCGGCGTGCTCGACCGGCTGCTCGACGCACAGGCGGCCCTGCCGGACGGCCTGCGGCTGCTGTTCGTCGAGGGCTACCGGCCGCCGGCCCTCCAGAGCCGCTACTTCGACGAGTACGCCGCCGAGTTGCGGGCCGCGAACCCCGACTGGCCGGACGACCGGGTCAGGTCGTCGGCCAGCCGCTACGTCTCCCCGCCGGAGATCGCACCGCACAGTGCCGGGGCCGCCGTCGACCTCACCCTGGTCGACGCCGACGGCCGTGAGCTCGACCTCGGCACCAGGGTCAACGCCAACCCGGAGGAGAGTGCCGGGGCCTGCTACACCCACGCCGACAACATCGGTGCTCAGGCCCGCGCCAACCGGCGACTGCTCGGCAGCGTCCTGACCGGCGCCGGGCTCGTCAACTACCCCACCGAGTGGTGGCACTGGTCGTACGGGGACCGCTACTGGGCACTGGCCACCGGCGCGCCGTCGGCGCTCTACGGGCCAGCGCACCGGTAGCCGACACTGCGCACAACCGACACGACACGCGACCCGCTGCCTGCTGTCGGCCGCGGCCCCGGGTCAGGATGGCGTCGACACCGACGCCGTCCTGACCCGAGGAGCAGAGCGATGACCGAGCAGAACCCCGAGCACGCACCCCCCGCCGTCGCCGTCGCGATCGTCGTCGAGGACGGCCGGGTGCTGATGGTGCGGCGGCGGATCGCCGAGGGCGAACTGTCCTGGCAGTTCCCGGCCGGGGAGGTCGAGGCGGGCGAGTCCGCCGGGGCGGCGGCCGTGCGCGAGACCGCCGAGGAGACCGGCCTGCGCGTCGCCGCCGCCCGGCTGCTCGGCGAGCGGGAGCATCCGCAGAACGGGCGGCGGATGGCGTACACGGCCTGCGAGGTGGTCGGCGGCACCGCCACCGTGGTGGACTCCGACGAGCTGGACCGGGTGGTGTGGGCGTCCCGCGCCGAGCTGGCCGAGTACGTGCCGTTCCCGCTGTTCCCGCCGGTGCGGGAGTACCTCGACGGCGCGCTCGCCGAGTAGGGGCACGCGGTCTCCGGAACTCCTCCCCGCCGGAAGGACGTTCGGACGGGAGACCCCTCTCCCCCGCCCCGGAAGGAAACGCGTGACACCCGCGCACGGAGCCCCGTCCGACCACCCCGCACCGCGAGCCCGCCGGCCCGGGCGGGAACCCGTCACCGACGAGACGGTCGCCCGGCTCCGGGTCCAGGCCCGCACCGACCCCGCCTCGGGCCTGCCCGCGCTGGCCGAGGCACTGCGGGGCCGGGCCTACGGCCGGCCCGAGCCCCGGCCCGAGGACGCCGTCCCGCTCCTGGAGGAGTCCGCCCGCATCTACCGCGCCCTGGTCGCCGACGGCGGCACCGAGCACCTGGCCGACGCCGCCCGCGCGCTGTCCTCCCTCGCCCTGCAACTCTCCCTGGCGCACGCCGACGGCCCCGCCCTCGCCGCCCGGCGGGAGGCGGCCGACCTGGCCCGGCGCGCCGAAGCGGACCAGCCGGTGGAAGGCCTCGGCCAGGCCGCCGTCCTGCACGCCGACCTCGCCCACGGCCTCGCCGAGGCAGGACGGTTCGACGAGGCCGTGGACGCCGCCCGCACGGTGGCCGACCGCTCCCGGGCGGTGACCGAGCCCGGCGGGAGCGACCTGGCGTGGCGGCTGCTCGACCTCACCGTGCTGCTCCGCCTCGCGGACCGCACCGAGGAGGCCGTCGCCGTCGAACACGAGGCCCTCGCCCGGCTGCGCGAGGGCCGCACGGAACCGGCCCGCAGCCCCGTCCCGGTCCTGCGGACGGCCGGCGCCGCCCTGTGGTTCGCCGATCTGGGCCGCGCCGAACAGTCCCACCGGCTGCTCGCGGACGCCGCCCGCTCCTGCGAACTCCTGCCCGCCCGCGGCGACGCCGGCAACTTCGGCTTCAACGAGGGCCTGCGGAGCGCCCTGTTCGCCCGCTCCGGCGTACGGGACGAACAGGCCGCGGCCGACACCCCGGACCCGCTCGCGCTCGGCGTCGACCCGGGCCGACCCCTCCAACCGGTACTGGGCCTGAGCCTCCACCACTGGTCCTTCAGCCTGCGCGAGTCCTTCGAGGACGGCCTGGCCACCCTCGCGCGGGCCGTCGAAACCGTCACCGGCAGGCCCGAGCCCACCGACCACCTGCCCGACGAGGACGGCCCGTCCGAGCACCCCGACGACCCCCTCCCCCTGCCGGAGGACCGCGCCCTGCTCGCCACCCTCGGCACCCTCACCCGGCGGCTCGACCTCCGCCGGGCGGTCCGCGGAGACCACCCCACCTACTACGCCCACCTCACACTCCCCCGGCTACGGCGGAGCGTCCGGATCGAACGCCACCTCCACGCGACCGGCCCCACCGACGACACCCACCGCCTCGTCCGGGCACTCACCGACCTCGCCATGGCCCAACTCGTCCACGGCGCCCACGCCGAAGCGACCGCCACCCTCCACGAGGCCCACACCCTCGCCGTCCGGCCGGAGGACCCAGAAGGGCGCTAACCGCCGGCGGCGGCGAGCGTGTCGCCCACCCGGAGCAAGTGGGCGTACCGCCCGTCCCGGGCCAACAGTTCGGTGTGGGTGCCGCGTTCGACGATCCGTCCGCGGTCCAGGACGACGATCTCGTCGGCGGCCCGGATGGTCGACAGGCGGTGGGCGATGGTGATGGTCGTCCGGCCCGCGGACAAGGTGTCGAGGGCGTCCTGGACCGCGCGTTCGGTATGGGTGTCCAGGGCGCTCGTGGCCTCATCGAGGATGAGGACCGGCGGGTTCCGCAGCATCGCCCGGGCGATGGCCAGCCGCTGCTTCTCGCCGCCGGAGAAGCGGTAGCCGCGCTCTCCGACGATGGTGTCGTAGCCCTCGGGCAGGCTGACGATGAGGTCGTGGATCTGGGCGGCCTTGGCGGCCGCCACGATCTCCTCGTCCGAGGCTCCGACCTTGGCGAAGCGCAGGTTGTCGGTGATGGTCGTGTGGAAGAGGTGGGTGTCCTGGGAGACGACACAGACCTGGTCGGCGAGGTCGGAGAAGCCGAAGTCCCGGACGTCGACCCCGTCGATCGTGACGCTGCCGGCGGTGACGTCGTAGAGCCGGGGCACGAGGTAGCCGAGCGTGGTCTTCCCCGCGCCGGTCGCGCCGACCACGGCGAGCCGGCCGCCGGGCGGCAGGTCGACGTCGATGCCGTGGAGGATCCGCTCGTCGCCGTAGGAGAAGTCGACGCCCTGGAAGCGGATGTGGCCGCGGACGGACGCCGCCGTGACGGGTCGCGGCGGTTCGGCGACCTCGACCGGCAGGTCGAGGTACTCGAAGACCCGCTCGAACAGGGCGAAGGAGCTCTGCAGGTTGATGCCGACCTGCAGGAGTGAGACGGTCGGTCCGAACAGGCCCTGCTGGAGGGTCGTGAAGGCCACCAGGGTGCCGACGGACAGCGCGGGCCGCCCCTGGTCGCCGGTGAGGCCGGCGCTCCAGTAGATGGCGATCGGCATGATCGCCATGATCACCTGCACGACGGACTGCCGCCACCGCCCCGACAGGGCGGACCGGACGGTCAGGTCCGCGAGCGTCCGGGACTGTCCGGCGAACTCGTTGTTCAGCGTCGCGGTGCGCCCCATCACCCGGCCGAGGAGGAAGCCGTTGACCGACAGCGACTCCTCCACGAGGGTTGCCATCGTGGCCAGTTGCTGCTGCCGTTCGAGCACGAGCGCCCGGCGCTCCTGCCCGACCTTGCGGCTGATCCAGACGCACAGCGGGAGGATCAGCAGGGACACCACCGTCAGCCGCCAGTCCAGCAGCAGCATGGCGACCAGGCTGGCCACCAGGGTGGTCACATTGCCGACGACGCCGGTGACGATGTTGGTGACACTCGACCCCATGCCGCCGATGTCGTTGGCGATCCGGGACTGCACCTCGCCGTTGCGGGTGCGCGTGAAGAAGGCCAGCGACATCCGCTGGAGGTGGGTGTAGACGGCGTTGCGGAGGTCGTCCATCACGGACTGGCTGACCGTCAGTGACAGGTACGACTGCAGGACCCCGACCGCGGTGGAGAGCAGGACCAGGCCGAGCATCGCGGCCGCCAGGGCGGTGAGCAGGCCCGTCCTGCCCTGCGGCAGCGCCGTGTCGAGGATCTGCCGCAGGAGGAAGGGCGGCGCGAGGGCCACCAGGGAGGAGCCCAGGATCAGGGTGCAGACCAGCAGCATCCGGCCGCGGTAGGGCCGGAAGAGTCGGGCCACCCGCCGCAGCGACACGTCGGGGACGGGCGCCTCGGGGGTCTCGTTCGCGTCCAACGGGGGTGATCTCCTCGGTGCCGTCACAGGGCTCTTCCGGCGAGCCCGGGCTGTGGTGACGTGTCCCGTCCGGGGCCGGAGCCGGACGGGACGGACGTCGGACGTTCCGCCGCCCCCAGGGGGTGGCGGTCGGGGCCTGCGCTCGGCCCGTCGCTCAGGCCGGCTTTCAGACCCGCGTTCGGGCCTGCGTTCGGGCCTGCGCTCAGGCCAGCGCTCAGGCCAGCGCTCAGGCCAGCGCTCAGGCCAGCGTGAGGAAGCCTTCCCTCAGCAGGGTCCGGACCAGGACCAGGCGGCCGGGCAGGTCGAGGTTCCCGCGGACGTCGTCCGCGGTCAGACCGCCGCCGGCGTGCTCGGCGACGTACCGGACCTCGTCCGCCACGTGCGCGGGGAACTGGACGGTCTTGTTGTTGAAGTCCAGGCACACCTGGCCCTCGGCCACCGTCAGGTTCCACTGCGTCCCCGGACGGCGGGACACCCGGGTACCGGCGTCGACCTCGGCCGCCTGCTCCAGGTCCAGGAGGTGGTGGCGCAGCTGCGGGAGGCTGAGGGAGGCGGCGCGCTTGAGCGAGTTGTCGACCATGGCCTTGGCGGACAGCCGCTCGTGCAGCACGTCCACCAGTTCGGCGAAACGCTTCTCCGCCTGCTGTGGCAGCTCGTCGCCCGCGGCGAAGGCGAGCGGGAGCCCCTCGCGGAAGCGGACGTCGTCCTCGAAGACCTGGCGGACCGCATCGGCCATCATCTCGGACCAGATGACCGGGTGGACGCCGATCGTCACGTGGGCCGAAGCGGTCTCGTTGGAGGTGGCCGAGTGGATGGTGCCGCGCGGCAGGTAGAGGAGGTCGCCCGGGCGCAGCTCGAGTTCCTCCACCGGCCCGTCGGGCAGGGTCCCGGAGCGGTCGAAGGGCTGGGTGCGCAGCGGCAGCGGGTAAGGGGCCCCGTGCAGCTTCCAGCTCTTGGTTCCGTGCACCTGGGCGATGAAGACGTCGTGGGTGTCGTAGTGGGGTGTGAACCCCTGGTTGCCGGCGGGCGTGAGGTAGAGATTCGCCTGGAACCGGCAGTTCGTCTCGACGCCCAGCCGCGCGGTCAGCCGCGCCAGCGGCTCCCAGCGGCCTTCGAGGGCGTTGAGCACGATCGTCGAACCGTTGCGGTACCGCTCGTAGAGCGCCTCCAGGGAGTTCGCGATCCCGTTCCAGCCGAAGCTCACGCCCAGCGTGGAGACCGGCGTCTCCTTGCCGTCGATCACCAGCCGGATGCCCTCGAGGGTCGCCCTGGACGTGGACAGGATGCTGTCCACCTCGTCGAGGGTCGGCAGCTGCGTGTAGTGCGTCGGATCGTCCCGCCGGATGAACAGCGGTTTCTTCTCCCAGTAGTCCCGCAGGAATTCCTCGACGGGCACGGGGTGGATCAGATCGGAGAGATCAGAAAAAGGCTGCGCGCCGGGCGCAGCCTTTCCCTGATCCGCAAGAGTCGTCATCGGGCGAGTCACCTCACGGATTTTCGAACTACGGTCGGACCGGCCGGACCTGGATCAGTCGCGGTCGTCGTGCTCGCCCCACGGGTGCGAGTCCCACGTACCCATGTCGTTGTAGTCGTCGTCGTCGTTGGCGCCCCGGTCCGGGTCGTGCAGGGCGATGTTGGCGGCGATCGGACGAACGACGGTGATGTCCGCCGGGTTCAGCGATGTCGACATCGGTAACCCTCCTTCTGTTGGTAGGAATTACGTGCGGTGAACGTCCGGCGCGGGCGGTCCGGGATGCATGCACGCATGCCACGGAGATGCACGGGGTGATTCCCCCCGCACATGACCCGTCCTCTGGAGAAACGGTTCAGAGCCCGGATTCTCCGCCTGCCGACCGTTCGCTCGAAGTCTTTCGCAGCGGTGGTGGTGTGGCCAGGAGGTCTGTCCGGCAGACTCGGCGGCAGACTTCCACCGAAAGGTGCCGGTCCGCCGGTCTGCCGGTCCCCAAGTCCTGGCCGGGTCCCCGGGTCCGAAGCGGCGCCGGGGACCGGGGACCGGCGTCTGGAGCCCGGGGACAGGCGCCGGGTCAGACGTCCCTGCGGTCGATCACCACCGCCGCCACCGAGAGCAGGACGAGCGGGGTGATCACGAGGACGGCCCAGGCCCCCGGGGTGGAGGGGCCGTGACGCTCCACGTGACCGACGGTGAGGTGGCGGACCGCGCTGTCCATCAGGGACTGGTGGACGCGCAGGAGCCAGCCGCGGTCACCCTGCAGGAAGACCGGCGCCAGGAAGAGGAACCCGAAGCACGCGGTGACGGCGCCCGCACCGTGCCGGAGCAGGGCGGCCAGGGCCAGTCCGACCAGGGTGACCCCGGCGAGGTGCAGCGAGCTCGCGAGGATCGCGCGCAGGGCGCCCGGTGAACCGAGGGAAAGGCCGAAGTGCTTCTCCGCGAACATGGCCTGGCTGACGGTGAACGTCGTCAGGGAGGCGGCGAGGCCGACCCCCGCCGCGAGGGCGCCGACCGTCGCGGCCTTGGCCGCGAGTACGGCGCGGCGGGCCGGGGCGGCGGTGAAGGTCGTCCGGATCAGTCCGCTGGAGTACTCCCGGCCCATGGTGAGGGCACCGACCGCCGTCAGGGCGAGTTGGAGCAGGGCGAAGCCGCTGAAGGAGGCGGCCAGCGGGTCGAAGGCGGCGCGCTCGGCCGGCTCCCAGCCGTCCCACTTGCCCACCGTGGAGTTGTTGTACAGCAGTGCGCTCCCGATGGAGCCCAGCAGCCCGAGGGCGACGATCAGCCAGGTCGACCGGGCCCCGCTCAGCTTGATCCATTCGGCGGCGAGCAGGTCGACGGCGCGCTTCCAGCGGCTGTCACGGGTGGCGATCGGGCCTTCGGCGAGCGGGCCGGTGGCGGCGAGCGGGCCTGCGGCGGGCTCGCGGACCGCCGGACTGTCAGTGGTCATGGTCTCAGTTGTCCTGTTCTGCACCGGCGGCCGGGTGACTGGTGTGCTCGGCCTCGGCCGAGGCGAGGTCCATGAAGGCCTCCTCCAGGCTGGCCGAGCGCGGGGTGAGTTCGTGGATCGCGATCTGCCGGGCGAGGGCGAGGTCCCCGATCCGGGGGGCAGGCAGTCCGAGCACCTCGATCGCCCCGTCCGCGAGGACACGGGTGCGGGCGCCGGCCGCGGCGAGGGCCGCTTCGAGGTCCGCGCCCTGCGGCGTCCGGACGGTGACGGAACTCCCGCTGGAGCCCTGCCTGATGAAGTCCGCCATTCCGGTGTCGGCGATCAGGCGGCCCCGGCCGATGACGATCAGGTGGTCGGCGGTGTTCTCCATCTCGCTCATCACGTGACTGGAGACGAGAACGGTCCGCCCGTCGGCGGCGAGCCGGCGGAACAGCATCCTGATCCAACGGATGCCTTCGGGGTCCAGGCCGTTGACGGGCTCGTCGAAGATGAGCACGGGCGGGTCACCGAGCAGGGCGGCGGCGATGCCGAGGCGCTGCTTCATGCCCAGGGAGTAGCCGGCCGTCCGTTTGCGGGCGGCCGAGGCCAGCCCGACCTCTTCGAGGACCGCGTGCACCCGCGCGCGGCCGATGCCGTTGCTGCGGGCGAGCGCCGCCAGGTGGTGGTAGCCGCTCAGGGCCCCGGGGACGGCACCGGCGTCGAGCAGCGCACCGACCCGGTGGAGCGGGCGGCGCAGCTCCCGGTAGGGGCGGCCGTCGATGACCGCCGATCCGGCGGTGGGCGTGTCGAGGCCGAGGACCAGCCGCAGCGTGGTCGACTTTCCGGCTCCGTTCGGGCCCAGGAACCCGGTCACCCGGCCGGGTTTCACCTCGACCGAGAGTCCGTCGAGCGCGACGGAATTCCCGTAACGCTTCGTCAGGTTTGTTGTGGTTATCATTCGTTGCCCCGTTGCGGATCGTCACTTCCTGTACACGGAGCAGCCTGCCGGAACTTCACCGGCGGAACATCGAACCTGAGAAGGACTGTCGGCGGCCCCACGACGGCGAACGTGCCCGTTCACGGCCGCCACCGTGAGTTCGTAAGCTAGCTTTAGATCCGAACGAATGCTCGATCACTCGACGGGGGGCCGCCGGGGGTGCGGGGCCGACCTGGAGGAAGTCGGCCAGGTGTGACATGTATCGATCACGGGGGATTCTTGATGTCCAGTGAGACTGGGGCACTCATCCGGCATTGGCGCCTACGCGCCGGACTCACCCAGGAGGACCTGGCGACCCGGTCCGACCTGAGCATACGAACCATCAGGGACATCGAGACGGGCCGCAGTCGGCAGCCCTACCGCAGGTCGCTGGAGCAGCTCGCGGCAGCCCTGGGGCTGGACGCCACGACGGTCGTCGCCCTGACCCGCCGGCGACCGGGGCACGACCTGCCGCCGGACCTGCCCGGCCACCCCCGGCCCCAGACCCCGGTCCCGGCCCCGCAGGCTCCGTCGCACCCGACCGCCCTGCCGCACTTGGCCGCCGCGACCGGACCAGAGCCCGCGTACCCCGCGACCACCCTGCCGCGACCAGCTCAACTCCCCCCGGACATCGCTCACTTCACCGGCCGCCAGGAAGCGCTTCGACAGTGCGACGACGAACTCCTGCTGTCGCCACGGCAGCGGATGGGCCGGGGCAAGGTCGTCCAGCTGTTCGGCGCCGCGGGTGCCGGGAAGTCCGCGCTCGCGGTGCACTGGGCCCACCGGGTGGCCGACCGGTTCCCGGACGGCCAGCTCTACGTGGACCTGCACGGGCGCGACGCGAGCGAACCGCTGCGGCCCGCCACCGTCCTGCGGAGCTTCCTGCGCGCACTCGGCATCCAGCAGTCCGCCCTGCCCGAGTCCGGCGCCGAACTGGCGGCGCTGTACCGGTCGACCGTGGCCGGCAAGAGCCTCCTCATCCTCCTCGACAACGCCCGGTCCGCCGAACAGGTACGCCCCCTCCTGCCGAACTCGCCGTCCTGCGCGGTCGTGGTGACCGCCCGGGCCCACCTGACCGGACTCACGGTCAAGGACGGCGCCCGCCCGGTCGGACTCGGCCGGCTGCCCGACCACGACGCCGTCCGGCTGCTCACCTCGATCATCGGCGCCGCATCCGTCTCCGCCGCCCCGGAGGCCCTCGTCGAGCTCGTCGAACTCGCCGAGCGGTGCGCCGGACTCCCCCTCGCCGTCCGGATCATCGGGGAGCGGCTCGCGGGACACCCCGGAACCGTCCTGGCCCACCTGGCGGAAGCGGTCGAGACCGACCCGCTCGACCTCTTCGACAGCCCCGACGACCCCTCGGTCGGCATCCGGACCACCCTGTCCTGGTCGTACCTCCGCCTGCCCGAGCGCTCCGCCCGGCTGTTCCGCCTGCTGAGCCTCCACTGCGGACCGGATCTCAGCCTGCGCGCGGCCGCGGAGATGGCCGACGCCGGCCACACCGCGAAGGCCCTCCACCGGCTCCGGGCCGACCTGGCGGCCCTCGTCCACGAGCACCTGGTCGAATCACCCGAACCCGACCGGTACCGCTTCCCCGCCCTGGTCCGCCTCTACGCAGCCGAACGCGCCGCGGCGGAGGAGCCGGAACACGAGCGGGAGCAGTCCGTCCGGCGCCTGCTCGCCTGGTACGGACACACCTCCGCACTCGCCGCCCACCTGGTCGCGCCCTCGACCGCCCGCACGCCGCAGCCCCGGCCCGCGCCACCGGCGAGGGCACTCCCCTTCAGCCACGCGCAGGACGCCCGGGCCTGGCTCGCACGGGAGTCCGCGAACCTGCGGGACGCCGTCGGAGCGGCCAACCGGCAGCGGGCCTTCACCGCGGCCCAGGCCATCCGCCGATCGCTGAACACCTGGACCGGCTTCCCCTCCGACGCCGCGACGGACCCCGACCGAGCCACCCTGCTGCCCAGACTCGCCGCGGGAGCCTGAACCCCGGGCCGAACGCGGTCCGCCGAAACCACCGAACCGACCGGAATCCCCGTCCGCCCCCGGTACACCCCCCGTACCCTGTCCCGCAGCACTCGCACAGGCACCGTACGGACCTTCGGGGGAACCGGGGAAACCAGTGGAACTACGTCAGTTGCGCGTCTTCGAGGCCCTCGTCGCCCACCGCACCGTCACCGGCGCGGCCATGGCGCTCGGACTCGCCCCGGCCTCCGTCTCCGAACAGGTCCGCACCCTCGAACACAGCCTCGGCACCGACCTGTTCGACCGGGCCGGGCACGACCTGACCCTCACCCCGGCCGGGGAACGCCTCCTGCCCTGGTCCCGCCGACTCCTCGACCAGGCCGACCAGGCCCGCCGCGAAGTCGCCGTCACCCGGACCCGCCTGCGCCTCGGCGTGCTGGCCGCCGTCTCCGCCACCCACCTCCCGGCCGTCCTGGCCCGCCTCACCGACCACCGCCCCGACCTGGACATCTCCCTCCACACCGACACCACCCGGGACGTCCTGCTCGACGGCGTCGCCGCCGGAGCCCTGGAAGCGGCCCTCGTCCTAGACGCCCCCGGCCCGCTCGGCGCCCTCGGCTTCCCCCTGCCGCCCGCCCCGCTCGACCACCTCGACCTCCAGACCGTCCCCCTCACCCTGGTCGCCGCCCCCACCCACCCGCTCGCCCGCGCCACCGCCCTCACCCCCGAGCTCCTCCGCGGCCACCGCCTCCTCGTCGACACCCCCGCCTGCTCCTACCACCTCGCCGGCGAACGCCTCCTCGGCCACCACGTCCGACGCCTCCACACCGGCACCGTCCCCACCACCCGCGCCTGCGCCGAACAGGGCCTCGGCATCGCCCTCCTCCCCACCCACGCCGTCCACACCCACCTCACCGCCGGCACCCTCACCCGCCTCCCCCTCAACCCCCCGCCCCTCCACCTCCGCCTCCTCTGGCCCACCCACCACACCCCCTTCCCCACCTGACCGCCTGAGCCATCGGGGCCACCGAAACACCTCGCAGCAGCTTGCCGTCCCGGCGCGAGAAACCCCGAACCGGACGAGAACCGCCCCCTTCCGGATCATTCACCTCAGGACAGTGCTGCCCCTCCTGTCAGTGCGACATGCGAACCTCTTCCCAGCAGAGGAAGACAAGGGGCAGGCCGTGGGAAATCGCAAGAAGATGAAGACCAAGTCAGCGAGTGACACGGCACCGAAAGGTGTTGCGATCTACCACGACATGAAGGTCTACGAGAACTTCGAGCGAGCAGCAAATAGAATATTTGAGTGCGTGCAGTCGGCACAGAAGACCCGCCCCGGGGCCCCTCGCCACCTGTACCTCGATATCCAAGGGCATCGAAACAGTCAGGGCGGATTCGACCATGACGCCCTGGAGTTGATGCAGGAATTCATTATTGGATACCTCGGCAAATATCTCACCACGATCAATATGCCTCTGCTGCATGGCAGCAATACTGTTCCGCAGAGAAATGACCTCCCCGAGGCCCTGATGATTGGATATCCCGACGACGGCAGCGATTACGGGTACGAGGTTTCCGACCTGTCCCCGAAGCCGCGCGAGAAATTTCCAATCGACCGAAAGTCTCCACCATCCGTGCGAGCAATCGCCGACTACCTGGGTATCGACGATCCGGCATGTCTCGTCTGCTGGCGCACCCCGGTGGAGCGTGCACATGTCGTACCGACATCCCTCGGCGGCTCGATGGACGTACGAAACTTCGCCCTGCTCTGCAAGGGGCACCACTCGGAAGCTCCGGACGTGGCCGATGCGGAGAGCTTCTGGGCATGGGTGGACTACGCCGAACTGCGCGACAGTCCAGACAAATGGCTCGACGCCTCCGATGACCAGAAGGAGTGGCTGGCCCGGAACGGTGTCAAAATTGGCATCGGACAGCGCGAGCCCATGTCGTTCTTCTCTGCCGTAAAGGGCGAGCTCAAGTCACTCTACGGGTGGAGCGAGTCAGATTTCCTGAACATTGACTGGCAACACCTCATGGACGAGTTTCACCAGGTTATGGAATCGGCCACCGGGAGGCACTTCTCCATCGAGAAGAAGGCGTCGACCTATGCATGGGCTTACCATATCGCGCGACAAAGGTGCACCGACCGAGACGGGCGAGCTCTTCCGATCCCGCGCCTCGGCAAGGAACTGCAAAGGCATGCCCACAAAGCCCCGACCATCGCGAAAAGCTGAGCAGGCCCTGCCCGAGAAGGGCAGGGCCTGCAACAGAACGGTGCGCGCCAGGTCAGGCCTTGGGGCCCGCCGACTGGACGACCTCGAAGGACCAGAGGGTGGAGCCGGAGGCGGCGGGGCGCTTGGGGGCCTCGCCGGCGGGGCCGTTCTGGTGGGCGGCCTTCATGGGGCCCTCCATCCAGGCCTTGAAGTCCTCCTCGCTGCGCCAGCGGGTGTAGACGAGGTACTGGTCGGTGCCCTCGACGGGGCGGAGGAGCTCGAACCACTCGAAGCCGTCCGAGTTCTCCACCGCGCCGGCCCGGGAGGCGAAGCGCTGCTCCAGCACCTCGCGCTGCTCGGTCGGCACCGTCAGGACGTTGATCTTGACGACGGACATGGCGCACTCCTTCTGCTCCGGTGACTGCTTACGGGGAGCAGTCTGCTACACCTCACGGCCGGACCGTTCGGAGGCACCGGCGGTCACGGCGGGTAGTGGGGCGTCGACGTGCAGGGACCGGGCCCGGGTGGAAGCCTGGAGGTAGAGCCCAGAACCCGAGGGACAGGGGAACGGTCATGGGTATCGGCGACAAGTTCCGGGACAAGGCCCAGCAGGCCGAGGAAGAGGCCAAGCAGCGCATCGGAAGCGGGCAACCGCAACAGGACGAGGCCCAGCAGAAGGCCTCGCAGGCCCAGCAGCAGGGTCAGCAGAACCTGGACGACGTGCAGGACGACATCGAGGGCCAGCGGTAGCGGCGGCTGTCGAGCGGGGACGGCCGGGGCGAGTCCTCGGCCGCCCCCGTCCCCGTCGGCATCGGGCTCAGGCGATCCACGGCGGGAGGACGCGCTGGTCGTCGCGCGGGGCGAGGGCGCAGGCGTCGGGCGGGGTGACGGCGTCGGGGTTGTAGGCGTGGGCGGGGGACGGGGAGGCGACGACGGCGGTGAAGCCGGTGTCGGTGGCGATCTGCCGGAGGGTGTCGGCGGGGAGGGCGGCGGTGTCTCCGGCGGCGAGGGTGAAGGTCTCCCCCGCCAGGTCGATCCGGGCGGTGCCGGTGAGGAGTGTCCAGACCTGCTCGGTGTCCATGGCGTGCAGCGGGCCCCGGGCGCCGGCGGTCATGTCGACGTGCCAGACGGCGAGGGAGGTGGCGCCCTGGGTGGGCGAGGCGTAGGTGGTCATGACGGCGTTCGGGGTCTCGGTGCGGCGGGCGTCGGTCCGGCGGATGACGGGCATGGCGAGGGAACCCCCTAAGATGGACAATGAAGTTGTCTATATGGTCAATGAGGTTGTCTATCGTGTCAAGTGAACCGTCCCCGCCCGGCTTTGAGCTGCCGCTGCGCCTACTGCTCGCCTTCCGGACGATCATCGACGAGCTGCACGAGCGCATCGCCCGCGAAGGCCACCCCGACCTGCGCCCGATGCACGGCTTCGTCTTCCAGGCGATCGGCCCGCACGGCACCACCGCCACCGAGCTCGGCCGCCGCCTCGGCGTCACCAAGCAGGCCGCGGGCAAGACCATCGACGGCCTGGAGCAGCTCGGCTACGTCGAGCGGGCCGCCGACCCGGCCGACACCCGGCGCAAGCTGGTCCGGCTCACCGCACGCGGGGTGGACTGCCTGCTCCGCTCGGCCCGGATCTTCGACGAGCTGCGCGAGGAATGGTCGGCGGCCCTGGGCGAGGAGCAGCTGCGCCAACTGGAGGACGGCCTGCGCCTGCTCGCCCCCGGCGACCCGTTCCGCCTCGACACCCCGCGCTGGTTCGGGGCACCGTAACCCCGTTACCGGTCTCAGGAGTTGGGCAGACCGCCGGTCGCCAGGGTCTGGTTCTTGTACGCCTTCACGCCGGTGATCTCGGCGCCGAACCACTCCGGCGCCGAGAATGCCGCCGCCTCGGCCTCCGAGCCGAACTCGACCTCGACGGTGCGCAGTCCGGCCAACTCCCCCTGGTAGACGTCCGCGTAGACCGTGACGCCGGACGCGTCGAAGGTGTAGCGCTCCTTGACCAGCCGCGCGCCCTCGGTGGCCGGCCAGAGTTCGGTGAACTCCTGTTCCCCCAGCTCGCGTTCCACCTCGATCCGCACCGGGGAACCGGCACCGGACGCCTTGCGCTTGACGCCGAGGACGCAGCTGCCGCCGATCCGCCGCAGCCGCACCTCCGTCCCGTCGTCCTTGATCGCGATGTACCCCTGCTCGATGTGCTGCCGCACCGCCGTCTCCGGCGGCTCGAAGGCCTCCAGCAGGAACTTGCGCTCGATCTCGAGCGGCACGCCGCACCACCCTTCCCGGTCACGCCCCACGGGCCGACGGACGAACGGACGGTCAGAACGACCGCCCCTCCCCACGGTACGGCCCCTGCGGCCCCGACGGGTCCGGACGGTCGCGCCGGTCCGCGCAGAGCGAGGAGCTGAGCCGGTTCAGGACCCCGGCGAGCTCGGCGTACCGCTGTTCGTCCCAGTCCCCCAGCAGTTCGGCGAGCTGGGTGCGCCGGGCGGCGACCAGCCGCAGCGCCGCCTCCTCCCCCGGTTCGGTGAGCCGCAGCGGCAGCCCGCCGGCCCTCGCCGCCAGCCCCCGGCCCTCCACCTCCCGGACGGCCTCCTCGATCACCGAGACCGGGACGATCCGCCGCTCGGCCAGTTCGGCCGGCTCGACCGAGCCGTGCTGGTGCATCTGGAGGAGCAGCCAGCTGGAGGCGGGCCGCAGGTCCAGCCCGGCGGTCTCGGTGATCCGCCGGAAGAGGTCGCGCCGGGCCTCGCGGCTGTTCAGCACCGAGAGGGCGCGGGCGATCTCGTCCAGCGAGGTGCGCTCGACCGGGTTGAACCCGATGGACTCGCTGAGGTCCGGAGCGGTGACGGTGGAGCGCAGCTTCTGTTCGCGCAGGAACAGCGACAGCACGAAGGCGACCACCGCGACCGGCACCGCGTACAGGAACACCCGGGTGATCGACTCGGCGTACGCGTGGTAGACGCCCGGCTGGACGGCGGCCGGCAGCCGGGGGATGACCCGCGGGTCGGAGGTGATGACCTCCGGCCGGAAGCCGGGCGGCAGCGGCACCCCCGCCAGGGCGTCGGCGAGCCGGCTGCGCAGTCCGCTCGCGAAGACCGTCCCGAAGATGGAGACGCCGAAGGAGGCCCCGATGGAGCGGAAGAAGGTGGCGCCCGCGGTGGCCACGCCGAGGTCCTCGTAGCCGACCGAGTTCTGCACGATCAGCACCAGCACCTGCATGACCAGTCCCAGCCCGAGGCCGAAGACCAGGAAGTAGAAGCTCATCTCGGCGGTGCTGCTGTGCTCGTCCAGCCGGGAGAGCAGCAGCAGCCCGACCGTCGTCACGGCCGTCCCGGCGATCGGGAAGATCCGGTAGTGGCCGGTGCGGGCGACGATCTGGCCGGAGCCGATCGAGGTGAGCAGCATGCCGAGCACCATCGGCAGCATGTGGATGCCGGACATGGTGGGCGAGACCTGCTGGACCACCTGGAGGAAGGTCGGCAGGTAGGTCAGCGCGCCGAACATCGCGAAGCCGACCACGAAGGAGATCACCGCGACCAGGCTGAACGTCCGCGAGCGGAACAGCCGCAGCGGCAGCACCGGCTCCACGGCCGTCCGCTCGACCTGGACGAAGGCGAGCAGCAGCACCAGCCCGAGCACGCCGAGGCCGACGACCTGCCAGGACGTCCAGGCCCAGGTGGTCCCGCCGAGCGAGGTCATCAGCACCAGGCAGGTGGCGACGGCGGCAATCAGGACGGTGCCCAGGTAGTCGATCCGGTGCTCGCGCCGGACCTCCAGCCCGTGCAGCACCGCCGCGATCACCACCAGGGCGACGATGCCGATCGGCAGGTTGATGTAGAACACCCAGCGCCAGCTGAGGTGGTCGACGAACACCCCGCCGAGCAGCGGGCCGAGCACGCTGGTGACGCCGAAGACGGCGCCGAAGAGGCCCTGGTAGCGGCCGCGGTCCCGGGGCGCGACGAGGTCGCCGACGATCGCCTGGGAGAGCACCATCAGCCCGCCGCCGCCCAGGCCCTGGAGGGCGCGGAAGGCGATCAGCTCGCCCATGTTCTGGGCGATCCCGCACAGCACCGAGCCGAGCAGGAAGATCACGATGGAGGCCTGGAAGAAGCGCTTCCGGCCGTACATGTCGCCGAGCTTGCCCCACAGCGGGGTCGCGGCGGTGGAGGCCAGCAGGTAGGCGGTGACCACCCAGGAGAGGTGGTCGAGGCCGCCGAGGTCGCTGACGATGGTCGGCAGCGCGGTGGAGACGATGGTCTGGTCGAGGGCCGCGAGCAGCATCGCCAGCAGCAGGGCGCCGATCGGCACCCAGAGGTTGGGGACGGTGACCGCCGGCGGGCCGGGCTCGCCCGCCGGGCTCCGGCCGGACGCGGTGCGCGGCTCCGTCATCGGGTCCCCGCGGGCGTCACGGCGTCCGCGCGGGGCATCACGGCGTCTCCCCGGGCATCACGGCGTCTCCGTGGGCATGGCGTCTCCATGGGGTCCCGGGCCCGTCGGCCGGGCCGTGCGGATGATCACTCCCAGCTCACCGCGCTGGTCGGTTTCGTCCCGGTATGTTCCACCGGGTTGAGCCGAGCGTAAGCGCCGGGGACAACCGCCGCGCTCCGGGCGTTCTCGGAGGAGCCAACCCGCACCAACCGGCACAACACCCCCGCCGGGGGACGGACGCCCCTGTCCCCTCTTCGGACGGTCCTGCATAATCAGGCCCGATCGTGCGCCCGGATCCGCCGGGAACACGCGCCGAACGCGCGCCGGACGATCGACCGACTGAACGAACGAACGACGACTGACCGACGACCGACCGACCGACCGCGAAGTCGACGCGAACCCGAGGAGGACCGGCCGATGCCGGACCAGCACTGCCCGACGTGCGGCACCGCACGCTCCACCGGGTGCGGCTGCGTCCCGGACCCGAGCCTCACCGAGACCGCCGTCCTGCCGCACGTCGAGGGCCCGCCGCTGGTCCGCCCGTACGTTCCGCAGACCGCCGACCAGGTGGCCGACGAGAGCCACCCGAACGCGCCGGTGGTGGACCCGTTCGCGACCACGGTGCTGCCGCCGGTCCCCCCGGGGCAGCCCGCCCCCGGGCAGCCGGCCGCTCCCCCGCTCGGACCGGACGCGGACGCGTACGCCACCACGGTGCTGCCGCCCGTCGCCCCGGGACAGGACCCGTTCGGGTCGGCGCAGGCCCCCTTCGGGTCGGGACAGGCCCCGGCCGGCCCCGGGCAGGACCCGTTCGGCCCCGCCGCCGACGGCTACCCCGGCGCCTACCCCGAGGCCCACCCCGGCGGCCACGGGGACGCGTACGCCACCACCGTGCTGCCGCCGGTCCCGCACGCCGGGCCGGGCGGGAACGAGATCGGCCTCTTCGCCTTCGGGCAGGCACCCGGCGCCGGGCAGGGCCCGGACGTCGCGCGGGCCCCGGACGTGCCCGGGCCCGAGGGCGGCGGCCGGGCCGCCAGACGGGCGGCCGAGCAGGCCGAGCGGCGCCCGCTCGCCCAGCGCAAGGGGCTGCTCGCCGGGATCGGCGCCGCCCTGGTCGCGCTCACCATCGGCGTCGCGTACGCGGTGACGCCCTCCGCCGAACCGCCGGCCAAGCAGGCGCAGCCGCTGCCGACGAGCACCCTGGCGCCCGCCCCGGTGGACCCGCCCACCCTGGCGACACCCGTTCCGACCACGGCGGCGCCGACCAGCGAGGCGCCCAGCCCGACGCCCACCGCCACCCGCAAGCCGAGCCCGACGAAGACGGTCACCCCGCCGCCGACGGCCGCACCGACCACCGAGGCCCCGGCCGCTCCCCCCGCCCCGGCCCCCACGCCGACCGTTCCCCCGGCCCCCTCCCCGACCCCGACGCCCACCACCGCCCCGACCCCGCGCGTGCTGCAGTCCGGGATGAGCGGGCCCGACGTGACCGCCCTCCAGCAGAAGCTCGCCGTCGTCGTCTGCTGGGCGAGCGTGCCGGTGACCGGGGTGTACGACGACACCACCGTGAACACCGTCGGCTACGTCCAGTGGATGTGGGCCGTCAAGGGGGACAAGCGGGGCGTCTTCGGCCCCAACACCCGTGCCGCCCTGGACGCCCACAACAGCTGCTGAGGCCGACGGGCGACACGCGGCGGACGGCGGACGACGGACGGATCAGCCGGTGATCGCCCCGAAGATGCTGATGCCCGCCAGCACCACCATGATCGCCGCCGCCACCCGGATGATCAGCTTCATCGGCACGTACTTGAGCAGCTTCTGGCCGCCCACGATGGCGATCCCGCCGACCGCGCACAGCGCCAGCCAGGAGCCGAGGCCGACGGCCAGCGGGTCGGCGTACTTGGCGGCCAGGTTGGCGGTCATGATCTGGGTCAGGTCGCCGAACTCGGCGATCGCGACCACCACGAAGCTGGCCCCGGCCACCTTCCAGAAGCTGTTCGAGGACGGCTCCTTGGCCGCGTGCTCGTCCTCGTCCTCGCCGCCGTGGAACAGCAGCATCGCCGCGCCGACCAGGAACAGCAGGCCGGTGACGCCCTCCACCCAGCGGTGCGGCAGCAGCGAGAGCAGGTGCCCGGCGGCGAGCGCGAGGCCCACCTGGAGGGCGAAGGCGGCGGCGATGCCCGCGAAGACGTAGCTCGCGCGGTACTTGGTGCCGAGCACCAGGCTGGCCAGCGCGGTCTTGTCCGGCAGTTCGGCCAGGAAGATGATGCCGAAGGTCAACGCGGCAACGGTGAGACTCATCAGGGGTTTTCCTCGGTCGGAGGCTGCCCGGCCGCCGCGGCTCCGTCAGGGGACGCTTCGGCCCGACAGCACTGGTCATGGTCACAGCACTGCGGCCGAAGGTCTCGCCGGCACCGTTCATCGAGCGGTGCCCCGGGCGCCGGGCCCCTGGGGGCCAGTATGTCGACGGTCCGGTGGAGGGCTACTCCCCTTCAACGGCCCCAAGCGTACCCGACGGCGTCAACCGACCCCTCTCGGAAGACCGACGAGGGCCACGACGACCCACGGTGACCTACGACGGGCCGACGGGGACCGCCCCGCCTACCGGCCGCCCCCGTCCGGCTCGACCGCGACCAGCCCGCGCCCGACCAGTTCCAGCACCACCACGATCGCCACCGATTCCACCGCCAGCAACCCGATCAGCACGAACAGCTGCACCGCCCCCGCCTGGACCGGCGAGGACCCGCCCAGCAGCATCCCGACGAACGCCCCGGGCAGGGTGACCAGGCCGACCGTCCGGGTCTGGTCCAGCGCCGGGACGAGCGAGGTCGCCGCCGCCGTCCGGCAGATCTCCAGCCGGGCGTCTCGCTCCTCGAAGCCGAGCGCCAGCGCGGCCTCCACCTCGCCGCGCCGCAGCCGCAGCTCGTCCAGGGCCCGCCGCCCGGCCAGCGAGGTCGCGCTGAGCGCGCCGCCGATCAGGATGCCCGCGACCGGGATGACGGACAGGCCCTCGGCCGGCAGCAGTCCGACGCCCAGCAGCAGGGCGAGCACCGGCAGCACCCCGGCACCGATCGGGGCGGCCGCCCAGACCCAGCCCGGGCCCGGGGTCATCCGCCGGCCGGCGGTGCGCACCGCGACCGAGAACATCACCAGCACGAACAGCGCCGACCACCAGAGCGAACCGACCACCCAGCTGATCACCGCGGCGACGGCCGCCAGCTGCACCACCGCGCGCAGCCCGGCCCGCAGGACGGCGTGCCCGTGGCCGAGCAGGCCCCGCCCGGCCACCGCGACGGCGGCCAGCAGCAGCACCGCGGTGACCACCCCGAGCACCGGGGTGACCGGCAGCAGCTGGCCGCCCGACGCCGCCAGCGGCACCGGCATCAGATCCAGCTGGTGAACCACATCCGGTCCTGCCAGGACGACATCGGGATCACCTCCGCCGTGTACAACGGGTAGAAGAAGGCGAAGCAGCCGACGATCGCGAGCACGACCGCCCCGGCCCCGATCGCCCCGACCCGGCGGCGCTCGGGGCTGCACCCGGCCGGGCCGAGGACCGCCCCGAGCATCTGGGCGACGGCCAGGCAGAGGAAGGGCACCAGCACGACCATGTAGAAGGAGAAGATCGTCCGCTCCTGGTAACGGAACCAGGGCAGGTAGACCGCGGCGACCGCGCACAGCACCGCGCCCGAGCGCCAGTCCCGCCGGAAGAACCAGCGCCACAGCAGGTAGACCAGCGCGAAGCAGGCCGCCCACCACAGGAACGGCGTGCCGAGGCCCAGGATCTGCGCCGCGCAGCCGCCCGAGGAGGTGCAGCCGTGCTGCCCGTACGGGATCTGCTCCCAGTACATCGAGACCGGGCGCCCGTCGACCAGCCAGGCGAAGGGGTTGGACTGGTAGGTATGCGGGGTGCTCAGGCCGGTGTTGAAGTCGTACATCTGCGCGTGGTAGTGCCACAGGCTGCGCAGCGGCGCGGGCACCCAGCCCATCGGGACCTGCGGCAGCGGGATGCCGAGGACGCTGTCCGGGGAGAGCCCGGCGCGCCCGTCGGCCCAGTGCCGGTCGTAGCCGCCCCCGCCGTTGGCGCCGCTGCCTCCGGTGGCCAGCCAGCCGCTCCAGGCGCCGACGTACACCACCACGGCGGAGCCGACCATGGCGAGGAAGGCGGGGACGGCGTCCAGGCGCAGCATGGAGCGCCAGGGGCGGCGGGCGCCGGCCCCGCGGCGGCCGGACTGGTCCCACAGGACGGTCAGGATGCCGAAGGCGGCGAGGATCGGGGCGCCGTTCCACTTGACCGCGCAGGCGGCGCCGACGAACACCCCGGCGGCGATCCGCCAGGGGCGCCAGCCGAGCCGGACGGCGTCGGCGTCGGCCACCCCGGCGAGCCTGGCGCGGACGTGGTCGCGGTCGACCAGCAGGCTGCCGAAGGACGCGAGCACGAAGAACATCTGGATGCCGTCGAGCAGGCCGACCCGGCTCATCACCAGCTGGAGGCCGTCCACCGCCATCAGCAGCGCGGCGGTGCAGCCGACCAGGGTGGAGCCGAAGAGGCGGCGGCCGATCCGGGCGAGCATCAGCACGGCGAGGGTGCCGAGCAGGGCGGTCATGAACCGCCAGCCGAAGGGGTTGAGCCCGAACAACTGCTCGCCGGTCGCCATCACCCACTTGCCGAGCGGCGGGTGCGCGACGAACTCGGGCGCGGAGCCCAGCGGGATCGACTGCGGGACGGAGAGGATGTCGGCGTTGGCGTGGTCCGGCCAGGTGCCCTCGTAGCCCTGCTGGAGCAGCGACCAGGCGTCCTTGGGGTAGTACGTCTCGTCGAAGACGAAGGCGTTGGGGTGGCCGAGGTTCCAGAACCGCAGCAGGCCGGCGAAGAGCGCGACGGCGATCGGTCCGAGCCAGCCGGAGCGGTCGGCCGCCCAGCGGACCAGGCCCCCGCGCGGGGCCGGGGCCGGGGCGGCGGAGGTCGGGGCCGCCGGTGGGTGCGTGAGCGCCGCTTGCGTCATAGCCTCGCCGATTTCGCCTGTCTGCTCTGCCCGGGGCCTGGCTCCGCCCGGGTCGCGCCGCGCCCGCCGGGGCCGGGCGGTCAACAGCCACTGACACTATGTGGCGGTGCCCGCGAAGCCAAGCGCGACGGGCGCCGACCAGGTGACCTGGTCGGCGCCCGTGACGAACACCCGTGCGGGCCGTTCCGCTACGCGGCGGTCTGCAGTTCCCGGACCGGGACGGCGTGGACCACGGCCGGGGCCGCGTTGTCCTGCTCCGGCGTGAGGTACGGGCGCAGCCGCAGCGCCAGGACGACGATCAGCACCGTGGAGCCCGCCATGGCCGCCAGGTAGAGCGGCCAGGCGCCGGAGCCGACCAGCAGCACGCCGACGGCGGGGCCGACCGCGATCGCGATCTGCTTCACCAGGGAGTACCCGGCGTTGTAGGTGCCCAGCAGCCGGGCCGGGGCGAGGTCCGCGACGATCGGGCCCATGGTGGGCGCGAGCAGCGACTCGCCGACGCCGAAGAGGGCGTAGATCGAGACGATGGCGACCGTGGCGGCCATGGTCTCCGTCCGGATCAGGCCGGCCACCAGGGCCATCGCCCAGGCGCCGAGCCAGACCACGCCGGCCGCGGCCATCGCGGTGGTGCGGCGGCGGCGCGCGGTGATCCGCACCATGAACATCTGCAGCACCACGATGGTCAGCGCGTTGGCGCCGATCGCGAAGCCCAGGGTGGAGGGCGCGGTGCCGACGGTGGAGGTCGCGAAGGCCGCGACACCGGACTCGAACTGGCCGTAGCAGGTGAAGAAGATCAGCCCCGCGAGCAGGCAGAGCCGCAGCATCGCCTTGTCGGCGACCAGGGCGCGCAGGCCGGTCGGGCCGTCGGCCTTCTCGTGGACGGCGGTCAGCTGGACCTTGGATATCCGGGCGGTGCCGGTGACCAGGGCGAGGCCGAGGAACGTCGCCGCCTCGATGGTGAACAGCCGGGTGAGGCTGGCCGGGTCGGACACGTTCACGATCTGCCCGCCGACCAGCGCACCGATGCCCATGCCCAGGTTGACCAGGGTGAACTGGAGCGCGAAGGCACGCGAGCGGGTGGCGGCCGTGGAGCAGCGGACGATCATGGTGGCGAGCGCCGGCTGGCAGGTGGTGACACCCGCGCCGAACAGGAAGGCGGAGACCAGCAGGGCCGGGGTGCCGGTGGCGTGGCCGAAGGCGAACGCGCCGGTGGCGGCGAGCGCCGTACCGGCCAGCAGCACCGGGCGGGGGCCGTACTTGTCGATGCCGCGGCCGATGAACGGGAGGACGGCGAGGGCCGCCAGCGCGAAGAGGGTGAACACCATCCAGGCGACCATCGACCCCAGCCCGCGCACCTGGTCCACGTACACGAACATGTACGGCATCGTGAACCCGCTGCCGAACGCACTGAGTGCGTTGCCGATCTGGACGCGGCGCAGCGGGCCGCCCGCTCCACGCCGCTGCCTCTGCTGCTTCACCGTGCCGGTCACCGTGCACATCCCTTCCTGGTTTCAACTGGATACTCTTAAGTCCAGAAGATTTCAGAGCTAAAGTTTGACGAGATAAAGTCTTAGCACCGGAAGAGTGCGGAGTCAAAGGCTTAAGGAGTGCACGCTCGTGCGACACTGGTCCGCATGACTACGGACAAGCCGCGGCCGGCCGCTGACAAGCCCGCCCCGGCCACCCCCCTGGAGTTCGGCATCGCCGAGCAAGTGGCCCTCTACCAGCGGGAGTTCCCCACGGTCGACCCCCAGGTGGAGACCATCGTGCAGACCCTCAACCGGGTCTCCCGGCGGATGGGCGTGGCGTACGACCGCCAGCTGACTGTGCTCGGAATCACCTCCGCCGAGTGGGAGGTGCTCAAGGCCCTGGTGGTCGCCGGCAGCCCGTACCAGCTGGGGCCGGGCGAGCTGGCCAAGCGGCTCGGGCTCACCCCGGCGGCGATGACGCACCGGATCGACCGGATGGTCGCCGACGGCCTGGTCACCCGGGAGCGGGACGAGAACAACCGGGTGCGGGTGATCATCGAGCTGACCGAGACCGGTCGGGACAAGTGGCTGGAGTCGATGCGGATGGCGGCGGTGTTCGAGGAGGAGCTGCTCCAGGACGTCGCGGGCGAGGACCGCGCCGCGCTCTCCGCGATGCTGGGCCGGATGCTGCGGCGGATCGAGGAGAGCCGGCCGGACGCCCCCGGCCGCACCCCCGGCCAGGCGTAGCCCGGCACTGGGAACACAAAGGAGCCCGGGGCCGGGAACGCGGACGAGTCCGGCCTGCCGGGAGGATGATCCTCCCGGCAGGCCGGACTCGTCACTTCAGGTGCCGCGAGGGTCCGTCAGGCCCCTCGGTCAGTCGGTGGTGCGGGTCTCAGCAGGGGCCGTTGTCGGTCCAGACGCCCCACTGGCCGCTCTGGCTCGGGTCGTCGCCCTTGGTCCACCACTTGTTGGTGTAGTAGTGGCCCTTCCACGAGACCTTGGTGCCGCCGGCCGCGTAGGTGGTGTTCGCGTCCCAGCTCGGGGCGGCCGGGCAGGAGGCCGGCGTGGTCGGGGTGCCGGTCGGGGTCCCGGTCGGCGTGCCCGTGGGGGTCCCGGTCGGGGTGCCGGTCGGCGTGCCGGTGGGGGTGCCGGTGGAGGTCGGGGTCGGCGTGCCGGTCGGCGGGGCCGGGCAGGCGGACGCGGAGCCGTTGGTGGCGCTCACCATCTTGTCGAACAGGGCGGTCTTGGTGCCCAGGTCGTACAGCGAGAAGGCGAAGGCGCCGCCGAGGCCGTTGCAGTGCGCGTAGTCGAGCTTGGCCTGGATCGACTTGGCGTCCTCACCGCTCCAGAAGGTGTTGCCGTCGTAGAAGTACGTGGCCTGGGCCGCGTCGTCCCAGAAGGTCTTGGACGGGTTGTCGACGAAGCCCGCGAGCTCCTTGAACATCTGGATGCCGGGGACGTTGCCGGACATCGCCGCGCCGGCCGCCGGCTGGGTGGCGGGCTGGTACAGGCCGTGCTTGCCGTTGTCCTTCACGCCGGTCCAGCCGCGGTAGTAGAACGGCACACCCATGTTGATCTTGTTGGCGGGGAAGCCGCCGGGGATGCCGTACTCCTTGTCGCCGACCGTCCACGCCTTGATGGCGTTGTCGATGGAGTACTTGCCGTTGCCCGGCTTGGCCGGGGTCGACGGGTCGTCCGGGGTCGAGTAGAGCGCGGCCTGGTGGTTGGTCGGCCCCTGGGCGTCCCAGCCGCCGTGCATGTCGTAGGTCATGACGTCGAGGAAGGTCAGGTACTGACCGATCTTGTCGGTCTCGACGTTCATGATCTTGTCCTGGCCGGCGCCGACCGCCGCCGCCAGGGCGTAGGTCTTCTTGTCGGCCGCGCCCTGCGCGTCCAGCTGGGTGCGGAACTCCTTCAGCAGCGCGGTGAAGTTCTGCTTGTCCGCAGGGCTGGAGATGTTGCCGGTGTGGCCGCCGCCGCCCGGGTACTCCCAGTCGATGTCGATGCCGTCGAAGACGCCGGCCGCCGAGCCCGGCCCGCCGAAGCCGGCGTCGGCGGGCAGGTTGCCCTTGATGAACATGTCGATGCAGGACGACACCAGGTGCTTGCGCGAGGCGTCCGTGGCGGAGGCCGGCGAGAAGTACTTGGAGTAGGTCCAACCGCCCAGCGAGAGCAGGACCTTGAGGTTCGGGTTCTTCGCCTTCAGCTTCTTCAGCTGGTTGAAGTTGCCCGCGATCGGCTGGTTCCAGACGTCGCCGACGCCGTCGACCGAGATGTCCGCGCCGAAGCTCTTCTGGTAGTCGGCGAACGCGTCGGCGGCGCCGTCACCCGCGTTGGGGTTGTTGTCGTTCGTGTCCGCGGCCTTGGTGGCCTCGAAACACCCCAGGTCGGTCGGGTGGATGTTGGCGAAGTCGTAGATCAGGTAGTCCAGCTTTCCGGCGACGCCGGTGTCCTGGATCGTCTTGGGGTAGTACGCGTTCGCGTAGACCGACCACTGGTCGTAGTAGGCGACCTTGATGCCGCCGCTGGTGGCGGGCGCGCCGGTGGAGTTGGTGGTCGCGGCGTTGGCCGCGGCGCCGCCGGTCAGCGCGAGACCGGCGCCGAGCAGCAGGGAGGCGGTGGTGCCGGCCGCGATGGCGGCCAGGCTCTTGGGACGGCGTCGGCGGCCGCCCTGCGGAGCCGGGGTCCCGGCCCTTTCAATGCGTGAGCGCAGCATGGGTGCGTGACTCCTGGTTGTGGGGGTACCCGCCGTCCCGGGGGCGCGCGTCCGGGGTGGGGCCGGACGACCGGGACATGACAGGCATGGGTGGGGAATCGAGCGGATCAGACCATGACGGACTACCGGGATGTGCCGAACCGGCGCCGGCAGCACGAGGCCGCCGGCGCCGGTTCAGGGGCTCCCTGCACCTGGGCAATAAAAATGGACTAGACCAACTCGCCCGTCAAGGGGTGCTGTTGGGCCTTGAGCCCCGCTTAAGGTTCCGCACCCGCGCTGAGCTGGGCGGCCGGGCCCCGACTCAATAGCGGACGGCGTTGGCCACCTCGGCCTTGACCGTGCCGGACAGGTCCCGGTTGGCGTGCCCGGTGGCCTGGGCGCTCTGCCCGGCGGCCACGTCCTGGACGGTCACCGCGGTCGCGTCCAGCACCTTGCCGGACTCGTCGGTGAAGTCCAGCTGGATCACGTACCGGTACGACTGCTGCCCGTGGTTGGTGACGGTCAGCGACACCTGCGGCTTGCCGTCCGAACCGGTGCTCACCGCCCCGACCGCGACGTCCCCCTTGGCGTCCAGCCCGCCCTTGATCCCGGCGACGGCCGAGGAGGCCGCCGACACCGCCGCCGAGGCCTGCGCCTCCGCCGAGGCGATCGCCGCACCCGCCCCGCCGGCCACCGAGGCCAGCGCCGAGGCCGCGGAGGCGGCGGCGCTCGCACCCCGCTCCACCGCGGCCGCCGCCCCGGAGGCCACACTGCTCGCACTCTGGCCGGAGGAGCAGCCCGCGAGCACCGCCGCACCGACCACCGCGGCGACCAACACCCCTGCCACCGCCCGCCGTTGGCGGCGCAGCGGCGGTGCGTCCAGGTCCTGGGCGGTGGCCCTCGGCGGGGTACAGGCCCTCGCGCGGGTGAGCGGCTGGCGGTCCATGCGGTCCCTCGTTTCCGGTCGGCGCCGGGCTGCCCGGCACACCTCCCGGCCCACCCTCCGAGGGCGGGCGGGCCTCCGCCAGCAGGGCTGCTGCCTCCGGGTGAACCGGCCTGCGGGACCCGCCCTCCACGAGGGGCCCTATGAGAGCCCCGAGCCCTCCTGCTCGTCCGCCTCCACCGCGGCCCGTTCCTCGCGCAGCCGCACCTGGTGCCGGCGCCGGGCGACCGCGCCGTACGCCCCGGCGGCACTCGCCACGAAGGCCACCAGCCCGACCCACGGCCGGTCGAAGACGTGGCCGGTCAGGTGGTCCAGCGAGTACCGGCCGGCACCGGCCAGGCCGATCGCCAGCCCGGTCGCGCCGAGGAAGGCCGGGTACTCGTAGCCACCGGACATCGCGAAGAAGCCGGCCGGGGCGTGCACCGACACCGCGCCCGCCATCGTCCCGGCCACCACCGCGCCGGCCGCCGGGGTGGCCAGCCCGGCCACCAGCAGCGCCCCGCCGCCCGCCTCGCCGAGGCCGGCCGCGAGCGCGCTCTCCCGGGCCGGGTGGAAGCCCATGTGCTCCATGGCCTGGGTGGTGCCCTCCAGGCCGCCGCCCCCGAACCAGCCGAACAGCTTCTGGGTGCCGTGCGCGATCAGCACCCCGCCGACCGCGCCGCGCAGGGCCAGCAGGCCCAGGTCCTTACGGTTCAGGCACATGTCGCATCCTCGCTTCCGCGGCGGGCTGGTCCCGCTCGCTGGCAGTCCTGCCTCCATAGCAACCGAGAGCGCCCGTCCCTTCGAGCCGGGACCGCCATCCGGGCGAATTCGCCCCTGACCAGGAATGGAACGGCCGCCGGGGAGATTCACGCCACGCCCGGCCGCGGGGCGTGGCGCCCCGGCCGCCCGGGGCCGCGCGGTCATGCTGGGCCCATGTTCGTCTTCAACCTGGGCAGCGCCTTCATCACCTTCTTCGCCGTGGTCGGTCCGCCGAAGACCCTGCTGGCCTTCGCCCGGCTGGCCGGGACCAGGAGCAACCTGGAGCTGCGGCGGCTGGCGGCGCTGAGCACGGCCATCTCGGCGGTGATCGGCCTGGTGCTCGGCTTCGGGGCCGACGAGCTGACCACCCTGTTCCACATCAGCGACCAGTCGCTGCAGCTCGCGGGCGGGGCGATCTTCTTCGTCTACGCCGTCGCGCTGGTCTTCGGCGTCCACCTCGGCTCGGACGGCGAGGAGGACGAGCACCTCGCGAACCCGCTGGTGGACGGAATCCGCGAACTGCTGCTGCCGTACATCGCCAGCCCGCTCGCCATCACGGCCGTCCTGGTCGCCTCGCTCAACCAGGACAACTGGGGCTGGAAGGCCGCCGTCTCCGGGGCGTACGTGGCCGTCGCGGTGATCAACTACCTCTGCGTGGCGGTGCTCGCCCCGCTGATGCGGCGCACCCACCGCACCTCGCTGGAGGTGCTGTCCCGGCTGCTCGGGCTGCTGCTGGCGGCGGTCGGCGTCGAGCTGTTCCTGGAGGGCCTGGCCGGGCTCGGGGTGCACCTGCCGACGGGGCACTGAGCCCGGCCCGCCCCCAGCCCCCGCCCGGCCCCCGCTCAGCCCCCGCTCAGCCCGCCGCGAGCCGGGCCAGCACCCCGCCGATCCACTCGCGCACCAGCGGGTCGGCGACCAGCCCGTCCGGGCCGACCGCGCCGCGCTCCAGCGGCAGTCGGACGCAGGCCTCGTCCAGCACCGCCGCACCGGTGTAGCCGAGGACGGTGCGCAGGGTGGCCTCGGCCCCCAGACCGCGGCCCGGGCCGGCGGCGTTGATCCAGCCGGTCGGCTTGTCCGAGATCTCGACCCCGCCAACCGTCCAGTCCAGCAGGTTCTTGAACGCGCCCGGCAGCGTCCCGGCGTACTCGGGGGTGCAGACCAGCAGCGCGTCGGCCGCCCCGATCGCGGCCCGCAGCCCGGCCACCGGCTCCGGCAGCGGGTCGGTGTCGTGGTCCGGGTTGAAGTGCGGCAGCCCGGCCAGGCCCTCGTAGTAGGCGGCCCGCAGGCCCGGGGTGGCGGCCGCCACCGCGGCCGCGGTGCGCAGCACCGTCTCATTGGTGGAACCGGCCCGCAGGCTCCCGGGCAGCAGCAGGATGTGGCGCTCGTTCGGCATGCCGGGCAACCTACCCCTTGACGTCCGCGTCAGGGCCGGCCGGCCGCGGTGCCGCGACCCGACCGCGGCCCGACCGCGGCCCGACCGCGACCCGGCGGCGCTCAGTGCGGCACCACCGGCCGCCAGGGCACCGGGCTGGAGAGGATCATCGAGCTGGACGGCTGGCCGTAGCCGCCGAGCCGGTCGCACACCGCCTCGAACTCGGCCATCGTCGACACCGCGACCAGCAGCACGCAGCACGCCCCGCCGGTGACCCGGTGCAGCTGGACCACCTCCGGCCAGGTCGGCACCTCCGGGTCGCGCAGCACGCAGCGCGGGCCGTAGCACTGGATCTGGACCAGCGCGGTGATCGGCAGCCCGGCCCGGGTGAGGTCCACGTGGGCGTGGTAGCCGCTGATCACGCCCTCGGACTCCAGCCGGCGGACCCGTTCGGCCACCGCGGGTGCGGACAGGCTCACCCGGCGGGAGAGTTCGTTGTACGAGAGCCGGGCGTCGGCCTGGAGCTCGGCGAGCAGACGGCGGTCGACGGCGTCCAAGGCGGCCTCCCGGGTGGTCGGGATCAAGGGATTTCCATTCGTAAAGCGAATCGGCGGAACGCCTCGCGAACGACAGCTCCGAAGGCGGTTGTGATGCCCGTCGACCATTCAAGCGGGGGGCACCGCCGCCGCACAATGGGCACCCGGTGGAACCCGGCAGTCCGGCTGGTCCACCGGACCGGGTGACGCGGCCCGGAGGATCTGGAGGGATCGGGATGGGGCACGACACGGTGGAGACGCCCAACCTGTCGTTCGGCCGGGGCGGAGCGCCCGGCCGGGGCACCCCGTACGCCGAGTACGTACGCCTGGAGGAACTGCACGGCCTGCAGCACCCGCGCAGCAAGGAGCCGGCCGAGCTGTCGTTCATCGTCACCACCCAGGTGATGGAGCTGCTGTTCGACCTGCTGCGGCACGAGTGGACGCTCGCCCGGCAGGCGCTGCGCGAGGACGACCTGGCCGCCGCCCTGGCCGCGCTGCGCCGGGGCACCCACGTCCAGGACGTGCTGGTGGAGTCCTGGGACCTGCTGGCCACCATGACCCCGCACGAGTTCAACTCCTTCCGCTCGCTGTTCGGCGAGGCCTCCGGCTTCCAGTCCGCCGCCTTCCTGCGGCTGGAGTTCCTGCTCGGCAACAAGAACGCCGCGCTGCTGGCGATGTACGACGGGATGCCCGACACCCGGGCCGAGCTGGCCGAGGCACTGCGCTCCCCCGGCCTGTACGACGAGGCGCTGGCGCTGCTGGCGCGCCGCGGCCTGGCCCCGCACCCGGCCCCCTCCGAGCAGCGCTACCAGCCGTCGGCGGAGGTCGAGGCGGCCTGGCGGCGGGTGTACACCGAGCCGGAGCTCGCCGCGCTCCGGCCGCTCGGCGAGGCCCTGCTGGACGTGGCCGAGCGGGTCACCCGGTGGCGCCAGCGCCACCTCTCGGCGGTCAAGCGGACCATGGGCGGCAAGCCCGGCTCGGGCGGCTCCAGCGGGCTGACCTGGCTGCGCAAGTCGGCCGAGCAGGACGTCTTCCCGGAGCTGTGGACGATCCGGGACGGGCTGTGACGGGCACAACGGGTACGGAACGGGACGGGCAGAGGATGACGAGGGAGGAACGGGCAATGACCACGCGCGAGGACTGCGCGGCGCTGGACGCCGCCGACCCGCTGGCGGCGTTCCGCAAGGAGTTCGCCCTGCCGGACGGGGTGGTCTACCTGGACGGCAACTCGCTGGGCGCGCTGCCGGCGCGCACGCCCGAGCGGGTGCGCCGGGTGGTCGAGGAGGAGTGGGGCCGGGAGCTGATCCGCAGCTGGAACGACGCCGGCTGGTTCGAGCAGCCGTACCGGCTGGGGCGGCGGATCGCGCCGCTGGTCGGCGCCGCTCCGGCGGAGGTGGTCGTCTGCGACACCACCTCGGTCAACCTGTTCAAGGTGCTGTCGGCCGCGCTGCGGCTGCGCCCGGGCCGGCGCACGGTGCTCGGCGACGCCGAGGCCTTCCCGACCGACCTGTACATCGCCGAGGGCGTGACCGGCCTGGTCGAGGGCGCGCGCAGCGCGCTGATCCGCCCCGAGGAGCTGGACCGGCACCTGGACGAGGACGTCGCCGCGGTCGTCCTCTCGCACGTCGACTACCGCACCGGCGAGCTGCTGGACATGCCCGGGATCACCGCCCGGGTGCACGCCGCGGGCGCCCTGATGATCTGGGACGTGTGCCACTCCGTGGGCGCGCTGCCGGTCGGACTCGACGCCGCCGGCGCGGACTTCGCGATCGGCTGCACCTACAAGTACCTGAACGGCGGCCCCGGCTCGCCGGCCTTCCTGTACGTCGCCGAACGGCACCTGGCGGCCGGCCCGTTCCAACCGCTCAGCGGCTGGTTCGGCCACGCCCGGCCGTTCGCCTTCGAGCCCGGCTACGAGCCGAAGCCGGGCATCGGCCGGTTCCTGACCAGCTCGCCCTCGCTGCTCGGCCAGGCCGCCCTCGGCGCCTCGCTGGACATCTGGGAGCGGGTCGACCTGGCGAAGGTGCGGGCGAAGAGCCTGGCACTGACCGACCTGTTCATCTCACTGACCGAGGGCCTGGACGGCGTCGAGGTGGCGACCCCGCGCGAGCACGCCCGGCGCGGCAGCCAGGTCGCGCTGCGGCACGCCGACGGCTACCCGGTGGTGCAGGCGCTGATCGAGCGCGGGGTGATCGGCGACTTCCGCGCGCCGGACCTGATGCGCTTCGGCTTCACGCCGCTCTACCTGTCGTACACCGAGGTCTGGGACGCGGCCCGGCAGTTGGCCGAGGTGCTGGAGAGCGGCGAGTGGCGGGCGGAGCGCTTCTCCCGCCGGGGCGAGGTGACGTAGCCGGCCGGGAGGGCCGGCCCCCGGAGCGGCGGCACGACCCGGGGGCCGCCGTGACGCAGCTCATGCCCGGGCCGAGTTCGACCTCCGTCGTCCTTGGGGATGCTCAAGGCTGACGGAACGTCACACCCTGGGGAGGCGTGCGTGAACCTCGAACTCGGCCCGCTCAAGCCCGAACCGGCCCCGCTGCTGCTGGGCCTGGCACTGCTCTTCCTGCTGATGTGGGCGCTCGGCCGCCGTCTGCTCCCGCGGATCGAACGGGTGCAGTCCGAACGCTGGGAGGCCACCGAGGGCCGCGCCGAACGCGCCGAGGCCCTGCTCGCCGAGGCCGAGGCCACCCGGGAGGCCCGACTGCTGGAGCTGGCCGAGGCACGGCACGAGGCGGCCCGGATCCGGGAGGAGTACGCCGAGCGCGGCGCGGCGGCGATGGTCGCGGCCCGCGCGGAGGGCATCCGCACCCGGGACGAACTGCTCACCACCGGCCGCGCCCGGATCGCCGCCGACCGGGCCGAGGCGGCCCGCGTGCTGCGGCAGGACGTCGGCGAGCTGGCCGTCGCCCTGGCCGGCCGGGTGATCGGCGAACCGGTGCACGCCGTCGCCGCGCGACGTCGCACGGTGGAGCGCTTCTTCGAGGCGAACTAACCTCGCCGGAAGGTCAGTTCGTCAGCTCCTGGACCAGCCCGCGGTAGACCGCGAAGGCCGGCTTGGGCGTGTAGTCGTCGCGCAGCAGGCCGAAGCGCGGGAACAGCCCGGCACCCGCACTGTCCGCGTCGCGCAGCGCGAAGAACGCGTAACCGGTGACGTGGAGTTCGGCGGCGAGCCCGGCGACCGTCCGGACCACCTCCGCCACCACCTCGGCCTGCCGCGCCTCGCTCCGCCCGGGGCCGGTGGGCCAGCCGTTCTCGCAGATCCGCAGCGGGACGTCCGGCCCGATCCCGGCCCGGGGCAGCGCGTCCCGGCGGAAGCCGGTGAGCACCGCCCGTACCGCGTCGGCGAGTTGGGACGGCTGGACGGGGCGAAAGACGTCCGGGAAGAAGTCCAGGCCGACGTAGTCCAGGGCGCGGTGGAAGCGCTCGTCGGCGAGCTCCCCGAGCTCGGTCCAGAAGGTGTCCGCGGGGTCGAAGGAGGGCACCGCGTTGAAGCCGACGGCCAGCCGGTCGAATCCGTGGGCCAGCGCCTCCTCCTTGGCCGCGACCACGCCCTCGACCAGCGCCCGGCGGACGTTCGGGATGCTGCCGTCCACGGGCGGGAGGTCCAGGTTGGGCTCCTCGCAGATCTGGAGCAGGGCGAGGCGGTGCCCCTCGGTCCGGACCGTCCGCCGGACGAAGTCCAGCCAGCCCGCCAACTCCCCGCTCCGCTCCCGGTACTGGACCACCAGGTCGAGCCGGCGGCCGTCGACGGCGTACCGCTCGGGCCGCTCGGGGGTGTGCTCGCCGCCCGGGTACGAGCGGTAGGCGCGGACCAGGAACTCCCCTGCACCGCCCTGGAGTTCGCGCAGGGCGGCGGTGATCCGGGCCGGGTCGTCGGGGCGGGCGGGGGTGATCACGCCGGTGTCGTCGCCCGCCAGCCCGCCGGGATAGATGCCGAAGGTGAAGGTCATGCCGTCACCGTAGCGGATATTTTTGGTGTCACTGCAAGTTTTCAGTGACACCATGATTGGCGGATAGGATCCGGCCATGGGACTTCGCGAACTCAAGAAGCAGCAGACCCGGGAGCTGCTCTCCGACACCGCCATGGGCCTGTTCGCCGAGCGCGGCTTCGACCGGGTCACGGTGGTCGAGGTGGCCCGGGCCGCCGGGGTCTCGCCGAACACGGTCTTCAACTACTTCCCGACCAAGGAGGACCTGTTCTTCGACCGCCAGGAGGAGGTGGTCGCCCACCTGGCCGAGGTGGTCCGGCACCGCCCCCCGGGCAGCTCGGCCGTGGACGCCGTCCGGGCCGACCTGCTGGCGGCCTTCGCGAGCGGCGAGCCGACGGTCGGACTGAACCCGGGGATCGCGGCGTTCTGGCGGATCGTCGAGGACAGCGCCGCCCTGCGGGCCCGACTGCTGGAGCTCGGCGAACGGGCCGAGGCGGCGCTGGCGGCCGCCCTGGCCGAGGAATCGGGCGCCGCACCGGAGGACCCGCTCCCCCGGGTCGTGGCCGGAGCCGTCGCGGGGGCCCACCGGGCGGTGCTCGGCGAGATCCGGCGGGCCATGGTCGCCGGGGAGCCGGCCGAGGCGGTACGGACCCGGGTCGAGGCGGCGGTGCGGCACGCCTTCGGCCTGCTCGCCTCTGGCCTCGCCCACTACCCGGCCGGGCGGTAGGCGGCCGGACCGGGGGAAACCCGCGGCGCCGGGGGCGGGAACGGCGCAGGCCGCCCGGTCGGGGTCGACTCGGGCGGCCTGCGCCGCTGTCCGGCTGATCAGTTCGTCAGTTCGTCAGTTCGTCAGCGGTACGGTCCGTCAGCTGTGGCGGCCGCGGCGGCGGGCGGCCAGTACGGCCAGACCGCCGAGGCCGAGCAGGCCGACGCCCGCCAGGCCGAAGACCACCGGGGCGTTGCCCGCACCGGTGGAGGGCAGCTCACCGCCACCGGGGTGCTGGCTGGTCGGCGCCTTGGTCGGGTGGTGGCTGGTCGGGCCCGGACCGGCGCTCGACGTCGTCGCGCTGGCCGACGGCGAGGTCGGCGCCGGAGAGGTCGGCGCGGGAGACGTCGGGGACGGCGAGGTCGGGGACGGGGACGTCGGCGACGGCGAGGTCGGCGACGGCGACGTCGGACTCGGCGAGGTCGGTGAGGGGGACGTGGGCGAGGGGGACGGCGTCGGCGAGGTCGGCGACGGGCTGGGCGTCACGGCGCAGTCCGGCAGGTCGCCGTCGAACGGGTAGCTGTGGATCTCGTAGCCACCGGTACCGGTGTGGACCAGGTTGCCCGCCAGGTACACCCGGCCGTTCATGCCCGGCTGGGCGATGGTCGTGGTGCCGCCCGGGTTGCCGGCCATGACCGAGCCCTGGAACTGGGCGCTGCCGAGGATCTGCGCCGAGGTCGCGGTCGGGAAGTTGTACATCAGCTTCGAGCGCATGTCGGTGGTCTGGTCCCCGGCCAGGCCGGTGCCGGTGTAGGTGTTGATGATCGGGCTGTCCCCGAGCATGTTCACCACGACGGTGGCGCCGGCCGGGATGTTGTTGAAGACCAGGCCGATCTGCCCGCCGGACGGCGAGGCGAGGTTCTGGGTGACGTTGAAGACCTGCTTCATGCTGGTCCCGTCACCGGTGAAGGTCGCCTGGCTCGGGGAGATGTCGACGGTGCCGGTCGCGGTGGCCCGGCCGACGCAGTCGGAGACCTCCTCGATCTGGGTCAGCACCGACTGGTAGGGCGCGGCCGCGTTCGGGTCCTGGATCGACTCGCCGGTGGGGTCGATGTTCACGGTGCCGGTGACGGAGCCCGCGTGGCGCAGGTTGCCGAAGGCCGGGCCGTGCGAGTCGCTGCCGCCGATCAGGATCGCGTTGCCGGTCAGCACGTCGACGTTGCCGCCGGTGGTCACGAAGTCGCTGCCGTTCGGCGGTACCACGCGCGAGCCGACGCCGACGACGCCCATGTTGTAGATGCCGCCGCCGTTCTTGTCGACGGTCAGGTTCCCCAGCGTGACGATCTTGCCCTCGGCCTCCGCGGCGCGGCCGGTCACCGTGTAGTCGCCGCCGGTGAAGACGTTGATGGTGGCGTCGCGGCCGGGGAAGTCGCCGTTGTTGGGCGGCGGCCAGGTGGCGGGGCAGTCGGGCCCCGAGCAGGCGCCCAGCGGCGGGGCCAGCGGAGCGGCGGAACCGACCGTCAGCACCGCGGCCAGCGGCAGCGCGGTGAGGGCGGTCGCCACCGCCACCCGGACGGCCCGGCGCCTTCGTGTGGCCGGTGTTCTCACGGCGGTCGTTCTGTGATCCGGCGAACCGGTGGCCTGACCCATCGACAATTCCTCCGTGCATGAGAAAAGGACAGGCCGGGACGACCTGCCATGTTCCGTGCCATCTGCTGGCGATCTCACAGATCCGGGACATCCAACCCCAAAACGGACCATCCGCACTTTACAGACCCTCAGATCGGATCCGAAATTCATCCGTACGGAGCAGCGCTTCCTCGGGCGGGCGCCGACGGACGGCAAGGCCCTCGGGCGTGTCTTCGAGGTGCGTGCCCTGGCGTCGCCCCGCAGACGCGAGTTCGAAGACAGGCCCTAAGTTGGAGGCATGACCACCGAGGCCCAGGAACAGAGCGCGCCGCTCGTCGCCGTCGCGTCCGCCGACGCCGTACTGCGGCACCCCGAGGCGGGCGAGCACCTGCTGACCGCCATGGAGCGGGAGCGCGCCGCGCGCTTCCGGCACGAGTCCGGGCGGACCGACTTCACCGCCGGCCACGTCCTGGTCCGGCTCTGCGCCGCCCGGCTGCTCGACGTGCCGGTGGCCGGCCTCGTCCTCGCCCAGCAGTGCCCGGACTGCGGGCTCGCCGACCACGGCAAGCCCTACCTGCCGGACCACCCCGGGGTGCACGTGAGCCTGTCGCACACCCGGGGCGTGGTCGCGGCCGGCGCCGGGTTCCAGCCGATCGGGGTCGACGTCGAGCTGTCCACCCGGGGCGGCTCGCTGCGCTCGGTCGCCCGCCGGGTGCTCGCCCCGGCCGAGCTCGCCCTGGTCGAGGCCGACCCGGAGTCGGAGCGGGCGTTCCTGCGGCTCTGGGTGCGCAAGGAGTCGCTGATCAAGATCGGGCGGGCCACCCTGGACACCCTCGGCCGGGTCGACCTCTCCGCCCTGCCGCTGACCGTCCCGCCGGGCGCCCCGCTGCGCAGCCGGTACGAGGACCTGCACCTGCTCGACTGGACCGACCCGGAGCACGCCGCCGCCGTCGCGGCCGTCAGCACCGCCCCGCCCCGGATCGTGGAGCTCACGGCGGCCGGCTGAGCGAAGGGGCGGGGCGCCGGGCATCGGCGGGCTCCGGCGGCGGGCTCCGGCGCCCACCCGCGCGGTGGGCCGGTGAATAAGCGGTGTTAGCGTGCCTGGTCGTGGGCCCGCCGATCGCGTGCGCCCCGCCCCCAGCCGACCAGCTGCCCACCGGAATTCAAGAGGGTGCCCCGCCATGGCCAAGTTCCTGCTGAGCCTGCACGTCCTCGTGTCGGTCCTGTTCATAGGCCCGGTCGCGGTGGCCGTCAGCATGTTCCCGCGCCGGGCGAAGGCCGCGCTGGCGGGCGGACCGGACCGGGCCTCCGACGCCGGCGTGCTGCGGGTGCTGCACCGGATCACCCAGGTCTACGCGCTGCTCGGGGTCGCGGTGCCGGTGCTGGGCATCGGCTTGGCCCAGGTGATGGACGTGCTCGGGCAGTCCTGGGTGATCGTCTCGATGGTGCTGACCGCGATCGCCGCGCTCTCCCTCCTGCTCTTCGTGCTGCCCGGCCAGCAGGCCGCCGTGGACGCGCTCGAACTCGACCCGTCGGACGAGCAGCACGCCAAGGCCGTCGGCGGCCTGAAGCTGCTGCCGATGACCGCCGGGGTGTTCAACCTGCTGTGGGCCGTGGTCGTGGTGCTCATGGTCATCCGCCCGGGGTCCAGCACCGGCGTCTGAGCCCCGGATCCCCCGGGCTCTGATCCCCCAGCCCTGATCCCCCGGGCCCCGGGCTCCTTGTCGCCTGGTCCCCCGCGCCCCCTCCCGCCGACCGGGGTGGTTCGAGTACCGTCCTGGGCCATGACGATCATGGCGGGCATGGGCAGCCCGACGGGAACCGGCGTCGGTCCGCTGCTGCGCGGCTGGCGGGTACGACGGCAGCTCAGCCAGCTGCAACTGGCACTGCGAGCGGACTCCTCGGCCCGCCACCTCAGCTTCGTCGAGAACGGCCGCTCCCGCCCCAGCCGGGAGCTGGTGCTGCGGCTGGCCGAGGAGCTGGACGTCCCGGTGCGCGAGCGCAACGCCCTGCTGCTGGCGGCCGGTTACGCCCCGCACTACCCCGAGACACCGCTGGACGACCCGTCGATGGCCGCGCTGCGCGGCGGGCTGGAGCGGCTGCTGGCCGCCCACGACCCGTACCCGGCGGTCGTGGTCGACGGGTCCTTCCGGGTGCTGGCGGCCAACCGCTCGCTCGGGCTGCTCCTGGCCGGCGTCGCCCCGCACCTGCTGGAGCCGCCGTTCAACGCGATCCGGATCACCCTGCACCCGGACGGGCTCGCGCCGCGCATCGTCAACCTGCGGCAGTGGCGGCGGCACCTGCTGGAGCGGATGGAACGGCAGCTGGAGCTGGTCCGCGCCGAGCCGCTGCGCCGGCTGTACGAGGAGGTCCGCGGCTACCCCGAACCGGCCGGCGACCCGGCGGACGAGCCGGCCGACGACCGGGTGGACGGGCCGGCCGCGTACGGGTCCCCGTTCGCGCTGCCGCTGCGGATCCGGTACGAGGAGCGGGTGCTCTCCTTCCTCTCCACCATCGCGACCTTCAACACGCCGCTGGACGTCACCGTCTCCGAGCTGGCCATGGAGACCTTCCTGCCGGCCGACGCGGAGACGGTGCGGTTCCTGCAGTCCGTGGTCGGCCCCGAGCGTCAGGTCGTGCCCGACACGCCTTAGCCCTGCTGCCGGGCCCGGCGCCGCAGGGCGGTGAACTGGAGGACGGCGAACAGGGCCACCGCCGCGGCCTGCACCGGGATCCAGACGAACCCGGCGGTGGTCGGCTCCAGCCACACCTCCATCGCGACCAGGCTGAGCACCACCCAGGCCAGGTTGACGCCGATCACCGCCCGCACCCCCGGCCCCGGCGGCTGCCGCCGGGCGGCCAGCGCGCCGACCGCGAGGGCGTACCCGAGGAGCAGCAGCCCGACCTCGACCAGGGTGGTGCGGCCCGCGCCGAGCAGCTCGCCGAGCGGACCGGAGAAGGCCAGGTAGGCCAGGCCGTTGCCGCCGGTCACCAGGGCGTCCAGGGTCAGGGCGCCGCGCACCGTCCACGGCGACAAGACGGAACCGGGCCGGGCGGGGCTGAGGGTGTTCGCGTGGGCGGACATGGCGGATCGCCTCCTGTCGGGGGTGGGCCCCGGGACCGTGGCGGCCGCACCGGGTGCCCCCACCCTGCCCGGCCCGGCGGCGGGCGTCGATTACCCCGCAGGTAAGGGCGGGCGCCCGCACGGGCACGGGCGTCGGGCTACGGCCGCCGGGCCACGGGCAACGCGGGCTACGGCCGCTGGGCCACGAGCAGTCGGGCTACGGCCGCCGGGGTGGCTGCCGGAGCAGGACGCCCGCCCGCTTCACCGCGCGGGCGGTGATGGTGGTCTCGGCCCGGGTGACGCCGAGCGGTCCGAGGGTGTCGGTGAGGAAGCGGTACAGCTCACCGTGGTCCGGGCAGAACACCGTGGCCAGCAGGTTGGCCGGGCCGCTGGTGGCGAACACCCCGTGCACCCGCGGGTGGCGGGCCAGCACCGTGCCGACCTCGGCGATCCGGCCGGGCGGCACGTCCAGCCAGAGGTTGGCGTCCACGGCCAGGCCGAGCAGCCGCGGGTCCACGGTGGCGTGGGTGCGCAGCAGCCCGGCCCCGTCCAGCCGGTGCAGCCGGCAGCGCACCGTGGACTCGGGCGCGCCCACCGCCGCGGCCAGTACGGCGTGGGACTGCCGGGCGTCCTCGCCGAGCCGCTCCAGCAGCGCGCGGTCGAGATCGTCCAGCGGCGGGGGCGCGGCGGGGCGCAGGACGGCGGGCCGGGCGAGCGCGGCGGCCTCCTCCCCGGTCAGGTACCCGGCCCGCCACTGCCCGGCGTCGGCGAAGGCGTGCAGCACCGCGTGGGTGGTGGTCTCGGTGACGGCGCCGGTCGCGGGCAGCTGCCCGTACAGCAGCCGGTCGCGGGAGCCGGCGTCGGTGAGCACCACGGCGCCGACCTCGTGGCCGCCGAGCATCACGTCGACGAACGGCACGTCGGGGCGGTCGGCGAGGGCCCGCGCGATGGCGTCCACCCGGCCGCTCAGCACCCGGACCCGCAGCAGCAGCGCGCCCACGGCGGCGTCCTCGACATCCGGCAGCCGGACCACCCGCAGCACCCCGGCCTGCCGCATCCGGCCCAGCCGGCGGGTGACCGTCCGGGCGGAGACGCCCAGCACCTCGGCGATCCGGCCGGGCTCGGCCCGTCCGTCCACCTGGAGGGCGCACACCAGGCGGCGGTCGAGGGTGTCCAGCACGCTGTCCGGATCGGCGGTGGAGAGGTCCATGGTGTCCGATCCCCGCCACTTCCGGCGGCTGCTGCGTCCTCTTCGGCAGCCCTGACGGTACTCCTTGTCCCGGGCGGCCGGAGCGGACACCGGCCCGGAGCGAGGAGGAGTCACCGTGACGGACGGGCTGTGGAGGCTGGCGGAGGACGTGGAGGCCGCGGTGCGCGAGGTCGGTGCGGGGCTGGCGGCACGCCGGTCCGCCGAGCCGGTCACGGCGCGGACCGTCGAGGAGGCGGCGGCCCGCTTCGCCGAGCTGGACGGCCCGGCGGCCGCCGCCCTGCGGGAGCGGCTGACGGCGCTGCGCCCCCGGGCCGGCTGGGTGTCCGAGGAACTGGACGGCCCGGTGCCCGCCGAGGGCGAGTGGTGGCTGTGCGACGCGACCGACGGCGCGGTGCAGTACCTGCTCGGGCAGCCGCACTGGGCGGTGACCGCCACGCTGGTGCGGGACGGCGCGGCGGTGCTGGCCGTGGTGCACGCCCCGGAGCAGGACGGCCGTACCTACCGGGCGGTGCTCGGCGGCGGGGCCGAGCTGGACGGGCGGCCGATCGCGCCCCTGGAACGGGAGTTGGCCGTCACCGTCGCCGCCACCAGCCAGCCGCCCCGGGTGGCCGCCGACCCGGTGGCGCTGCGCCGGGCCGGCGAGTCGCTGTCCGCGATGGCGGGCGCCGTCCTGGCGGTGCGCAACCTCGGCCCGACCGCGCTCCAGGTGGCCCAGGTCGGCTCCGGGCACCTGGCGCTGTTCTGGGAGTACGGCCTGGACGCGGGCAACCTGCTGCCCGGCGCGCTGATCGCGCGCGAGGCGGGCGCCACGGTGACGGACGCCGCCGGGGCGGCCTGGACGGCCGGCTCCGACGGCTTCCTCGCCGCCGCGCCCGGGCTGCACGCCAGGGCGCTGGAGGTGCTGCGGACGGTGCGGTGATCAGCCCCTCGGCTCGGGCCCCGCTTCGGACCCCGGTTCGGACCCCGGTTCGGGTCGCGGTTCCGGTCGCGGTTCCGGTCGCGGTTCGGGGCCCGGTCCGAGTCCGAAGAGGGCGGCCGCGTTGTCGTGGCAGACCGCCCGCAGCCACTCCTCCCCCAGCCCCAGCCCGGCCAGCGCCTCCAGCTGGTGGACGTACCGGTAGGGGATGTTGGGGAAGTCGCTGCCGAGCAGGACGCGCTCCCGCAGCCCGCGCAGGCGCGGCAGTTCCGCGCGCGGGAACGGGACGTCGGCCTCGGCGAAGTCGGTGAACGCGATGGTGGTGTCCAGCCGGACGGCCGGGTGGCGCTCGGCCAGGTCGAGGAAGTCGCGGTACTCGGGCATCCCGAGGTGGGCGACCACCAGGACCAGGCCGGGGTGCCGCTCCAGCACCGCGCCGATCGGGCCGGGGCCGGTGAACTTGCCCGGCACCGGCCCGGACCCGCAGTGGGTGACCACCGGGGTGCCGGTCTCGGCGAGCAGCCCCCAGACCCCGTCCAGCAGCGGGTCCGCCGGGTCGTAGCCGCCGACCTGGAGGTGCGCCTTGAACACCCGGGCGCCGTCCTCGATCGCCCGGGCCACGTAGCCGGGCGCCCCGGGCTCGGGGAAGAAGGTCGCGGTGTGCAGGCACTCCGGGGTGCGGGCGGCGAAGTCGGCGGCCCAGCCGTTCAGCCAGCCGGCCATGCCGGGCTTGTGCGGGTAGAGCATGGACGTGAACGCCCGGACGCCGAAGTCCCGCAGCCGCCGGACCCGTTGCTCCTCGGCCTCGCGGTAGGTGATCGGCCACGGGCGGTTCACCAGCGGACCGGCCGCGTCGAAGTACGCCCACACCTTGTCGAGGACGTTCTTCGGCATGAAGTGGGTGTGCACGTCGATCAGCCCCGGCAGGCCGAGGCCCTGCCAGAACGCCCGGACGCCCTCCGCCTCCCGGTCGCTCACGCGATCACCGGGCGGGCGCGGTCGATGATCGCCCCGGTGTCGACGCCGGACGGCAGGGTGCCGAAGGCCGCGCCGTGGTCGCCGCCGAGCCGGCTCGCGCAGAACGCGTCGGCGACCGCCGGGCTGCCGTACCGGACCAGCAGCGAGCCCTGGAGGGCCAGCGCCATCGACTCGACCAGCCGGCGGGTGCGGTACTCCAGGTCCCCCGGGTCGGTCAGCTCCTTGCGCAGCGCGGCGACGGCCGCGTCCAGCCGGCGGTCCGCGCCGGCGGCGGCGTCGAGTTCGCCGAGGAAGGCCTCGACGGTCTCCGGGCGCTTGGCCATGGCGCGCAGCGCGTCCAGGGCGGCGACGTTGCCGGAGCCCTCCCAGATCGACACCAGCGGCGCCTCCCGGTAGAGCCGGGGCATCCCGGACTCCTCCACGTAGCCGTTGCCGCCCAGGCACTCCAGCGCCTCGGCGGCGTGCGCCGGACCGCGCTTGCACACCCAGTACTTGGCCACCGCGAGGCCCAACCGCCGGACCAGCGCGTCGGTTTCGTCGCCGGCCAGGGCGCGGTCGGTGGCCCGGGCGAGCCGCATCGCGACGATCGTGGCCGCCTCGGACTCCACCACCAGGTCGGCGAGCACGTTGCGCATCAGCGGCTGGTCGACCAGCGCCTTGCCGAACGCCCGCCGGTGCAGGGCGTGGTGCACCGCCCGGGTGGCGCCGTAGCGCATGCCGGAGGCCGCGCCGACGGTGCAGTCCAGGCGGGTCATGTTGACCATCTCGATGATGGTCGGGACGCCCCGGCCCTCCTCGCCGACCAGCCAGCCGACCGCGCCGTCGTACTCCAGCTCGGCGGAGGCGTTGGACTTGTTGCCGAGCTTGTCCTTGAGCCGCATCAGCTGCAGGCGGTTGCGGCCGCCGTCCGGCAGGACGCGCGGCAGCACGAAGCAGCTGAGGCCGCCCGGGGCCTGGGCGAGGGTCAGGAAGAGGTCGGACATCGGCGCCGAGGTGAACCACTTGTGGCCGGTGAGCCGGTAGGTACCGTCGGCCTGCGGGGTGGCGGTGGTGGTGTTGGTGCGGACGTCCGAGCCGCCCTGCTTCTCGGTCATCGACATGCCGGCGATCAGCCCGCGCTTGGTACGCGGCTCGCGCAGCCCGTAGTCGTACTCCCGGGCGGCCAGCAGCGGCTCCAACTCGGCGGCCAGGGCCGGGTTGGCGCGCAGGGCCGGGACGGCGGCGTAGGTCATCGAGATCGGGCAGGTGTGGCCGGCCTCGACCTGGCCCCAGACGAAGAACCGGGCGGCGCGGGCGGAGTGGGCGCCGGGGCGCTCGTCGCGCCAGGGGGCGGCGTGCAGGCCGTACCCGACGGCGGTGCGCATCAGCTCGTGCCAGGCCGGGTGGAACTCGACCTCGTCGATCCGGTGGCCGAAGCGGTCATGGGTGCGCAGCACCGGCGGGTTCTCGTTGGCCAGCCGGGCCCACTCGGCGGCCTGCTCGGAACCGGCCAGCCGGCCCAGCTCGCGCAGCTCGGGCTCGGCCCAGCCGGCGTCGGCCCGCTGGAGGGCGGCGAGCAGGGTGGGGTCGGCGGCGGTGTCGTGTCCGTACGGCAGGGGCACCTGGTTGGTGACCTCATGCGTCGCTGTCATCGCGTCCTCCCAGGGCACGCAGGGTGAAGGAGACCAGGGCGGGGACCACCGTGGTCTTGTCGCTCTGTTCGGGCTCGGCGGCTCCGGTCCCGGCCGCTCCGGTCTCGGCCGCTCCGGGTGTGGCAGCGGCTCCGGACGCGGCTGTTCCGGGTACGGCTGTTCCGGGTGCGGCGGCGAGCGGGCCGGCCAGGGCCTCGCCGACCGCGCCGACCAGGGCGGCGGCGGTCAGCACCGGGTCCTGCTCGGGCAGTTCGCCGCTCGCCACGGCGGCGGCGATCTCGGTGGCGATCACGTCCCGGAACGCCCGCCGGAACACCAGGCGCTCCTCGTCCACGACCGCGTCGGCCGGCTCGACCAGCAGCGCGTACGCCAGCCGGGGCGCGCGCAGGGCGCGGGCGGCGAAGGTCTCGACCACGGCGGCGATCCGCCTCCGCGGGGTGTCCTGGCGGGCGACGGCGGCGTTGACCGCGTCGATCTCGTGCGTGACCACCCGGCGGAACAGCTGCACCGACAGCTCGGCCTTGCCGCTGAAGTGCTGGTAGAGGCTGCCGGTGGCGATCCCGGCTCGGTCCGCCACGGCGGCCATCGTGCAGCCGCCGTAGCCGCGCTCGGCGAGCAGGCCGACCGCCGACTGGAGCACCGCTTCGCGCTGGGCGTCCAGGCGGGCTTGTACGGCGGGCGTGCGTCGGTAGGCCATGCAAGCATTGAAGCACTGATTCACTGCTTCGGGGAGGGGCTGGGGCGGCCCGACCTTCCCGCCGGCGGGGCGCGGGACGACGCGAGGAGGCCGCCCCGGGTTCCGGGACGGCCTCCTCCTCGTGCGTGGTGGTGCGACCTGCCTAGCGCGAGCGCGAGCGCTACAGCGGGCGGCGCTCCTGCTCCAGCCGCTGGCCCTCGACGTCCAGCGGGCCGAAGTCCGAGCCCGGCTGCGGCGTCTTGGCGAGCGAGCGGGCGGCGTTCGCGTCGCCCAGACCGGCCCACTCCAGCACCTTGGCGGTGGCCTCCGCCGACTGCGCGGCGGGCAGCTGCTCGATCTTCGAGCCGTGGTTGCCGCCGGGCACGGTGTAGACGTAGCTGTCCTCGCTGCCCCGGCCGAGGTGGAACGGCTTGGCACCCCACGGGTCGTTGCCGCCGTAGACGTACATGATCCGCTCACCCTCGCGCTTCACCCAGCGGTCGATGTCGGGCATCGCGTTCGGGTTGAAGACGGTCGGGATCTCCTTCGGCACGTAGCTGCGGACCGAGTAGAGCTCCTTGTAGTCGTAGTGCAGCACGTCCTTCAGGTGCGAGACGTCGAAGAACGGCGCACCCAGCTCGGTCGCGGCCTGGTAGTAGTACGCGGTGTACTTCGCCAGCGACTGGTCGCTGTTGCCGGTGATGCCGGACTGCGAGTCGAACCAGGCGTACAGCTCGTCGTCGGTCGCGGTCGCGGCGACCGGGACCTTGGCGCAGTCGGCCTCCAGGCTGTACTGCCAGAAGCCCCAGACCACGTCCAGCACGCCGGCCTCGTACGCGCGGTCCGGGGAGCCGAGGGTGTTGAAGGTGGAGCCGGACGCCTTGTTGTCGGCGACGTAGCGGGGCACCAGGCGGTCACGGCGCACCAGCAGCTCGCGCTGGGCGGCGTTCAGCCTCGCCCGGCACTCGGGGGTGCCGACGGTCCGGAAGAAATCGCTGTACGCCTGGTAGTCGTTGACGTTCGTGTTGTTCGGCGCGACGTAGGCGATCGTGCCGGCCACGTCGTCCGGGTAGAAGCGGCGGAAGTAGGTGGAGGACATGCCGCCCTTGCTGGCGCCGGTGGACAGCCACTCCTCCTGGTAGATCCGCTTGAGCGCGGTCACCAGCCGGTGCGAGTCCGCGGCGCCCTGGCGGATGCCGGCCTTCGACCAGTCCGCCGGCTCCGGGCGGGAGGGGGTGAAGAACCGGTACTCGATGGACACCTGGTTGCCGTCCACCAGCCGGGTCGGCTCGGTGCGGGACGGGTTGGTGCCCAGCGTGTAGCCGTTGGTGTAGAAGACGGTCGGGCGGTCGTAGCCGCGGTGCAGCAGGCTGAAGCGCTGCTGGAAGGTGCCCAGCCAGGGCCGGAAGTGGTCGATCGGCTGGGTGTACGTGGCGACGAAGTAGCGGTGACCGGTGGTGGTCGGCTTCTCCTCGGTGATCGTCACGCCGGGGATCGCCGCCAGGCGGTCCTTGATGTCGGCGGTCGGGTCGTCGGCGGGGCTCCGGCCGTGGCGGGACCCCTTGCCCTGGTCACCCTGCGCCCCCTGGGCACCCTGCGCGCCCTGGCCGTCGGCGGCGGACGCCGGGCTCGCCAGGCCGCCGAGCGCGAGCAGCGGTATCAGCAGGGCGGAAGCCAGCAGCCTTCTCACGGTGGTGGTCATCAACTCTCCATCTGTTCAGCTGACATGATCGCCGCCCGCCGGTACGGCCGCGCGGCGCGGGTGGAGCGGATGGTGCGGGTGGAGCGCGGTGGAACTGGTGGAACTGGTGGAACGGGGTGGAGCGGATGGTGCGGGTGGAGCGCGGTGGAACTGGTGGAGCGGTGGCCGACCGTCGGACGGCCGGGTGGAGCCGGGTGGAGCGGTGGCCGACCGATGGACGGCCGAATGGGCCACCCGCCGTTCGCGGATGGCCCATCGGGGGAAAAGTGCTGGTCAGCGCGGTTGCCCTGGTGGCTTACGGGCGGGGCAGGGTGCAGCCGGCGAGGGTGAGGTCGAAGCGGTTGCCGGCGGCGAAGCAGGCCGGGATCCCGTAGGTCTCCTGGGCGTAGCCGATGCCCGGACGGACCGTCACCGCGCCGTTCTGGTCCACCTCACAGGGGTTGTCCAGGGTGCAGGTCTCGCCGCTCTCGTTGATCGTGTTGTTGACGGCGACCACCTGGCCGGTCGAGGCGTCGACCACCGGCGAGCCGGAGGTGCCGCCGATCACGTTGCAGGTGGAGGTGTAGCGGACCGAGTCCTTGAAGGTCCAGTCGGCTTCCTTCAGCCGGTAGGCGAAGCCGTCCACCGAGCAGGAGTAGATCTTCTTCCAGTAGCCGGAGACGACCTTGATCGAGGTGCCCTGGACCGGGTGGGTGGCGGCGATCGTCAACGGGGCTATGCCGTACCGGGACTGGATCGAGGCGTAGGTGGTGTTCAGCTGGTAGATCGACACGTCGGTGTCGGTCATCGCGCCGTAGACGATCTTGTTCGCGCGCAGCGTGGCGACACCGCTGCCGCTCCCGTTGAGCAGGGTGAAGGTCCGGCTGGAGGACCGGTTGAGGACCACCTCGCCCGGACCGGGCATGCCGGTCTCCAGGCAGTGGCCGTTGGAGAGTATGAGGGCCGGGTCGTTCGCGGTCGAGCCGGGCATCCGCACCAGCGAACCGGAGCAGTTGCTGAGGGCGACCGTCCCGGCGAAGTTGACGGCGGTGACGGGCTTGGCGGCGGACTTGTCGGCGGAGGCCGCGGCCTGGGCCGGAGCGGCTCCGCCGAGGGCGGTGGCCCCGGCGACCAGGAGCGCGGCGACCGTGCCTATGAGCGGCTTGAGCGGCTTCTTCATGAGAGACCTCTCGATGTGGGGGGATCCACTGGTGGGGGTGCACCAAAGCTGTCGCGGACATGACCCACTGTCAAGAGTCAAAGCAACACCAAGAACCGCCCAAGCCGCAATGACCGGTTATCGTCGCCACCCGGCCAACTCCCGGACGGTCAACCCGCCTGCCAGTGCTCCCGACCGAGACTGATCAGGCGCAGTTGGAGGCGCGCGGTGGCGGCGATCCGCCGCTCCCGGGCCGGGTCCGTCTCCAGCGCCTCCAGGAAGGCGGCGGCCGTGGAGACCATGTGGTCGACGTACAGCTCGGCGAGCATCCGCAGGTCCTGCTCGCTCCACCCCCGCGACTGCGGCTGCAGCGCCAGGGCGGCTCCCACCTCGGCGGCGAAGCGGCCGAGTTCGGCGTCGATCGCCTCGCGCACCCGCCGCACCCCGCCGTGCCGCTCGCGCGCCAGGAAGCGGACGTGCGGCCGGTGTTCGCGGACGTGCCGCTCGATCACGTCCACCGCGCGGTCGATCAGCTCCTCGGCGTCGCCGGCCTCGGCGAGCACCGAACGGATCATGACGTGCAGGCTGGCCAGCGACTCCTCGACCAGCGCCACCCCGAGGGCGGCGAGGTCCGGGAAGTGCCGATAGAAGGCGGCCGGGGAGAGCCCCGCCTCGCGGGTGACCTCGCGGACGCCCAGGCTCGCCAGGTTCTGATCGGCCAACAGGTGCAGCCCGGCGTCCAGCAGGGCCCGCCGACTCTGCTGCTTCTGGGCCTGTCTGGCCCCAACGGTGTGACTCACGCCATTCAGTAAACATTCGTTTGCCGAACTTGGCCAGCCGAGCGTAGAGTGGGGCCGAAGTCAGTGAACACTTGTCAACCGAAATCGGCGCAGTCCCCGCCGCAGCCGAAGGAGTCAGCCGTGATCCTGCTCTCCGCCCTGGTCGCCATGGGCATCCTGATCGGCACCGCCGCCCACACCTCGCTCCCGGTCTTCCTCGCCGCTTCCGCCGGCATCACCGCCTGGTTGCTCGCCTTCGGCGCCCGTGAGGGCATCGCCCGCCTCCGGCACCGCTGACCCGGCCGCTCCGCGGACCGCACCCGCGGCCACTCTCCAGAGAGGACCCGCACCACCATGAGCACCGTCACCGACCGCATCGCCACCGGCCGCCAGAACATTGACCGCCCGGAGCGCCAGGCCCAGCAGACTGCCCGTCAGGCGGCCGGCCGTCAGGGCACCGCCGAGGCCGACGGCCTCGCTGTCGCCTCCTTCCTCCTCGGCCTGCCCGGCCTGCTGCTGTTCAACATCGTCCTCGGGCCGATCGCCATCACCCTGGCCACCCTGGCCCTGGTCCGCGGCACCAACCGGCGCGGCCGCGCCGTCCTCGGCCTGACCCTCGGCATCGCCTCGCTGGCGATCCTCGCCGTCACCACCACCACCTCCCACGGGGTGCTCATCGACATCAGCTCCTGAACCGGCTCGACCCCAACTCCCCTTCTGCTCCTGGCCCCTGATCCAGCCTCCTGTCCTCAGCCCGCCTTCCGCTCGGCTCCCGATCCACCGTCCCGGCCCTGACCCGCCGGTGAACCACCGGTGAATCGCCGGGCTGACCTCGGCTCCTGAACCGACGGTTCGAACGACTGATCCCGTCAACCCGCCCCACTCCCCCCGCCCGCCACGTAGGGTGGGCCCCATTGGCCAGGCGACCTCAGGGGGCAGGAGTGACTACGGAGAACCGCAGCGAGGCACAGCCGGAACGGACCACCCCGACGGGTGGACGGCTGCTCGCCGTGAGCGATCTGCACATCTCCTACCAGGAGAACCGCGACCTGGTGGAGAAGCTCCAGCCCTCCCACCCCGGGGACTGGCTGCTCGTCGCCGGTGACGTCGCCGAGATCACGACCAGCATCGAGTGGGCCCTCGGCCTGCTCGCCGAACGCTTCGCCCGCGTGGTGTGGGTGCCCGGCAACCACGAGCTGTGGACCCACCCCGAGGACCCGGTCCAGCTGCGCGGAGTGGCCCGCTACGAGCACCTGGTGGAACGCTGCCGCCGGCTCGGTGTGGTGACCCCCGAGGACCCGTACCCGGTCTGGGAGGGCCCCGGCGGACCCGTCCGCATCGCCCCGCTCTTCCTCCTCTACGACTACACCTTCCGCGCGCCGGGCACGACCACCAAGGAGGCCTCCCTGGCGGCCGCCTACGAGAGCGGCATCGTCTGCGCGGACGAGCGGATGCTCTACCCGGACCCGTTCCCGGACCGCGACTCCTGGTGCCGCGAGCGCATCCGGCTGACCGAGAAGCGACTGGCGGCCTGCGACCCGGACATCCCGCTCGTCCTGGTCAACCACTACCCGCTGGTCCGTCAGCCCACCGAGATCCTCTGGTACCCCGAGTTCGCCCAGTGGTGCGGGACCGAGCTGACCGCCGACTGGCACACCCGGTTCAACACCGCGGCGATGATCTACGGCCACCTCCACATCCCGCGCCGAACCACCTACGACGGCGTCCCGTTCACGGAGGTCTCGCTCGGCTACCCGCGCGAGTGGCGCAAGCGCGGACTGCCGGACCCGCTGCTGCGGGAGGTCTTCCCGCAGCAGGCGGGCTGAGCCTCCGGCCCGCCGTCACGCGGCCGGATTGCCGGCCCCCGGTGCCGCCGACGCCGTGGACCTCCACGGCGTCGGCGACCCGGTCGTCGGCCACCCGGGCGGCGGCGCCCCGTACGACGCCCGGGGCGGTCACTTGGCGCCACCTCCTCCGGGGTCGCCCCGCGGCGGTTCGCTGAGCACGGCCCGCTTGGCGCGGTACTCCTCGGCGTCGATGTCGCCCTCGGCGTAGCGGCGGCCCAGGACGGCCAGCGGATGCTCCGCGACGGCCCCGGCTCCCGATCCGGGCCCGAACCCGGCCCTGGCGCCGTACCCGCAGCCGTGCCGCCGCCAGACCGTGCGGCGCAGGACCGCGATCACCAGGACCACCACGGCGATCCAGACCAGGGGGATCAGCAGGATCCACGGGCCCGGGCCGTGCCAGTCGGCCAGCTGGGTGTACATGGTGGTTCAACTCCTCGGTGGTGGGCTTCCAGCACCTCGGGCGGTTCCCGAGACACCTGAAGCGTCCCGCCGAAGACCCTCATCGCGCGTCCTACCAGCAGCGGCAGTTGGGATACTCCCGGGAGAGTACGAACCACCCGCGACGCTCCGGCCCGGGAGCAGCCCTCAGCCCAGCCAGCCCGGCCGCACCAGCCCCGACTCGTAGGCCAGCACCACCAGTTGCGCCCGGTCCCGCACCCCGAGCTTCACCATCGCCCGGCTGACGTGCGTCTTCGCCGTCAGCGGGCTGACCACCAGCCGCCGGGCGATCTCCTCGTTGGACAGCCCCATCCCGACCAGCGCCAGCACCTCGCGCTCCCGCTCGGTCAGCATCGAGATGTCCGAGAGCCCCTGCGGCACGGCCTCGGGCCGCTTCGACCGGGCGGCGAACTCGCCGATCAGCCGCCGGGTGACCCCCGGCGAGAGCAGCGCGTCCCCCGCGACGGCGACCCGGACCGCCCGCAGCAGGTCGGCCGGCTCGGTGTCCTTGACCAGGAAGCCCGCCGCCCCGGAGCGCAGCGCCTCGAAGACGTACTCGTCCAGCTCGAAGGTGGTCAGCACGACCACCCGCACGGAGGACAGCGCCGGGTCCTCGGCGATCCTCCTGGTCGCCTCCAGCCCGTCCATCCGCGGCATCCGGATGTCCATCAGCACGACGTCCGGCACGAGTTCGCGGGCGAGCCGAACCGCCGCCTCGCCGTCGTCCGCCTCGCCGACCACCGTGAGGTCGTCCTGGAGGTCCAGCAGGGCCCGGAAGCCCGCCCTGACCAGCAGTTGGTCATCCGCCAGCAGTACCCGAATCAATCGCTCTCCGCCTTCGGTGTCGGCAGCTCCGCCCGGACCCGGAAGCCGCCGTCGGGCAGCGGCCCCGCCGTGATGGTGCCACCGAACGCCGCCGCGCGTTCCCGCATCCCGACCAGCCCGCTGCCCGACCCGCCCGCGTCACCGGGCACCGCGGGCCCCGGGTCCTCCACCCGGACCACCAGCACGGCCCGGTCCGTCCAGTCCAGCACCACGACCGCCTGCCGGGCCGCCGAGTGCCGGACCACGTTGGTGAGCGCCTCCTGGACGATCCGGAAGGCGGTGAGGTCGACGGCGGCGGACAGCGCGCGCCGCTCGCCGCGCTCCTGCACCTCCGCCTCCAGGCCCACCCGGTCCGCCTGCTCGGTGAGTTCGTCCAGCCGGTCCAGCCCCGGGGCCGGCCCGCGCGGCGGCGCGCCGGGCCCGCGCAGCGTCGCGAGCACCTGGCGGACCTCGCCGAGCGCCTCCTTGCTGGTCGACTTGATGGTGACCAGCGCCCCGCGCGCCTCCTCCGGCCGCCGGTCGAGCAGCGCGAGCGCGACCCCGGCCTGGATGTTGATCAGCGACAGGCTGTGCGCCAGGATGTCGTGCAACTCCCGGGCCATCTTGAGCCGTTCCTCGTTGGCCCGGCGCTCCTCCAGCTGCTGCCGGTAGGCCCGGTGGGCGGCGATCCGCTCGCGCCGGAACCGGACCAGCTCGCCGCCCGCCATCACCAGCAGCAGCCAGGCCAGCAGCCCGAGCTCCTGCGGCCAGACGCTGCCGGACGGCGGGGCGGCGCGCTGCCAGCTCGCCGGCAGCACGAAGGCGCCCAGCAGGTGCACCAGGTAGACCCCGGCCGCGCCCGTCCAGGCCGCCCGGCGGTGCCCGGAGCCGATCGCCGCGCAGCAGGCGATCAGCCAGCTCACGAAGACCGGCCCGTACGGGTACCCGGCGGCCAGGTACCCGGCGGTGACCACCGAGGTGCCGGCCGCCACCGCGACCGGCCGGCGGCCGCGCAGCACCAGCAGGGCAGGCCCGAGCAGCAGCAGGAGGTAGCCGAGGGCGTCCAGCGGGACCCGCCCGTGCTGGCCGTGCGCGGCGACGGTCGAGCCGACCACCTGGATCGCCGCGACCGCCACCGCCGGCCCCAGCGCGTGGCCCACTGCGGCCGCGCGCGCCCACGGCGGGCGCGGCGGCTCGGGCGGCTCCCCCGGCGGCTGCTCCGCCACGGGCGGCTCGGTCGGCGGGGAGGTGGGCGGCATCATGCCCACAAGCTAGACCCGCGCCGCGCCCGTACGCGTCCTCCAGCAGTGGCGTTCGGGCGTACTCCCCCTGGAGTACGCCCGAACCAGGCCCGCCGCGACCGGATCAGCCCTCGGCGGCAGCGGCGGCGGCCTTCGCCTCCGCCTCCTCGAAGGTCGCCGAGGCCTCCGGCCGCGCCAGCGTGACCACCAGCTCCCCGTCGCTCACCTCCGCGATCAGGGTGTCCCCCTCCCGCACCGAACCGTCCAGCAGCAGGTTGGAGATCCGGTTGTCCAGCTCCGACTGGATCGTCCGGCGCAGCGGCCGGGCCCCGAACTCCGGCTGGTAGCCCCGGTTGACCAGGTACTCCTTGGCCGCCTCGGTGACCTCCAGCCGGACGTCCTGGGCCCGTAGCCGCCGCCGGCTGCGCTCCAGCAGCAGGTCCACCACCGACAGCAGGTCCTTCCGGGTGAGCGCGTGGAAGACGATCACCTCGTCGATCCGGTTGAGGAACTCCGGCCGGAAGTGCTGCCGCAGATCCCGCATCAGGTCGTCTCGGATCTCGTCCACGTTGCCCGCGTGGTCGAGGATCCGCTGCGAGCCGATGTTGCTGGTCATGATCACCACGGTGTTGCGGAAGTCGACCGTACGCCCCTGGGAGTCGGTCAGCCGCCCGTCGTCCAGCACCTGGAGCAGCAGGTTGAAGACGTCCGGGTGGGCCTTCTCCACCTCGTCGAAGAGCAGCACGCTGTACGGCTTGCGGCGCACCGCCTCGGTCAGCTGCCCGGCCTCCTCATAGCCGACGTACCCGGGCGGGGAGCCGACCAGCCGGGAGACGGTGTGCTTCTCCTGGAACTCGCTCATGTCGAAGCGGATCATCCGGTCCGGGTCGCCGAACAGCAGTGCCGCCAGCGCCTTCGCCAGCTCGGTCTTGCCGACGCCGGTCGGCCCGAGGAAGAGGAAGGAGCCGGTCGGGCGCTCCGGGTCGCCCATCCCGGCCCGGCCGCGGCGCACCGCCTGGGAGACGGCGGTGACCGCCTCGTCCTGGCCGATCACCTTCTGGTGCAGGTGGTCCTCCAGCTTGAGCAGCCGCTCCTTCTCCGTCGCGTTCAGCTCCGCGACCGGGATGCCGGTCCGGGAGGAGAGCACCTGCGCGATGTCGTCGGCCGTCACGTCGACGACCTCCTCGCGGGACTCGGCGACCGTCGCCAGCTCGTCCTCGGTCTGCCGCAGCTCGGTCTTCAGGTTGGCGGCCCGGACGAACTCCTCGTCCGCGACGGCCTCGTCCAGCTCCCGCTTCAGCTTGGTGATCCGGTCCCGCACCCCGGTCGCCTCGGTGGAGCCGCTCAGGCTGCGCAGCCGGACCCGCGCACCGGCCTGGTCCAGCAGGTCGATCGCCTTGTCGGGCAGGAAGCGGTCGCTGACGTACCGGTCGGAGAGCGTCGCCGCGGCGTCCAGCGCCTCGTCGGTGAACCGCACCTGGTGGTGCGCCTCGTACGCGTCGCGCAGCCCCTGGAGGATCTCGATCGTCTCCTCGACGCTCGGCTCGGGCACCAGCACCGGCTGGAAGCGGCGCTCCAGCGCGGCGTCCTTCTCCACGTGCTTGCGGTACTCGTCCAGGGTGGTCGCGCCGACCACGCTCAACTCACCGCGCGCGAGCGCCGGTTTGAGGATGTTGCCGGCGTCCATCGACCCCTCGCCTCCACCGCCCGCGCCGACCACGGTGTGCAGCTCGTCCAGGAACAGGATCACGCTCTTCTCGGCCGCGGTGACCTCGTCGATCACGTTCTTCAGCCGCTCCTCGAACTCGCCCCGGTACTTGGAGCCGGCCACCAGCGCGGTCAGGTCGAGGGTGACCACCCGCTTCTCCCTGAGGCTCTGCGGCACGTCCCCGGAGACGATCCGCTGGGCCAGGCCCTCGACGATCGCGGTCTTGCCGACGCCCGGCTCACCGATCAGCACCGGGTTGTTCTTGGTCCGCCGGGAGAGGATCTCGACGGTCTGCTCGATCTCCTCGGCCCGGCCCACCACCGGGTCCAGCCGGCCCGAGCGCGCCTCCTCGGTGAGGTCGCGCCCGTACTCGTCCAGCGTCGGCGTCTCGCTCGGGTGGGCGCCCGTACTGCTGCGCTCGCCGCCGGTGCCGCGGCCCTCCAGCACCGACTTCAGCGCCTCCTGCGAGGGCGCCGCGTTGCGCAGCGCCACCCCGGCGCCCGAGCGCTCCTGGTCGAGCAGCGCGCCGAGGATGTGCTCCGGGCCGATGTACGAGGCCCCGGCCTCCTGCGAGCGGGCGTGCGCGGCGAGCAGCGCGCGCTTGGCCGAGGGGGTGAGCGCCGGCCGGCCGTCCACCGTGTCGGGGTTGCCGGACGGCAGGGCGTGCTCCAGGTCGCCGGAGAGCCGGTCCGGGTCGATGCCGGCCCGTTCCAGCATCCGGCGCGAGGGGTCCACCCGGGTGGCCGCCCAGGCCAGGTGCGCGGTGTCGAGGTCGCTGGAGCCGTCCTCGGCCGCCCGCTGCGCGGCCAGCGCGAGCAGCTCCTGCGAGGACTCGCTGAGCAGCCGCCCGATCGGCACCCGCTGCACGGCGGGCGGGGAGGCCATCGGGCTCATCCCGAAGAACCGGCTGAGCAGGTCGGAGAACGGATCGTTCGATCCGAACGGGGGCATGGTCACGGCAAGTCACCTCTCCCAAGCGGTTTGCAGCCACACAAACACAGGCCGGACGGGCCCGCCCGTCGAGCCGACCGGGGCCGTCACCCGGCGTGCCCGGGCCCCGCCGCCACGGTCCGCCCGTACGGCCGGGGGCGCGATCACCCGGTGACCTGGTCCAGCAGCACGCCACCGCTGTACGTCACCGCCATCGCCAGCAACCCGCCCACGACGTTGCGCAGGACCGCCCGGGCCGGACCGGCTCCCCCCAGCCGGGCGCTCGCCCAGCCCGACAGGGTCAGCGCGGCCACCACCGCCACCACCGTCACCACCAGCCGCCACGACTCCGGCGGCAGCAGCACCGCCAGCAGCGGCACCAGCGCGCCCAGGGTGAACGCCGCCGCGCTGGCCAGTGCCGCCTCCCAGGGGTTGGTCAACACGTCGGGGTCGATGCCGAGTTCGGTCTGCGCGTGGGCGGCCAGCGCGTCCCGCTCGGTCAGCGCCGTCGCCACCTCCCGGGCCAGGCCGTCCGCCAGCCCGCTGCCCCGGTAGTAGTCGGTCAGCTCGTCGAGCTCCCCCTCCGGGTCCTCCGCGAGCTCCCGCCGCTCCCGCGCCAACGCGGCCCGCTCGGTGTCCCGTTGGGTGCTGACCGAGACGTACTCGCCGGCCGCCATCGACATCGCCCCGGCCAGCAGCCCGGCCACCCCGGCCGCGAGCAGCGCCGTCCGGGAGCCCGCCGCACCCGCCACGCCGGTCAGGATGCCCGCCGTCGACACCACGCCGTCGTTGGCCCCCAGCACGGCCGCGCGCAGCCAGTTCAGGCGCGAGGACAGCTCCGCCCGCGACCCCCCGGCCTGCGCCCCGACCTGCTCAGCCATCCGCCCACCGCTCCCAGGGATCCGACCGGTCCCCCCGATCCTCGCCCGGCGCCCCCGGCCCCGCCACCCGCCGCCGAGCACGGCCCGCCGACCCGAGCCCCCTCAGCCCGAGCACCGCCCGCCGACCCGAGCCCCCTCAGCCCAGCACCCCCTCAGCCCAGCACCCCGTCAGCCCGACACCCCCCGCCCGTCCAGCACCGCCGCCAGCGCCCGCCGCAGGTCCTCCGGCCCCCGGTAGCGCACCCCGGTCATGCCCAGCGCCACCGCCGCGTCCACGTTCTCCTGGCGGTCGTCGACGAACAGGCACCGCTCGGGCGCCGCCCCGGCCCGCTCGGCGGCGATCTCGTAGATCCGCCGGTCCGGCTTGGCACTGCCCACCCGGGAGCTGTTCACCACCTCGTCCGCCAGGTCCGTCAGCCCCAGCAGCGCCAGGTCCTCGTCCAGCCACGCTGTCGCGTTGGTCACCAGCACCACCCGGCAGTGCTCCCGGGCCCGCCGCAGCAGCCCCACCACCGCCGCGTCCGCCCGGAACGGCGAGTCCGCGAACGCCTGTGCCAGGGCGCGCGCCTGTGCGTCCGTCACCCGGCCGGCCAGCCCCCGCGCGATCGAGTCCACCCACTGGGCCTTCCCGATCCGCCCGAGCAGCAGCGGGAGGTCGTTCTCCGGCGCGAACCCGACCTCCGCCGTGCTCCCCTCCGCCAGTCCCGCCGCCCGCTCCAGCGCGGCCACCCGGTTCCCGTCGAAGAACCGGATCACGCCGTCCACATCGCACAGCACCGCGTCGAACGCCACCTCAGCCACCTCAGCCATCCCACCTCCCTATCACCCGGGATCGCCGGCCCCCGGAGCGGGTGCGGCACGAGGACCGGGCGGCGGTCCTGGTCCGTTACCGGCCAGAAGGGGCAGAATCGGCCCGCCGGGCGGACCCGGGGGCCAAAACGGCACATTCCCGGCTGGCGTTCGAATAACAACCTCAGCGTTCGATTGCAATGTTCGAAATGTGACAAGCCGCCCTACCACCCTGGCCAGCAGCGATGCCGGATGTCACACACCGGAGTCGTCCGGCGACGGGCCGCAATCGAACGCCGATAAAAAACGAAGATTCACCCGTTGGAGTGACCCAGCTGGACATGCACCGTTCCGGAAAGGGAAAGTCTCGATGTCCTCAACAAGGGCCATTGGGGGGCTCCTATGGTGGAATCTCGCTCGAATCAGAAGACGATCGAGCAAAAAAGCGGAGTCGGATCGCTGCTCGGCGCTCAGAAGCCGAGTCGCTCCGCAACTCCCGGGGTCGGAAAACCGTGCGACGGCGGAATGCCGGCGGACACGTTCGACCCCGAGCTGTTCCGGGAGAATTCCGAGACGGTACTGAACCGGCTCGAAAGCCATCTGGCCGATTCCTCGATCAGAGGGCTCGAACTCATCGACCCCGAAACGCTGACCCTGGCCGCCAGGGCCCTGATGACCTCCGAGCGCGAGAAGATCGCGGCCTTCGACGAGAAGCGGCTGGACGCGATCACCGACCTGTACATCAGGACGGGGATCCAGGTCCACTCGCCGGGGTACATGGGCCGGCAGTTCTCGGGCGTGGTGCCGCTGGGCGGGGTCGTCGACTTCGTCAGCTCGGTGGTCAACCAGCCGTCCTCGTTCTACGAGGCCGGCCAGCTGCCCAGCGTGGCGGAGCGCATCATGGCCGAGGAGCTGAACCGTTTCATCGGGTGGGAACCGGACTCCTTCGCCATGGTGACCACCTCGGGCGGGTCGCTGGCCAATCTGACCGCGCTGCTGGCGGCCAGGAACAAGATGTTCCCCGGCTTCTGGTCGGACGGCAGTCCGTCGGGGGACGGCCTGCCCCGCCCGGCCATCGCGGTCGGCGCGGACGTGCACTACAGCGTCTCGCGGGCGGCCGGGATCCTGGGGATCGGCGAGTCGCAGATCGTCCGCCTGCCGATCAACGCGGAGCAGCAGATCTGCCTGGAGCAGGTGCGGCCCGCCCTGGCGGCGGCCGAGCAGCGGGGGCTGAAGGTGTTCGCCCTGGTCGCCTCGGCCGGCACCACCTCGGTCGGCGCCTTCGACCCGCTCGACGGACTCGCCGACATCGCCCGGGAAGCCGGCATCTGGCTGCACGTGGACGGCGCCCACGGCGCCAGCCTGCTGGTCTCCGACCGGCTCCGGCACAAGCTGCGGGGCATCGAGAAGGTCGACTCGGTGGCCTGGGACGCGCACAAGATGATGTTCGTCCCGGCGCCCTGCACGCTGCTGTTCTACCGGAACAAGGAGGACAGCCTCGGGGCCTTCCAGCAGCGCGCCAGCTACGTCTTCGACGAGGAGCCGGACCGCTACACCGAGCTCGACAGCGGAGCCCGGAACTTCGAGTGCACCAAGCGGCCCATGATCATGCCGCTGTGGACCCTCTGGTCCGTCTACGGCCCGGCCCTGTTCGCCGAGAAGATCGAGTACCTCTGCGACCTGACCGGGGAAATCCACCGGATTCTCCTGGACGAGCCGGATTTCGAGACGCTGCACTGCCCGGAGGCCAACATCCTGTGCTTCCGCTACCGACCGGCAGAACTTCCGGACGACGGCGTGCACCGCCTCCAGGTGGCGATCAGGAACCGGATCAAAATCCGGGGGAATTTCTTCATCTCCAAGGTGAACATCGACGGGGTCGCCGCCCTGCGCGTGGTGATGATGAACCACCAGATCACCGCCGAACACTTCCGGATGCTGCTCGGTGAGATCAGGCGGGTCGGTACCGACCTCCTGGCCGACGCCCGCTGAGGGCCGCCGAAGAACCGTGCCCGAACAATCCCTGCCGAACGAACGACGGCACATGAACACGTGAACAACAGAAGGACGGGGAATTGACGATGAGTGCAGTGAGTGTCGCGCCCGACCGGCCGGCGGCACCCGGCGGCATCGACGAACTGGCGAGCTGGCTGATCCCCGAGTGGGAGCTGAATCCGGAGTCGGTCGACGCGGTGGAGAAGCTCCCCTCGTTCGCGAGCAAGCTCCGCGAGTGCGAGCGGGTCTGCCAGGCGCCGTACAGCGAGGTGTCGCACGAGCTCCAGGACGCCCTGGTGCTGCGCCGCCTGCAGCAGATGGTCAACACGGTGCGGCTCAACCCGCTCTGGCGCAGCCGCCTGTCGGGCGCCGGCGTCGACGCCGCCCCGCAGACGTACGAGGACTGGCAGCGGATCCCGCTGTCGGACAAGGAGACCCAGCGCGAGTTCTTCATGGGTTCGCGCCCGGGCATGGTGGTGCCGCTGGCGCGCGGCGGCTTCGAGATCGTGGCCAGCGGCGGCACCAGCGGCGGGAAGCCCCTGGAGTCGGTGTACTCGCTGCGGGAGCTGCGGGACACCTACGAGGTGGCCGGCCGCTTCATGGGCACCTACCAGCTCGCCAAGTACCTGCCCGGCACCGACCCCAAGTGGCTGTACACCACGCTGGCGGACTACCAGATGTGGAGCAGCGGCACCATGGTGGGCGGGGTGCTGGCCCAGGTGCCGGGGGTCAACTACATCGGCGCGGGACCGGTCACCGCCCCGGTGCTGGAGCACATGTTCTCCTACCCCGGCCCGAAGGCGCTGATGGGGATCACCGCCGGCATCGCGATCCTCAGCGAGCTGGGCGCGGGCATGAGCCAGGAGGCCAAGGAGAGCTTCCGGGTGGCGCTGTACGGGAGCGGGGTGCTGCCGCAGCGCAAGCGGGCGGAGCTCAAGGCGATGTACCCGAACCTGTCGATCCTCAGCTACTTCGCCGCCACCCAGGCCGAGACCATCGGGCTGCAGCTGACGGAGGAGTCCCCCTGCCTGGCGGCCGTGCCCGGGCTGCACCTGGTGGAGATCGTCGACGAGAAGGGCCGCTGGGTCGCCGAGGGCGAGGAGGGCGAGCTGGTCGTCACCCGGCTGCACGGGCACGAGGCCCCGCTGCTGCGGCTGAAGCTGGGCGACCGGATGATCCGCCGCCCCCGGCTGGACGGGCCCGGGCTGAAGACCGGCCAGTTCGAGTTCGCCGGCCGCACCGGGGACATCCTGCACCTGAACGACAGCCAGTACTCGGCCCCGCGCGCGTACGAGGCGCTGCGGGACGACCTGCTCAAGGCCACCGCGATGGACCTGGACGTGGTGGCCCACGAGATCCAGTTCGTGAACCACCGCGAGGGCAAGACGATCACGCTGCTGGCCTCGGTCGACGACGTCGCCGGTCTGACGTACCGGATGGACGCCGCGCTCGGCCCGTACGGGGTCCAGCACGTCTTCGTCAACGCGCTGCCCCGCTCGCTCTCGCTGTTCAACCAGGGCGAGGCGAACCCCGCCTCGATCGAGAAGACCGGTTACCGGTTCCTGGTCAAGTTCGTGCCCCGGGCGTCCACGGAGATCGAGCGGACGTCGGTCGGCAAGGTGCCGCTGGTGCGCGACCGGGGCTGACCGGGACTGACCAAGCCGGCGGGGCGGTACGACCGCCGCTCCGGAACGTTGGTTCGAGGAATGGAGTGAGGATGAAACCGCAAGTGAACATCGCCGTCGTGGTGGACGTGATCGGCGCGCTCTCGGACAAGTCGCTGCTCAACGGCAACCTCTGCCTGATCGACGACGGGTCGTTCGACAGCAAGAACCAGGGGACGCCCGACCTGGTCACCGTGGTGGTCCCCGGCCAGGTGGTCCAGTGGTCCGCCCTGGCGGTGGACCTGCAGACGCCCGTCGAGATCCGGAGCATCAGCTTCGTGCCGGCGGACGGGACCGCGGGCGCGGCCGCGTACGGCGTCGACCCCGCCGCTCCGGCCGGCTCCGCGGTCGAGGGCGTGGACGCCGGTGCGGCGGACGGCGCGGACGGCGCTGCGCCCGCCGACCACCGGGTGGCGGCCGGCCAGCTGGACCTCAACGTCTGGTCCGGCGTGGTCCCGCCGTACCTGGTGCCCGGGGTGCCGTACCGGTACCGGCTGGAGCTCCAGATGTACGAGGGCGAGCACAGCGTGCTGCACATCGACTCGCCCGCACTGATGTGCCTGTAGGCGGAACACCGACAAGGAGGGTGGGCGCATGGCCCAACAACTGGCGATCATCGTGCTCGTGGACGTCGGCAACGCGCTGGAGTCCCGGACGCTGACCGGCAACACCTATCTGTTCGACAACATGAAGCTCCACGGCTCCCTGAACCAGGGCACCGGCGAGCTGGTCACCGCGATCAACGGCAGCTACTGGAGCGACGGCTCGCAGGCCGGCGAGCAGGTGCTCAACTGGCTGCCGTACAGCCTCGGTTCGATCCCCCCGACGGTGCCCCGCGGCTACCACACCACCCGGGCGCGGGCGGCCGAGAAGGAGGCGCTGGCGGAGCTCGCGAACCTGAGCGAGAAGGCCGGGGTCGCGAACGGCGACACCGAGGCCGCGCTCACCCGGATCCGGCAGACCGTCGGCACCCGGGTCAACGGCGCCTCGCGCACCGCGGCCCTCTCCGGGCAGCGGGTCCTGGACGTCACCGGCCGGGTGGTCTCCGACCACGGCCAGGACACCCACAGCTACCCGGCGCCGGTGATCACCGACATCTTCGGCGAGGCGGTGGACGAGAAGATCATCTACCCGGCCGAGTACGGCTCCCCGGACCTGGTCACCGACGGCTGGTACTGGTCGGCGACGATCGACACCTCCCGGCCCGGGACCTACAGCTACAAGATGCGGATCCAGCTCCACGAGCTGATCCAGCGGGCGGGCGAGTGGACCTGGGAGCCGGTCAACCTCACCTGCGAGTCGAAGCTGCGGATCACCGCGGAGCCCAAGCGGAACGGCTTCACCGGGGCGGGCGTGGGCTACCTGCCGATCGCCCCGGCCGCCTTCGGCTGAACCGCTGTCCCAGGAAGTCCCCGTAAGGACGAGGAGGAGTAGATGACCACCAAGCCACGGCTGAAGACCACGCCGAAGCGCCCGATCTCGATCACCGCGGTGGTGGACTGCGTGGGCATGCTGGCGTCCCAGAGCACCCACGGCCACCTGTACCTGTACGACACCAACAAGGCCGGCGGGTCCGCCGACTTCGGCACCGAGGAGCTGCGGACCAAGGTCAAGGCCGGCGACCAGCTGCTCTGGAACGTGCTGGCGCTCGAGTGCGAGGCCTACGTGGCCATCGACGGGATCGAGATCGACCACGAGGTGTGCGAGCCGGTCCGGAAGGTGTACCCGGGCACCGACGTCGCCTACTGGACCGGGACGGTGAAGAAGGACGCCGCGTCCCCCGTGCCGTACCGGATCCGGTTCCGGCTGGGCACCCAGGCCGAGCCGATCACCACCACCGTGTCGCCCGTCCTGGTCGGCCGGGCCACCTGACCGCTCCGCGCAACGGACGGCTCCGGGCGGGTGGACCGCCCGGAGCGGCGCGCTCGAAGGAGGAACCTTGACAACCACGGCAAGCAGCGCCACCGAGGGGAAGCAGAACCCCGGGCAGCTGAACTCGGTCCAGCTCAACGTCGTCACGCTCGTGAACATGGAGCGGGCCACGGCCAACCGCTCGCTGGGCGACGCGATGTACATGATGGACAACAGCGTCGGCGGGTCCGGCCAGGGCACCCGGCAGCTGGAGACGGTCTGCAAGCAGGGCCAGGTGATCAACTGGATCATCCGCCCGCTCGACATGGAGCGGCGGCTGGACGGCACCTGGCCGCCCATGCCCAAGATCAACAACATCGTGGTCCTCGACACCGAACTGGGTGACGAGGAGGACGTGGCCGAGCGGAAGCTCTTCACCGAGCTCAAGATCTACGGCATGCCCGACCGCATGCGCTCCCCGCTGACCCCGGTCTACTACTACTGGGCCGGCACCGTGCTCAGCACCGCCAAGCCCGGCCTGTACCGGTACCGGCTGGTCGTCGAGCTGGAGCAGGAGGGCACCAAGGAGAAGCTCTACCTCAACACGGTCGACCACCCCGCCCTGCGGGTCCTCGAGGTCTGACCCGGCCCCGGCGCCGACACCACGAGAGCCCGGTGCCCCCGACCATCCCGGTCGGGGGCACCGGGCTCCCTGCTGTGGGCGCGGACGGTTTCGAACCGCCGACATCTGCTTTGTAAGAGCAGCGCTCTACCACTGAGCTACGCGCCCCCTGCCGTGGCCCGACCGGGCGCACGACGAGAGCCTAGGGTACCTGGTCCCGGGAGGTGGTGGGGGACGGGCGCCCGGTGAGGGGCGGGGCCGTGCGGCGGGCGGGGTGGGAGGGGGTGCCGGGCCGGCGGGGGGATCGGGGAGAATGGGGGCCGGATCAGCGGGTCGGAGCAGGGAGCGCGCAGTGACGGTGGCCGGCGGGAGCGGGCGGGGGCGGCGTCGGGCGGGAGCGGCACTGGCCGACGCGTTGGTGGTGCCGGTGGCGCTGGCGGGTGCGCTGGCCGCGGTCGGGCTGGCCTCCGCCGGAACCGGCGGCTGGTGGGGCCGGCGCGGCGGCGGCGAGGGCGGACGGGCGCAGGCCCGGGAGGCCCGGGCGGCGGCCCAGGAGGCGTTCTACGAGCTGGAGGAGACCCAGCGCGAGGTGCAGCTCGCGGTGGAGACCGTCCGCGCGGCCGAGGAGGGCCCGGCGGCGCAGCGCGCGCTGGCCGACCTGGCGGCGATCTCCGGCCGGGTCGAGCAGGTCACCGTGAACTACCTCGCCGCGCTCGACGCCCACAACCTGGACAGCGAGACCCTGGACGCCGGCACGGCCGCGCAGGCCAGGCGCCGGCTGGAGGACGTGAAGAGCCAGCTCGGCTCGGCCCGCGCGGAGCTGAACGACTTCCTGCGCCGCCTGCAGCCGACCGTCGAGCACGCCGAGCAGCAGCTGATGCGGGTCACCCCGGCGGTCGAGCAGGCCAAGCGCGCGCTGCTCGCGGCCACCACCGCGCTGGACGGGGCGCGCGGCGCCGGCCTGCGGGCGGACGACCTGGCGGCCCGGCTCGCCGAACTGGCGCCCGAGCTCGGCCGGCTGAACGAGGGCCCGGCCCGGCACGGGGTCGCGGACACCCTGCGGCGCGCGGAGGACGTGAAGCAGCGCGCCGAGGCGATCGCCGCCGACGCCGGACAACTGCCGGAGCGGGCGCGGGAGATCGACCGGCGGGTGGCGAGCCTGCGGACCCGCATCCAGGCGCTGGAGACCAAGGCCGAGACGGTCGAGCCCGCCCTGAGCGAGCTGCGCCGCCGGTTCAGCACCGCCTGCTGGCAGGACCTCCAGCGGGTGCCGGACCAGGTCGCGGAGGCCGGGCGGGCCGCCGAGCGCAAGCTCGCCGAGGCCGCCCGGGCCCGGGACGAGCAGCGCTGGGCCGACGCCACCGCCGCGATCGGGACGGTCCGCGCGCTGCTGGAGACCGCCGACGGCTCGGTGCTCGCGGCGAACGACCGGCTGCGGCAGCTGAACGAGGTGCAGCACGACCCCAACCGGGAGATCGAGCGCGCCCGCTTCGCCATCCGGGACGCGCAGCGGCTGGCGATGGCCGGGCGCAGCGCGCCGGACCCGCGGCACGCCGCCCCGCTGGACGAGGCGGTGGCCCGGCTGGACCGCGCCGTGGCCACCCTGGAGGCGGCCGGCCGGCACCCCGACTACTGGCACTTCCTGACCGAGCTCGCGGCGGTGCGGGACACGGCGGCACGGGTGATCGAGCTGATCCGCGGGGACCTCGGCGGCCACCGGTAGCACCGGGAGCGCCAAGGCATCGGTAGCACCGAAGCACCCGGAAGCCCTGGAAGCACCGGAAGCGGGCTGCCGGCGGGGACCCCGCTCGGTACCCTGCCGGTATGCCTCGCTACGACTTCCGCTGCCGCTCCTGCGGCGCCACCTTCGAGCTCCGCCGCCCGATGGCCCAGGCCAACGACCCCGCCGTCTGCCCGCAGGGCCACCAGGACACCGTGAAGCTGCTGTCCACCGTCGCCGTCACGGGCGGCGCGGCCGCCGCCCCGCAGGCCCCCGCCGGGGGCGGGGGCGGTTGCTGCGGCGGCGGCTGCTGCGGCTGACCCACCCGGACCCGAACCCGGACCCGGGGGTCAGCCCCCGACCGGCAGGGCCGACGCCCCCGCCAGGAACCGCCGGACGATCTCCTCCCCCGCCGTCACCCCCACCTCCGTCAGGGCGGTGACGCCGGGGGCCGTCCAGCCGCTGTCCGCGAGTTCGCCGTGCCCCGGGCGCCAGCCCGCGTCCGCCGCGAGCAGCAGGTCGGCGTCGAGCAGCGAGTCCCCGGCTGCCAGCACGGTGTCCGCGCCGCGGCGCCGGACGACCTCGGCCAGCGCGGCGCTCTTGGTGAGCGGCGCGGGCACCGCGTACACCTTGCGGCCCTGCAGGGAGACCGTCCAGCCGCGCTCGGCGCACCAGCCGGTCAGCTCCGCCAGCCAGCCCTCCGGCAGCGCGGCGCGCTCGACCAGCAGGTAGGCGAACAGCTCGTCGGCGACCCGCCGCTTGTGCGTCCACTCCGGGTCGGCGCACAGGGCGAGCCGCCGGACGACCTCCTCCAGCGGGGCCGAGCCGGCGGCTATCCGCGCGGTGATCTCGGCCCGCCAGTCACCGTCCGGCACGCCGTCCACCAGCAGCTGCCCGCCGTTGGCGCAGATCGCGTACGCGGGGACCCAGTCCGGCGTCGGGCCCGGCAGGTTGACCCGCCCGTACTGCTCCGGCGTGCGGGTGGTGGCCGGCACGAAGCAGGCCTCCCGGGCGAGTTCGGCGAGCAGCCCGGCGGCCCGCTCGGTCATGAAGGACAGCGGCCGCCCCTGGTACACCTCGACGCAGAGCAGCCTCGGCGCCAGCCGGTCGGGCCCGGCCAGGGCCATGGCCCGCTCGGAGTAGATCAGCGTCCGGTCGAGGTCGCTGGCCACCAGGACACCCATCAGGATTCCCTCCCCGTCGTCTCGGTCACGGTGCCCCCGTCGGCCACCGCGCGCCCGTCTCCCCCGGTCGCCCCGCGGCTGTAGCGGGGGTGGATCAGGCCGACGCAGGTGTACGGCAGGCCGTCCACCTCCTCGACCTCGACGCCGCGCTGGGCGGCGAGCAGCCGGACGTGGTCGAGGTCCGCCCCGGCGCCGCGCCGGGCGAGGATCCGCCAGGGGACGCGGCGCAGCAGCACCCGGGTGGTCTCGCCGACACCGGGCTTGACCAGGTTGACGTTGTCGATGCCGTACTCGGCGCTGATCCGCTCGACGGCGGCCCAGCCGGCCAGGTCGGGCTCCCGGTGCGGGTCGGCGGCGAGCCGGTCGGCGCCCTCGACCGCCGCGGCGCGGACCTCGCCGAAGCGGGCGGCCACCGCGTCCAGGAAGAGCGCCGAGACGTCGTTCCCGGCCAGGTCGGCGTAGTGCTTGGCGCCGTGGAAGTCGTCCGGCCCGATCAGCCCGGCGCGCAGCACGGTGCGCGAAACCAGCCCGGAGACCGTGGAGTTGAGGCAGGCGGACGGGATCAGGAAGTCGTCCCTGGTGCCGTACGTCCGCACGCAGCGGCCCGGGTCGGCGAGCACCGCGAGGTCCGGGTCGAAGCCGGTGCCGGCCAGCGCGTCGGCCAGTTCGCGGGTGATCGCGCCCTTGCCCGTCCAGCCGTCCACGAACACCACGTCCTGCGCCCGGTGGTGGGCCGCCAGGTACCGCAGCGCGACCGGGTCGATGCCGCGGCCGCGCACGATCGAGACCGCGTAGTGCGGCACCGACAGGCCGTGGGCGAAGGCCAGCCAGCGGCGGACCAGGATGCCGACGGGCGTGCCGGCCCGGGCCAGCGAGGCCAGCACCAGCCCGGGGCCGCGCTCGCGCAGCAGCGTCTCGGCGACGGTGCCGACGGCGAGCGCGATCCGGCCGGCGGAGCCGCGCAGCGCCTGGTGGAACAGCTCCTGGTACTCGGGGCTGGGCTGGTACTCGACCGGCAGCGACTCGGCGTAGTGGGCGCCGCCGTTCTGGACGGCCTCCTCGCGCTCCTCGGTGGGGGCTTCGAGCGCGACCCCGGAGAGGTCCTTGAGCAGCCAGGCCACCTCCTCGGCCGGGTACGAGGAGAACGCCGGCCCGTACAGGGGCGCGGGCAACTCCGAAGACCCGGGCAGCTTCGAAGACCCGGGCGGAGACAGGGGTGCGGCGAGCGGAGCGGGCACGACGGGCACCGGCCGGTGCGAGGGCAGCACGGCGAGCACCACCCGGTCGGTCACCCGCCGCAGCTGGCCGAGCAGCGCGTGCTCGCCCTCGTGCAGCGCTGGGGTGTCGGCCACGTCGTCCACCACCAGCACCACGGCGTCGAAGCGCCGCGCCGGGTCGCTGCCGGGGGCGACGTTGTACGCGTAGCGCTCGGACGAGCCACCGTCCCGCGGGTCGTCGTGGGCGGGGAAGGCGAGCCGGGTGCGGATGGCGTAGCCGGGGTCGTCCACCGCCAGGACGGGCGAGCGGGTGGTGGTGGAGAACCGGACGCGGTCGCCGCCGAGCCGCTCGGCGAGGGCGTCGGCCAGGCGCAGCGGCGCGTACATCAGCTCCTCGAAGCCGAGCACCAGCACCCGCCGCGCACCGGCGGGCAGGGCCTCGGCGAGCTGCCCGGCCAGCCGGGGCAGTGCGGCGTCCAGCCGGGCGCGGTCGCGGGCGGTGAAGCCGTGCCGGCCGCCGTCCGGGAGCCCGGCGGGCCAGTCCAGTTCGACCCGGTCCAGCGGCGCGGGGCCGGCCGACGGCGGCTCCCCGGCCGGGGGCGCCGTGGTCGGCGCCGCCTCGGCGATCAGCCGCTCGGCCCGCGCCACGACGTCCTCCGGCAGCTCGACGCCGCCGCTCGCGGTGGCCACCAGGTCCAGCCGGACGCCGAGTTCGGCGGCGGCCTCATCGAGCCGGCGCCGGTCGGCCGCGGAGCGCAGGTCCACCAGGGCGACCACCACGTAGTGCCCGCGCGGGTGGCGGGCGTGCAGGTCGCGGATGGTGTTGAGCACCGTCCGTCCGGTCGAGAACTCGTCGTCCACCAGCACCAGCGGCCCGTCGCCGGCGAGGAGTCCGGGGTCGGCGGGGAGCAGCAGGTGCGAGGTGGCGTGCGAGTGCTCCTCCTCGAAGCCGCCGACCGGGTCCAGGCCGGGCACCGGCCGGCGGGTGGAGTGCAGGTAGGGGGCGTCCAGGCCGTCGGCGACGCTGTGGCCGAGGCCGGTGGCCGTCTCCGCGTAGCCGAGTACGACGGCCCGCCCGGCCGCCTCCGCGCCGAGCAGGTCGCGGACCCGGCGGCCGAGTTCGAGCCCGGCGCCGTGGACCACCGAGGGCCGCTGCGGCACATGCTTGCCGAGCACGGTGGAGACCAGCAGGTGGGCGCGCTTGGGGTTCCCCGAGCGCAGCGCCAGGCCGACGAGTTCGGGGAGGCGCTCGGAGCCGGTCAGGGCGATCCCGGCCCGGTCGGCGACCCAACGGCCGGTCCACGTCTGCGGTGTTGCTGTCACTGCTGGTCCTGCCTTCGGTGGTGCGATGGTGCGTTCGTCGGTGCGTTCGTAGCCGGCGTTCACGGGTGCGTTCGTCATGTCCGTCGGTGTGTCCGTCGTGTCCGTCCGGGCGCCGTCAGCCGCACAGGCAGGCCGACAGCAGTTCGGCGAAGCTCACGTCCTCCCGGGCCACCCCGAACACCTCCGCCCGCAGCAGCACCCGCTCCGCCCAGGCCCGGTGCGGCCGGGCCTCGTTCATCTTGTTGGTGTACGCCGAGCGCAGTACCCCGCCGCCGTCCTGCTCCTGCCGGAGGATGTCGCGGGCGTCGCAGTACTCCTCGTGCGTGACCACGGAGAGGGCGTGCACGGCCGGTACGTGGCTGGGGTGGATGCAGGTCTTGCCGAGCAGGCCGTTGGCCCGGTCGAGTTCGACCTCCCGGATCAGCCCGTCCAGGTCGTGTTCGATGATCCGCCGGCGGACCTCCTCGCCGGAGGCCCGGAGCACCCCGGCCGCGGCCGGGACGGAGGCCCCGGCGAACGGGGTCCGGCGCAGCTGCGGCTTGAACATCCGCTCCTGCACCGGGAAGTACTCCCAGACCGGGCCGGTGACGGTGTACCCGGTGCCGTCCGCCCGGCCGAGCACGTTGACCACGTCCCCGATCACCGAGGCGACCAGCGCCACGTCGTACGCGGTGAGGTCGGGCGAGCGCCGCAGGCCGTACGCGGAGCAGAGGTCGGTGACCCCGAGCCGGACGGCGAGCACCCGTTCGCGGTGGCCGGCGAGCAGCTCGGCGATGCCGAACAGCTGCTCCCGCCTGGTCTCCAGGTGGGCGAGTTCGGGCGACTCCAGGACGGGCATGGCGAACAGCCGCCGCCCGGTCGCGGCCTCGGCGGCGGCCAGCGCGGCCAGGTACCCGCCGCCGTTCGCCGGGGTGAACTTCGGCAGCACGAAGCCGCTGAGCAGTTCGACGGCCGGGCCGAGACGCTCGGCCAGGTCGAGGATCTGGGCGGCGCTGCGGACCCTGATGAAGAGCAGGGGGTGGCTCTGTGCACAGTCGGTGAAATCCTTGACCAGGTCATTCAACTGCTCGACCAGGTTCCGTTCGCCCGCGTCCACCTCGTGGTCGGCGATCGCGTCCTCCAGGCAGAGCACCATCGACACCACGCCCCGACCAGCGAGTTTGCGGATGTCGGCGGCCAGGGCGGGCCTGGTGGCCGGGCTGTAGAGGGTGCCACCGAGGGCGGTGGCGATCACCTCCGGCCCGCTCCGCGCGCTGAACGGGCGCGGCTGTTCCAGGAAGAGCCGGCCGCGTACGTCCTCGGCGAGGTGGCCGAAATGGCGCAAGGTGCTCTCCTCCAGGAAGTGGACCGGCCCCCGGCCCGTTGCCGACGACACCCTGGTCAACCGGCCGACCGGGCGCCAAGGTTCCCGGGCACGCCACCGCCGGACGCCCCTCCGCCGAACCCCCGGAGACCTTTCGACCGCCCATCGTACGGACGGGATCCGGCCGGTCCCGGTTCCCCGGCACTGAACTCCCGGAACATCCCGGTCCACTTGGACGATCATGGGCGCATCGATGCCCCATCCCGGAAACGACGGCGGCAAACCTCGGAAAGCGCAAGTCTTGGCAAAGTCCGACTCCGCGCGGACCGGTCCGGTCACGTTGTCCGAAGGGGTGGCGAACAGGCAGGATGGTCGGCTATGACGCACGTGATGGCCAAGGGCGCCAACATCGCACTGCCGGCGGCGGCGGTCCGCGCCGTGCTGCGCTGGAGCGCCACGCCCGGTGCGCCGGACGTGGACGCGTCCGCGCTGCTGCTCGGCGCCTCCGGAAAGGTCCGCTCGGACGCCGACTTCGTCTTCTACAACCAGCCCCGCCACCCCTCCGGCCTGGTCCGCCACCTGCCCAAGCAGCAGACCTCCGGCGGCGCCGAGATCATCGACACGGTCGAGGTCGAACTGGGCAAGCTGCCCGCCGAGGTGGACCGCGTGGTGCTGGCCGGCTCCTCCGAGGGCGGGCCGTTCCGCGCCGTGCCGGGGCTGCGCCTGCTGCTCTTCGACGCCACGGCCGGCGAGGGCGTCCCCGCGCTCGCCGAGTTCGCGATCGACGACGCCGAGAACGTCACCGCCCTGGTCGCGGGCGAGCTGTACCGCCGGTCCGGGGCCTGGAAGTTCCGGGCGATCGGCCAGGGCTACACCTCCGGGCTGATCGGCCTCGCCACCGACTTCGGCATCACCGTGGACGACGAGGCGGAGGCCGACCAGGCCCCCGGCGCCACCCCCGCCCCGTCCGGCGCGTTCGACCCGCGCAGCACCCCGCTGCCGGACCCGCGCTCGACCACCCCCGAGCCGGGCACCTTCACCCTGGCCCCGGCCGTCCCGCAGTCACCGCCCACCCCGGCCCCGGCCACCGCACCGGCCCCGGCCACCGCCGCGAACGCCGCGCCCGCGCCGGCGACCCCGCCGCCGCCCACCGCCCCGCCGACCGTGCCCCCGCCGCCCACCGCTCCCCCGAGCAACCGACCCGGCACCGGCTACGGCTACCCCCAGCAGCCCGGCACGGGGTACGGCTACCCCCAGCAGCAGCCCGCACCGCAGCAGCAGCCCACCGGCGGCTACGGCTACCCGCAACCGGGCACCGGCCAGCAGCCCTACCAGCAGCAGCCGGGCGGTTACGGCTACCCCCAGCAGAACCAGCCCGCGCCGCCGCAGCAGCGCCCCGCCGGCTACGGCTACCCGCAGCCCGGCACCGGCCAGCAGCCGCCCGTCCCACCGCAGCCGCCGACGGCCCAGCCCCCGGCGCCCACCGGCGAGGAGTTCGCGCTGCCCCCGCAGGGCCCGCAGTTCCAGCCCCGCTGACACCCCCGGCGGGGCCGCCGGACGACCCCGGCCCCGCCGCGCGCACCGCCCTCCGCCGTGGAACCGCCGCCCGCACCGCCCTCCGCCGTGGAACCGCCGCGCCCGCCGGCGTCAGTCGCCCTTGTACCCGCGCTGCCACTGCATCCCGAACCCGTACAGCCGGTCGATGTCCGCCTGGAACCCGTTGACGTACCGCACCTCGCGCCGCACCGTCAGCTGGTTGTCCCCCGCGTTCTCGATCAGCACCACCGCGCAGGAGCGCGCCGCCCGGGCCCGCTCCTCCAGCTTGATCTCGATCCGCGGCCCGGTCTGCGGCACGATCGTGACCACCGCGTGCGACTGCTCGAAGGCCGGCGTGCCGTCGTAGATGTAGACGAAGATCAGCAGCCGCTTGAACTTGTCCTTCTTCTCCAGGTTGACGTACATCGTCTCGCCGGACGGCGCCCCGTACTGGTCGTCGCCGCTGAGCTTGATGTACGGCGCGTTCTGGAGGTCGCCGAAGAGCCCGCCGAGCGGCTGCACCACGCCGGTGCTCCCGTCGGAGAGCTCGTACATGCAGGCCAGGTCGAGGTCGACGTTCATCGGCTCGCTGTTCTGCGGCGAATCCGGGTCCTGCGGCCGCAGGATCCGCGGGCTGAAGAACCGCTTGACGGACTCCCGGGCGCTCGGCCGGCGGGAGCCCCCGGCGCTCATCGTCCAGTGCAGGTTGACGTAGAGGTAGCCGGTGGTGGCGGCCGACCCGGTGATCGCGTGCTGCGGAGTCGACTTGGTGAGTATGACCTTGTGCTGACCGCCGGGGTTGTCGAAGGTGTAGCTCTTGTCCCCGCGCAGGTACTCCCAGATCGAGACCATGCCGTCCTCTCCCCCTGCTCCCGCCAGGCGTTCTGACGGTCCGCCGACCAATGATCGGGCATCGGCCCGGCCGTCGGATACCCCGTCCACCCCTCCCCTATCCAACCGGCGGGTCGATTGGCAGGAGGAAGCCGCCCTCCCGTAACATGCCGCCCCTTCGGACGCGATATCGTCTAGCCGCACAGGCGTCCCGTCCGCCCCTGCGCGGGTGCGGCGGGCATGCCGTGCGGCGACGAACCGACCGTCAGGCGGTGCCCGTACAGCGGGCCCTGACCACCTGTGTCGCGCTGTGATCCTGTCCCCTGCGGAAACCCGAGGCCCGACCCGCAATGAACCTGACCTCCATACAGCTGGTCTGGACCGTCATCGGCGGCGCAGCCCTGCTGTTCGTCGCCGTCCTGCTGGCGACGCTGCGTTTCAAGAGCTCGAAGAAGGACGAGTCCGGCGACTCCTGGGAGCGCAGCGAGGAGCGCCGCCGGCGCAAGGAGATGATCTACGGCATCTCCTCGTACACGCTGCTGTTCTGCTGCGCCGGCGTCGCCGCGGCCCTCTCCTTCCACGGCCTGGTCGGCTTCGGCAAGGAGAACCTTGGCCTGTCCGGCGGCTGGGAGTACCTCGTCCCGTTCGGCCTGGACGGCGCCGCGATGTTCTGCTCGGTGCTCGCCGTCCGCGAGGCCAGCCACGGTGACGCCGCGCTCGGCTCGCGCCTGCTGGTCTGGGTGTTCGCGATCGCCTCGGCCTGGTTCAACTGGGTGCACGCCCCGCGCGGCGTGTCGCACGACGGCGCCCCGCAGTTCTTCTCCGGCATGTCGATCTCGGCGGCGATCCTGTTCGACCGCGCGCTGAAGCAGACCCGCAAGGCCGCGCTGCGCGAGCAGGGCCTGGTGCCGCGCCCGCTGCCGCAGATCCGCATCGTCCGCTGGCTGCGCGCCCCGCGCGAGACCTACGCGGCCTGGTCGCTGATGCTGCTGGAGAACGTCCGCAGCCTGGACGAGGCGGTCGAGGAGGTGCGCGAGGAGCGCCAGGCGAAGCTGGACGCCAAGGCCCGCGCCCGCACCGCCGACCGCCGCGAGCGGGCCGAGCTGAAGGCCATCTCGCGCCAGGGCGGCATGCTCGCCCGGGGCCGCGGCGGCCGCCAGGTTCCCGCCCTCACGGCTGCCGGAGACGGCCCGAGCGCTACGGAGCCTGCCCTAGCCGCGGAAACCGACGCCACCACCTCGACCTCCCCGGCCTCCTCGTACGCGGACTCGCACCGGTCCGCCGACTCCTTCGAGCCGGCCGCCCTGGACGCCGGCCGCCGGCCGCGCGCCGCCGTCGGCTCCTCGTACGCGTCCTCCTCGTACGCGTCCTCCGGCACCGGGTCGTCCCGCAGCGACTCGACCATCGACCTGACGGCCGACGACGACACCCTGTCGATGCCGAAGCTGGACTCGCTGGAGCGCAAGCTGCGCGCGATCGAGCAGCAGCTCGGCTGACCGGGCGTCCCCCGGGGACAACCAGGAAGCACGGGAAAGGCCGCCCCCGGGAGACCCCGGGGGCGGCCTTTCCGCTTGTCCTGCGGACCGCGTGGGCGGCTACTTGCCGCTGCCCACCAGCTCCGGTTCCTCGTCCTCGCCGGCGCCCTCGCGCCGGTTGCGCAGGATCGACGAGCCGAGTGCCAGTCCGATGAAGGCGACGCCGATCAGGCCGGTGACGATCTCCGGGATGTGGAACTTGATGCCGACCAGCAGGATCGCCGCCAGCGCGCCGATCGCGTAGTGCGCGCCGTGCTCCAGGTAGACGTAGTCGTCCAGGGTGCCCTTGCGGACCAGGAAGACGGTCAGCGAGCGGATGTACATCGCGCCGATGCCGAGGCCCAGGGTGATCTGGAAGATGTCGCTGGAGATGGCGAACGCGCCGACCACGCCGTCGAAGGAGAACGAGGCGTCCAGGACCTCCAGGTAGAGGAAGAGGAAGAACGCGGCCTTGCCGCCGACCTGCATGATCGACTTGCCGGACTTCTCCGCCTCCTCCTCGCGCTCCTCCTCGGCCTCCAGGCCGGACTCGAAGATCGAGGAGAGGCCGTTGACCGCGAGGTAGGTCACCAGGCCGAGGACGCCGGCGAGCAGAACGGTTTCCGCGTGCTCCCCGGCGAAGAAGTTGGAGGCCAGCAGCAGGGCGACCAGGGCGACGACGGTGGAGAAGGCCTCCAGCTTGCCGACCTTCTCCAGCGGGCGCTCGATCCAGGACAGCCAGTTGTAGTCCTTCTCCCCGAGGATGAAGTCGAGGAAGATCATCAGCAGGAAGACGCCGCCGAAGGCCGCGATGGCCGGGTTGGCCGCCTCCAGGTACTGGCCGTAGGTGAGGCCGTCGTGGGTCTTGTCGGAGTGCAGCGCCAGGTCGATGACCGTCGTGGGGTTGAGCTTCGCGGTGAGGCCGACGACCAGCAGCGGGAAGACCAGGCGCATGCCGAAGACCGCGATGAGCACACCGACGGTCAGGAAGATCTTCTGCCAGTACGGGTTCATCCGCTTCAACACCGTGGCGTTGACCACCGCGTTGTCGAACGACAGGGAGATCTCCAGGATGGAGAGGATCAGCACGATGCCGAAGCCTTGGGCTCCCCAGAGCAGTCCGGCCGCGACCAGGCCGATGGCGGTGATCGCGAGCGACCAGCCGAATGTGCGGAGGAACACGGGAGTTGGCTACCTTTCGGGTTTTGGCCGTGCCGGGGTCGGCCTCGTACCCGAGACGCCCTGACCGGGCCGGGCCCGGTCAGGCCACCCCCGCACTGCCCTCTGTTCTCATGATCGGGTCGGGTGCGATAAGTCCGATTTCCGCCCTTACTGTACGTTCACGCCGAAGTCGAGCGCGATGCCACGCAGGCCGGAGGCGTACCCCTGGCCCACTGCGCGGAACTTCCACTCGCCCGCGTAGCGGTACAGCTCGCCGAAGATCATCGCGGTCTCGCTGGACGCGTCCTCGGACAGGTCGTACCGGGCGATCTCCTGGCCGTCGACCGAGTTGACGACCCGGATGTAGGCGTTGCGGACCTGACCGAAGTTCTGGAGCCGCGCCTCGGCCTCGTAGATCGAGACCGCGAAGATCACCTTGTCGGCCTGCACCGGGACGAGGTCCAGGTTGACCTCGACCACCTCGTCGTCACCCGTGTCGTCGCCGCCGGTGAGGTTGTCGCCCTGGTGCTCCACCGAGCCCTCGGGGCTCTTGAGGTTGTTGTAGAAGACGAAGTACTCGTCACCGAGCACTCGCCCGCCACCGCAGATCAGGGCGCTCGCGTCGAGGTCGAACGGGGCGCCCGTGGTTGAACGGGCGGACCAGCCGAGGCCGATCCGAACCTGCGTCAGGTTCGGCGCGGCCTTGGTGAGCGAGACGTTGCCACCCTTGGCAAGCGTGACCACCATGACGTTCTTCCTCCCTTGCTTCTCCCGGGGCGCCATCCAGGTGTAGTCCCCCGCGGCCCCGGCCGACCGGCTTTGGTCGGCTGAACTTCCTGAACTCACATCCTCGCAGCGCCGCGGACCAGCGCGGCACCGGGTCGGACGAAGCCGGGGCGGGCCCCGGCCCCCGGGGGGGGGGGGCGCCCCCCGGGGCCCGCGCGCCGCCCGCGCCGCCGGGGGCCGGCGCCGCCCCCCCCCCGGCCCCCGGGGGCGCCCGCGGGGGGGGCGCCCCGGCCCCCGGGGGGGCGGGCCCCGCCCCGGGAGAACGGCGCGCAGCCCGCGCCGCAGGGCGCCGGCGACGGCTCAGACGTTGACGCCGAAGTCCTGCGCGATGCCGCGCAGGCCGGAGGCGTAGCCCTGGCCGATGGCGCGGAACTTCCACTCGCTGCCATTGCGGTACAGCTCGCCGAAGACCATCGCGGTCTCGGTGGAGGCGTCCTCGGAGAGGTCGTAGCGGGCCAGCTCCGAGTTGTCGGCCTGGTTCACCACGCGGATGAACGCGTTGCGCACCTGGCCGAAGTTCTGGCTGCGGGTCTCGGCGTCGTAGATCGACACCGGGAAGACGATCTTCTCCACGTCCGCCGGGACGCCGGCCAGGTTGACCTTGATCGCCTCGTCGTCGCCCTCGCCCTCGCCGGTCAGGTTGTCACCGGTGTGCTCGACCGAGCCGTCCGGGCTCTTCAGGTTGTTGAAGAACACGAAGTTGCCGTCCGAGGCGACCTTGCCCTGGGCGTTGCACAGCAGGGCGCTGGCGTCCAGGTCGAAGTCCGCACCGGTGGTGGTCCGGACATCCCAGCCCAGGCCGACGACCACGGCCGTGAGGCCGGGTGCCTCCTTGGTGAGCGAGACGTTGCCGCCCTTGCTGAGGCTGACTCCCACTAGTCCTCCAAGAATCGGGAGGCACGTCCAGTGGTGCCCCCGGTGGTGCGGTCCGGGGCGGCGGGAGGCCGATCGGCCCCCGCGTCCCACCCCGCCAACGGCCCGAGCGTAGTACGGGGTTCCCGCCCGCACCCCTGATCAGGCCGGACACGGCCCCACGGCACCCGGCCGGCGGGCGCCGAAGGGGCCCGGCGGGCGCGCCCGGGACGCGTCCGGGGCCCCCGGCGGGGCCTCAGAGCGCCGCGAGCACCTTCAGGTACTCCTGCTCGTCCCGGGCGTCCGGGAGGCCGTTGACGACGCTCCAGCGCACCGCGCCGGCGGTGTCGACCACGAAGGTGCCGCGCAGCGGGCAGCCCCGCTCCTCGTCGAGGACGCCGTACGCGCGGGCGACCTCGCCGTGCGGCCAGAAGTCGGCCAGCAGCGGGAACTCCAGGCCCTCCCGGTCGGCGAAGACCCGCTGGGAGAACTGGGAGTCGCAGGAGAGCCCGAGCACCTGCACGGTGTCGTTCTGCAGGCCCGCCAGCTCCCGCTGGATCGCGCCCAGCTCGCTGGTGCAGACGCCGGTGAAGGCGAACGGGTAGAAGACCAGGACGACGTTCTTCCGGCCGCGGAAGTCGGAGAGCCGGACGGACTCGCCGTGCTGGTTGCGGAGCTCGAAGTCCGGAGCCTGGGTGCCGACCTCGATGGCCATGAACGGGACCTTTCTGACGCGAGCGCGCCGCGCGGCGGGCGCGGCAGGCCACATCCTCGCATTCGTTTACGGCCGTTCCGCCGAACGGATGAGGCGGGCGGCCGCGGCCCGCCGCGTTCGCCGTCCGCGAACGGGCCGGTCCGGAGCGCCGGCCGGGCCCCGGGCGGGCGGCGGGCATGCAGCGGGCCCCGCCGGAGGGGGTTCCTCCGGCGGGGCCCGGTGCGGGGACTTCAGAGCCCGCTCAGCGCTTTCCGCCGCTCTGCTTCGCCGTGGACTTGGTCGCGAGCCGGGTGGCCGCCCAGTCCTTGACGATGTTGATCGAGCTGGTCTGGGAGAGACCGGCGGTCTTGGCCGAGTCGTTGATGTCGGACGCCTCGATGTGGCCGTCCCGCCCGGTCTTGGGCGTCATCAGCCAGATGAGGCCGCCCTCCGCCAGGTACTCCAGCGCGTCGACGAGGGCGTCGGTGAGGTCCCCGTCGTCGTCGCGGTGCCACAGCAGGACGGCGTCGGCGACGTCGTCGTAGTCCTCGTCGACGAGATCCGTCCCGGTGAGCTCCTCGATGCCTTCGCGGAGGTCCTGGTCAGTGTCTTCGTCGTACCCCAGCTCCTGGATGATCTGGCCCTCTTCGAAGCCGAGACGGGTCGCCGGGTTGGACTTGTCCGCGGGGTCCGCGGTCGCGCTCACGGGAATAACCTCCAGTATTCGGCTCGGCATCCATGCCGAGGCTGTGGCCGTAGTCCACACGGGCGCGGCGGTTCGCGCAAGTACCCGACCCCCGATCCCCTCCAAAGGTTGACGTGTCGCACCGGAACACGCCGTGGGACGTGTCGGGAATCACACCGATTTGCCCTTTTCTGCATGGTCCGAGGATGCTTCGGGTGGTCCCGGCCCACAGGCCGTACGTGTGCCCGAGATGCGAACGGCATTCGGGGTCCGCGCGTGCGCGGGCGTAGAGTCTCCTGTTGGCCCTCACCCCGGCCGCCCGCCATCGGGCGGACGGGACACCAGGTCGGACCACCTCTTTTCGTAACACCCGGGGGTGTGCGGAGCGGACGGAGACGCCCGCACCGCGCACCACCAGACCGGACCGCCCACCGGGCGCGACGGTTACCGATCGGTAGAGATGACGGATCTCCGAGCGCGGTAGCACGATGGAGGCGGCGCGACACACCTCAGTTTCGACCGACAGTGAAGGAACAGCGTGGCTTCCGGATCCGATCGCAACCCGATCATCATTGGCGGCCTTCCGAGTCAGGTCCCGGACTTCGATCCCGAGGAGACCGCGGAATGGCTGGAGTCGCTCGATGCGGCCATCGACGAGCGGGGGCGTGAGCGTGCCCGTTACCTGATGCTGCGGCTGATCGAGCGCGCCCGCGAGAAGCGTGTCGCCGTGCCCGAGATGCGCAGCACGGACTACGTCAACACCATCGCGACCAAGGACGAGCCGTTCTTCCCCGGCAACGAGGAGATCGAGCGGAAGATCCTCAACGCGACCCGGTGGAACGCGGCCGTCATGGTCTCCCGGGCGCAGCGCCCCGGCATCGGCGTCGGTGGCCACATCGCCACCTTCGCCTCCTCCGCGTCGCTCTACGACGTCGGCTTCAACTACTTCTTCCGCGGCAAGGACGCCGAGGGCGAGTCGGGCGACCAGATCTTCTTCCAGGGTCACGCCTCCCCCGGCATCTACGCCCGCGCCTTCCTGCTGGACCGGCTCACCGAGCAGCAGCTCGACGCCTTCCGCCAGGAGAAGTCGAAGGCCCCGTACGGCCTCTCCAGCTACCCGCACCCGCGGCTGATGCCGGACTTCTGGGAGTTCCCGACCGTCTCGATGGGCCTCGGCCCGCTCGGCGCGATCTACCAGGCGCGGATGAACCGCTACCTGGAGCACCGCGGCATCAAGGACACCTCGGACTCGCAGGTCTACGCCTTCCTCGGCGACGGCGAGATGGACGAGCCCGAGTCGCTCGGCCAGCTCTCGCTGGCCGCCCGCGAGGGCCTGGACAACCTGACCTTCGTGGTCAACTGCAACCTGCAGCGCCTGGACGGCCCGGTCCGCGGCAACGGCAAGATCATCCAGGAGCTGGAGTCCCAGTTCCGGGGCGCCGGCTGGAACGTGATCAAGCTGGTCTGGGACCGCTCCTGGGACCCGCTGCTCGCGCAGGACCGCGACGGCGTCCTGGTCAACAAGCTGAACACCACGGTGGACGGCCAGTTCCAGACCTACGCCACCGAGACCGGCCAGTACATCCGCGAGCACTTCTTCGGCGGCGACCTGCGCCTGCGCGCCATGGTCGAGAACATGACCGACCAGCAGATCCAGCACCTGGGTCGCGGCGGCCACGACCACAAGAAGATCTACGCGGCGTTCAAGGCGGCCCGCGAGCACAAGGGCCAGCCGACGGTCATCCTGGCGCAGACGGTCAAGGGCTGGACGCTGGGCCCCAACTTCGAGGGCCGCAACGCCACCCACCAGATGAAGAAGCTGACGGTCGAGGACCTGAAGCGCTTCCGCGACCGGCTGCACCTGCCGATCACCGACAAGCAGCTGGACGAGGGCTACCCGCCCTACTACCACCCGGGCCGCGACTCGGAGGAGATCCAGTACATGCACGACCGCCGGGAGGAGCTCGGCGGCTACGTGCCGACCCGCAAGGTCCGCCCGCGGAAGCTGGAGCTGCCCGGCGACGACGCCTACAAGGCGGTCAAGAAGGGCTCCGGCAACCAGACCATCGCCACCACCATGGCGTTCGTCCGGGTGCTCAAGGACCTCATGCGGGACAAGGGCATCGGCAACCGCTTCGTGCCGATCGCGCCGGACGAGTACCGCACCTTCGGCATGGACTCGCTCTTCCCGTCGGCGAAGATCTACAACCCGCTCGGCCAGACCTACGAGTCGGTCGACCGGGACCTGCTCCTCGCCTACAAGGAGTCGCCGACCGGCCAGATGCTGCACGACGGCATCTCCGAGGCGGGCTGCACCGCCTCGCTGATCGCCGCCGGCTCGTCCTACGCCACCCACGGCGAGCCGCTGATCCCGGTGTACGTCTTCTACTCGATGTTCGGGTTCCAGCGCACCGGCGACCAGTTCTGGCAGATGGCCGACCAGCTGGCCCGCGGCTTCGTGATCGGCGCCACCGCCGGCCGCACCACGCTGACCGGTGAGGGCCTGCAGCACGCCGACGGCCACTCGCACCTGCTGGCCTCGACCAACCCCGGCGTCGTCGCGTACGACCCGGCGTACGGCTTCGAGATCGCGCACATCGTCCAGGACGGTCTGCGGCGGATGTACGGCTCCAGCGCCGAGCACCCGCACGGCGAGGACGTGTTCTACTACATGACCGTCTACAACGAGCCGATCAAGATGCCGGCCGAGCCGGAGAACGTGGACGTCGAGGGCATCCTCAAGGGTCTGCACAGGTACGCGCCGGGCACCGCGGGCCAGATCCCGGCCCAGATCCTCGCCTCCGGCGTGGCCGTGCCGTGGGCCCTGGAGGCCCAGCGCATCCTCGCCGAGGAGTGGAACGTCAAGGCCGACGTCTGGTCCGCGACCTCCTGGAACGAGCTGCGCCGCGACGCGGTGGAGGCCGAGGAGTTCAACCTGCTGCACCCCGAGGAGCAGCAGCGCGTGCCGTACGTCACCCAGAAGCTCCAGGGTGCCGAGGGCCCGGTCGTCGCGGTGTCCGACTGGATGCGCGCGGTGCCGGACCAGATCGCCCGCTGGGTGCCGGGTCAGTACCAGTCGCTGGGCGCCGACGGCTTCGGCTTCGCCGACACCCGTGGCGCGGCCCGTCGCTTCTTCCACATCGACGCGCAGTCGGTCGTCCTGGGTGTGCTCACCGAGCTCGCCAAGCAGGGCAAGATCGACCGCTCGGCCCTGAAGGACGCGATCGACCGCTACCAGCTGCTCGACGTGACCGCGGCCGACCCGGGCGCCGCCGGCGGCGACGCCTGACCGGCCGGTAGGCACTGAGGCACCGAGGGGCCGGACCTCCCGCACGGGGGGTCCGGCCCTTCGCCGTCCGTCGTGTTCTTGACCCTCACACCGGTGTGAGGTCCTAGGCTCGGCGTCATGACCGACGAGACGAGGCCCGGGCCCTCCGGGCGGCACCCCGAACCCGCCGACGGTGCGGGCGAGTTCAACCGGAACGTGATCGCGGAGTTCCGCACCCGGCAGGGGGCCGTCGGCGGCCCGCTCGCCGACGCGCCGGTCCTCCTGCTCACCGTGGTCGGCGCCCGCAGCGGCGAGCCGCGCACCACTCCCCTGGTCTACCTGCCGGACGGCGGGCGGCTGGTGGTCTTCGCCTCCAACGGCGGCAGCGAGCAGGACCCGCTCTGGTACCGCAACCTGGTGGCCCACCCCGAGGTGACCGTCGAGGTCGGCGCCGAGCGCTACCCGGCCCTGGCGGCCCCGGTCGACCCGGCCGAGCACGACGCGCTCTGGGCCCGTCAGATCGCCGCCCAGCCCCAGTTCGCCGGCTACCGCACCACCGCCAGGACCGTCCCGCTGGTGGCCCTCAGCCGCGCCTGACGCACAGGGGCGCCCGCCGCCCGGGCACCACGACGGCCCCGGACTCCGAGGAGTCCGGGGCCGTGGCGTGCGGCGGGGCCGTGGGGCCGTCAGATGTGCACGGACGGGCCCGCGTCGGTGGTGCCGCGGCGGGTGAGCAGGCCGAGCGCGGCGGCGGCGAGGGCCACCACGGAGGCCACCGCGAAGGCGAGCGACATGCCGCTGACGAAAGACTCGTGGACGGCGCCGGCCATCGCGTCCACCGCCTGCTGCGGGGTGCCGGCCGGGGCCGGCGGGGCGATGCCGAGCTGGGCGGCCTGCTTGAGGCCCTCGCCCGCCGCGCCCTCGACCGGCGGCAGGCCGGCCTTCGCCCAGTTGCCCGGCAGCACGTCGCCGACCTTGGCGGCCATCAGCGCGCCCAGCACCGCGGTGCCAAGGCTGCCGCCGACCTGCATCGCGGCCTGCTGGAGGCCGCCGGCCACGCCGGAGAGCTCCAGCGGGGCGTTGCCGACGATCACCTCGGTGGCGCCCACCATGACGGGGCTGATGCCGAGGCCCATCAGGACGAACCAGAGCGACATCACGCCGTTGCCGGAGCCAGTGTCCAGGGTGGACATGCCGTACATCGCGACGGTGGTGATCAGCATCCCGGCCACGATCGGGATGCGCGGGCCCAGCTTCCCGATCGCCAGGCCGGCCAGCGGCGAGCCGACGATCATCATGCCGGTCATCGGCAGCAGGTGGACGCCGGCGTCGACCGGCTTCATCCCGTGCACGTTCTGGAGGTAGAAGGTCACGAAGAAGATCGCGCCGAAGAACGCGAAGGCCATCAGCGCCATCAGCAGCACGCCCGCCGACAGCGGCACCGAGCGGAACAGGCCGAGCGGCACCAGCGGCTCGCGGGCCTTGCCCTGCCAGAGCGCGAACAGCACCATCAGGACCACCGCGCCGCCCAGGAACAGCAGCGTCCGCCCGTCGCCCCAGCCCCACTCGGGGGCCTTGATGATGCCGAAGACCAGCGCGAACATCCCCACCGAGAGCAGCGCGATGCCGGGCAGGTCGAAGGACTTGGCGGCCTTCTCGGCGCGGACGTCCCGCAGGATCCACAGGCCCAGCGCCAGCGCGATCAGGCCGACCGGGACGTTGATGAAGAACACCGACTCCCAGTTGACGTGCTCGACCAGCAGGCCGCCGACGATCGGGCCGGCCGCGGTGGAGGCGCCGATCACGCCGCCCCAGATGCCGATCGCCATGTTGAGCCGCTCGGCCGGGAAGGCCCCGCGCAGCAGGCCGAGCGCGGCCGGCTGGAGCAGCGCGCCGAACAGGCCCTGGAGCACCCGGAAGGCGATCACGGTCTGGATGTTGCCGGCGAAGCCGATCGCGGCCGAGGTCACGGCGAAGCCCACCGCGCCGACCAGGAAGGTGGCCTTGTGGCCGAAGCGGTCGCCGATCTTGCCGGCGGTGACCAGGAAGACCGCCAGGGCCAGCAGGTAGCCGCTGGTGACCCACTGGATCTCGGCGGGCGCCGCGTGCAGCTTCTCCTGGATCACCGGGTTGGCGATGGCGACGATCGTGCCGTCCAGCGCGACCATCATGACGCCGACCGCGACGGTCAGCAGGGTCAGCCAGGGGTGCCCCTTGAGGCCGCCCCCCGACGGCGGGTTCGGCGGCGGCGGTGCGTCCGCCTCGGAGTTCTTCACGACGGACTGGCTCATCAGGGCCCTCCGGGGGCGTGGCTGGGGTGCAGGACGTGGTCGTGGCGCCCCGGCCCACCCGTCCCCACAGGTGCCCCGGCCCGACGGGCGCCACCTCGGCAGATTATGTCAGCCGCTGACATTCGGCAAACAGTGACTTCTGGCCATAACTGACATTTGTCAGAGCGCTAGGATCGTGCTCCCACCGCCGTACCCAGCCCTCCGGAAGGCCCCTGCTCATGGCCGCTCACACCCCCCGCACCACCGACGCCCCGGAGGGCCCCGGGCGCACCCCCGGACTGCGCGAGCGCAAGAAGCAGCAGACCCGGTACGCCCTGATCCAGGCCGCCCACGTGCTCTTCCTCCGGCAGGGCTTCGCCCGGACGACCGTCGACGAGATCGCCTCCGCCGTCGACGTCTCCCAGCGCACCTTCTTCCGCTACTTCGCCAACAAGGACGAGGTCGCGCTCGCCGTGATGGCCGTGGCCGAGGACTACTTCATGGAGTGCCTGCGCCACCGCCCGGCCGAGGAGACCCCGCTCCAGGCCCTGCGCGCCTCGATCGTCAAGGCCTGGCACGACCTCGGCAGCGAGGAGGCCGCCGGCCCCGGCTCGATCCACAGCGCCCTCGAACTCATGCGGATGATCGAGGAGACGCCCCCGCTGCTCGCCGCCCACCTGCGGCGGGTCAACGAGCAGGAGCGGCTGGTCGTCCGGGTGCTCGCCGAGCGCGAGGGCCTGGACCCGGCCGAGGACCTGCGCCCGGCCGTGCTCGCCGCCGTCTTCGGCGGACTGCTGCGCCTGGCCCACCTCTCCTGGAGCGCCGAGCACGAGCCGGCCGGCCCCGAGGGCATGGTCGCGGTGATCGAGCGTCACTTCGACCAGCTCGGCCCGGCCCTGGCCGGCCACTGGCACGACCGCGCGTAGTACCCGGCCGCGCACCCGCGTCATACCGGGGTATCACCCGGTACCCCGGTAGCACCCGGAAAATCGGGCTCCGGTGCGACGCCCGGCGGGGCCCCGCCCTCCTAGGCTGGCGCGCGATGAAGAACCTCACCGCCGCCGAGCTCCGCCCGCACGCCCTGCGCCTGCTGGGCACCTTCCGACACCACCTGACCACCCCGAGCGGCGGCCACACCCCGCTGCTCGGAACGTCGCCCCGGCGCTGGGTGCGCCGGCTGCCGTACGCCGTCGTCCTGATCATGCTGTCCTCGCTGATCCCCGCCGGGATCGCCACCCTGGTCGGCTTCTTCGGCCTGGTGCTCCCGGTGGCCGGCGCGCTCACCGTCGCCCAGACGGTGCCGCTGCTGCTCGCCATCACCCGGCCCCTGGCCGCCTGGTGGATCAGCGCGGGCACCCTGGTCGCCACCGCCACCATCACCGCCCGGTACGACCAGGACGGCGGCACCTGGCCGTGGACCGCGCCGATGATCCTCTCGTACCTCTTCCTGCTGATCGCCCTGGCGCTGCGGGAGAGCCGGGCCACCCTGCTCTCGGTCTGGCTCGCCACCATCGCGCTCACCGCGCTCACCACCACGCTCGGCCTGCCCCGCTCCGGCGACGGCACCACCATGCTGCTGATCGCGCTCAGCGGCGCCGTGCTGCTGCTCGGCTGGGCCGTCCGGGACCGCGCCGAGGCGCGCCGGCTGCTCAGCGAGCAGGAGCAGATCAGCGAGGTCGAACGTGAACGCCGCACCCTGCTGGAGGAACGCGCCCGGATCGCACGGGAGTTGCACGACGTGGTCGCGCACCACATGTCGGTCATCGCGGTGCAGGCCGCCAGCGCGCCGTACCGGATCACCGGGGTGCCGGACGAGGCCGCCGAGGAGTTCACCGCGATAGCCGGCACCGCCCGCGAGTCGCTGGCCGAGATGCGCCGGCTGCTCGGCGTGCTGCGCAGCGAGGAGTCCGGCGGGGAGCGGGCCCCGCAGCCCGGGGTGGGCCAACTCGCCCAGCTGGTCGAGACGGTGGGCCGGGCCGGGGTGCCTGCCGAACTGACCGTGGAACCGGGCCTGGTGGACCTGCTGGACCAGGCACCGCAGGCCGTCGGCCTGTCCGCCTACCGGATCGTGCAGGAGGCGCTGGCCAACGTGGTGCGGCACGCCCCCGGCGCGCGGGCCTGGGTGTCGCTGAGCACGGACGGCCCGGCGCTGCTGGTGACGGTGGTCAACGCGCCCCCGCCGCAGCGCACCGAGTCGCTGGAGGCCTCGGTCGAGGGCACCGGGCAGGGGCTGGTCGGAATGCGTGAACGCGTCCGGTTGGTCGATGGCAGGCTGGACACCGGCCCGTTGCCGGACGGCGGCTTCAAGGTGGCCGCCGTCCTGCCCGTCGACCGCCCCGACACCGACACCCCCCAGGAGACCACCGCATGACCATCCGCGTGATCATCGTCGACGACCAGGCCATGGTGCGCGCGGGCTTCGCGGCCCTGCTCAACGCCCAGAGCGACATCGACGTGGTGGGGGACGCGGCGGACGGCGCCCAGGCCCTGGAGGTCAACGGCCGCACCCACCCGGACCTGGTGCTGATGGACGTCCGGATGCCCGTCATGGACGGCCTGGAGGCGGCCCGGCGGCTGCTCGAACCGGCCGTGCCCGGCGCCCACCGGCCCAAGGTGCTGATGCTGACCACCTTCGACGTGGACGACTACGTGTACGAGGCGCTGCGCGCCGGGGCCAGCGGCTTCCTGCTCAAGGACGCCCCGCCGGCCGACCTGATCGCCGCGGTCCGGGTGGTCGCGGCCGGCGAGGCGCTGCTCGCCCCCTCGGTGACCCGCCGGCTGATCGAGGACTTCGCCCGCACCCGCCCGGCCAGGCGCCGCGACCCCAAGGTGCGGCTCAACGGCCTGACCCCGCGCGAGACCGAGGTGCTGGAGCTGATCGCCCGCGGCCTGTCCAACCAGGAGATAGCCGCCGGGCTGGTGCTCGCCGAGCAGACCGTCAAGACCCACATCGGGCGCATCCTCGCCAAGCTCGGCCTGCACAACCGCGCCCAGGCGGTGATCCTGGCCTACGAGTCCGGCCTGGTGACACCGGGTCAGTAACCGGCAGCTGTTCGCCCGCTCGCCTCCGGGCGCTCTCGACCCGGCGCCGACGGTCGGCGCTCCCTCGCTCCTTCGTCACTCCCTCGCTTCTCCCTTTCGGCACCGGCGCGCCCTTCGGCTCGGGGCGGCCGTCTCCCCTGATACCCGGGTAGCACCCGGGAGTTGGCCCCGCGGTGTGACGTCCGCGGGGCCGTCGCATTCCTACCTTCCTCCTCGTCGGAAGCCGAACCGAGTCGGCGGCCGAACGGACGAGGAGGGAGCAGGGACATGCGCAGGTTTCGAGCCGGGCGGGCGATCGCCGGCGCCGCGGTGGCAGTGGCGATCATGCTCGGCGCGGGCGGCTGGGCCGCCGACACCCAGACCCCGGTCACCGGCCCGCCGCCCGGCAGCGCCGCGTGGACGGCCGACACCTCGCTCGGCCTGCGGCTGCCCGACCCGGCCACCACCGAACCGGCCCGGGTCGCCGCGTTCTTCGCCGGGCTGGACCCGGCCCGGCAGGACGCCCTGACCGCCCGGTACCCGCTGGTGGTCGGCAACCTGGACGGCGCCCCGGTCGCCCTCCGGTACCGGGCCAACGCCCTGGCCCTGACCGCCGAGCGCACCCGCGAACTCGCCCGGGCCACCGACCCCGCCCTCACCCCGCAGGACCACGAGGCCGCCCGCACCCGCGCCGAGCGCTACCGCGCCCTGCTGGACGGCGGCCGGCGGATCCTCGCCTTCGACCCGCGCGGCCGCGGCCAGGTCGCCGAGGTGTACGGCGACCTCGCCACCGCCCGCCGCACCGCCGTGATCGTCCCCGGCTCCGACACCGACCTGCTCCGCTTCGACCGCGCCGGCGACCCGTACGGCACCCCGGCCGGCATGGCCCGGGCGCTCCTGGACGCCACCGGCGGACAGACCGCCGTGATCGCCTGGGCCGGCTACACCACCCCGCTCGGCCTCGGCCTGGACGCCGCCACCGAGGACCTGGCCCGGGCCGGCGCCCCCCGCCTCACCCGGCTGCTCGACGGACTCGCCGCCACCACCCGCCCGCAGGACCCGCCCACCGTGTTCTGCCACAGCTACGGCTCGGTGGTCTGCGGCCTGGCCCGCCCCACCCCCGCACAGGCCTCCGGCGTGGTGGTGCTCGGCTCGCCCGGCATGGGTGTCGGCTCGGCCGCCGACCTCGACCCGGGCGTCCCGCTCTGGGCCACCGCCCGCAACGACTCCGACTGGATCGGCGACGTGCCCAAGGTCCGGCTGTTCGGCCTCGGCCACGGCGCCGACCCGACCGCCCCCGGCTTCGGCGCCCGCCCGCTGCCCGCCGCCGGATCCCACGGCCACACCGGCTACTTCGCCCCCGGCACCGCCTCCCTCGCCGCCTACGCCGCCGTCGCCCTCGGCCGCGCCTGACCCGCCCGCACCGGAAGGAGCACCACCATGGCCGACACCCTCGCCGCCCCGCCCCGTACCCCCCGAGCGCTCGCCGCCGGACCGCTCACCGCCCTGCGCCGCGCCGCCGCGCGGGTCGACGCGAAGACCCCGGCCGACCGCGACCGCGCCCTGGACGGGCTGCGCGCCCTCGCCCTGCTCGCCGTACCGGTCGGCCACTGGATGCTCGGCGGCTTCACCCGCTCCCCCGACGGCGCCCTGCACAACGCCAGCCCGCTCTCCACCCTCGGCTTCTTCGCCCCGCTCAGCTGGGTGCTCCAGATGCTCGGGGTGTTCTTCCTGGTCGGCGGCCACTCCTCGGTCCGCTCGCTGGAGCGGGCCCGGGCCAAGGGCGTCACGTACGGCGGCTGGCTGCGGGCCCGTGCGGTCCGGCTGCTGCGCCCGGTGCTCGGGGTGGCGGCCGTCTGGGCGGCGCTGATCCCGCTGCTGCCCGCGCTCGGCGTCCCCGAGGACACCGTGCGCACCGGCGCCACCCTGGTGGTGCAGCCGCTCTGGTACATCGGGGTCTACCTGGGGCTGACGGCCCTCACCCCGCTCTGCGTGGCCGCCGGGCGCCGGCTGGGCGGCTGGTCGGCGGGCCTGCTGGTGGCCTCGGTCGCCGCCGTCGACCTGCTGCGGTACGGGCCGTGGGCCGGGTCGGTGCCGTCCTGGGTCGCGCTGCTGAACATCCTGCCGGGCTGGCTGTTCGGCTACCAGCTGGGCGTGCTCTGGGCGCAGGGCCGGCTCGGCCGCCCGACGGCCCGGGTGCTGCTGCTCGGCGGCGGCGCGCTGTTCGCCGCGCTGCTGCTGGTCTTCCACTACCCGGCCAGCATGGTCGGCGTGCCCGGGGCGGAGCGGACCAACTCGCACCCGCCGTCCCTGCTGGTGCTCGCCCTGGCGGCGTTCCAGTGCGGCGCCGCGGTGCTGCTGCGGGAGCGGCTGGGCCGGCTGCTGACCGGCCGTCCGCTGCTCTGGCTGCCGGTCGTGGTGGTCAACCTGTCGGCGATGACGATCTTCTGCTGGCACCAGAGCGCGATGCTCGCGGTGGCGGTGCCCGGCGCGGCCGCCCTGGGCGCCGTCCCGGGGCTGAGCACGGCGCCGGACTCGCTCGGCTGGGTGGTCGCCCGGCTGGCGCTGCTGCCGCTGTTCGGCGCCGTGCTGGTGGCGGTCGGCTGGTTCACCCGCCGGTTCGACGGCCCGTGGACGGCCTTCTCCCGGGGCGGCAAGGCGGTGGCCGGGGCCGCGGCGGCGCTGTTCGCGGCGTACGCGCTGGGCATGGTGTGACGGTCCGCCGGGTGCGGCCTGGCCGAACGACGGGGCGCACCACCGTCGATGGGGCGTGGACCGGTCGGTCCGCGCCCCTGCGGCCGTCGCCCGCCGCCCCCGGTGCGCCGTGCCGCGCGCCGGGGCGCACTGTCAGTGCCCTGCCCTACCCTGCCGCCATGGTGACGTTCGACGAGTTCCGCACGATGGCCCTGGCCCTGCCGGAGGCCGCCCAGGAGCCGACCTGGGACATCGAGACGCTGCGGGTGCGCGGCCGGATCTTCGCGATGGGCGCGCCCGACGGGGACCGGGTCACCGTCAAGGCCTCCCCCGAGGACCAGGCCGAACTGCTCGCCGCCGAGCCCGAGGTGTTCTCCTCCGCCCCGTACGTCGGCCGGCACGGCTGGGTGAGCGTCCGGCTGGACCTGGTGGACGGGGACGAGCTGCGCGACCTGGTCACCGAGGCCTGGCGGCGGACGGCGCCGAAGCGCCTGGTCCGCGCGTTCGACGAATCCGGAGAGTCCGGGGTCTGAGCGCGCCCCTTCCCACCGGCCACACCGGCCTCCGTACGAACCACTGTCCGAACCACTGGGAGACGTCGGACAGACACCCCTGGTTCATGTGAGCCATCCCACAGTTTAGGCGTTCCCGGCATCCCTTCGGGCCCCCTAGGCTTGCGCAGGGAAGTCAGCAGAGCTATCGCACCCTCCGGGCACCACCGCCCGCGAAACGGTGCGGGCCCCAAGGGAGTTGGTGCGGTGCGCATCCGTCGGCGCTGGAAGCGGGTACTGATCGGGGCGTTCGCCGGCTGCGCGGTGCTCGCCGACGCCGGGGCCGTCGCCGCCGCGGCCGCCGTCTCCTCCGAACAGCTGGCGATCTCCACGCCCCCGGCCGGCAGCGCCGCCTGGGTCGAGGACCACTCCTTCGGCCGCTCCCTGCCCGACCCGGCGACCACCACGCCGGCCGCCGCCGCGGCATTCTTCGCCTCGCTCGCGCCCACCGAGCTGGACCGGCTGATCCAGGACTACCCGCTGGTCGTCGGCAACTACGACGGCGCCCCGCTGGACCTGCGCTACCGCGCCAACCGGATCGCCCTGGCCGCCGAGCACGACCGGGCCCTGGCCCGCGCCGCCGACGGCACGCTGGACTCCGACACCCGCGCGCTGGCCGTCTCCCGCGCCAACGACGTCGAGCACCTGCTCGCCCCCGACCGGCAGATCCTGGCCTTCGACCCGCGCGGCCGCGGCCTGGTCACCGAGGTGTGGGGCGACCTCGCCGACGCCGAGCGGATCTCCGTGCTCGTCCCCGGCTCGGACGCCGACCTCGGCCACCACGACCAGGCGGCCGACCCGCTGCGCTCCCCGGCCGGCATGGCCCGCGCCCTCCACACCGAGGAGCAGCGCCAGGCCCCGGACACCCGGACCGCCGTGATCTCCTGGACCGGCTACGTCACCCCGTCCGGCCTCGGCCCGGACGCGGCCACCTCCCGGCTCGCCGACGTCGCCGCCCCCCGGCTGGAGCGGCTGCTCGCCGGGCTCAAGGAGACCACCCGGCCGGACGCGCCGCCGGCGCTGCTCTGCCACTCGTACGGCTCGGTGGTCTGCGGTACGGCCGCCCCGGACATTCCGCGCGCGGCCGCCTCGCCGTCCGACACCTCCGGCATCACCGACCTGGTGGTCTTCGGCAGCCCGGGCATGGGCGTGCAGAACACCGGCGAGCTGGGCGCGGGCGTGCACCTCTGGGCCACCCGCAACCCCAGCGACTGGATCGGCAACGTGCCGTTCATGGAGGTCGGCGGGCTCGGCCACGGCGCCGACCCGGCCGCGAGCGGCTTCGGCTCCGAGCTGATCTCCTCGGCCCGCGCGGCCGGCCACAACGGCTACCTCACCGAGGGCACCGACAGCCTGCACAACTTCGCGGCGATCTCCCTCGGCCACTACCAGGACGTGGTCCGGGCCAACCCGGGCTCCTAAGACCCGTCTTCGTACAGCCGCAGGGCCTCCGCCGCCGCCCGGGCCAGTTCGCGCCGGGCGGCCGGCGGGGCCAGCACCTCGACGTCCGCGCCGAAGGCCAGCAGCGACCGGACGGCCGCCGGGGCCGGGAAGGCCATCGCCACCTCGGTCCACTCCTCGGCCGGGACGGCGCCCGGCTCCGGCGGCGGTGCGGTGACCCGGCCGCCGTGGATGCGCAGGAACATGTCCAGCCGTCCGCGCCGGACCCGCACCCGCACCGGCACGTCCTTCGGCAGCCGTTCGACCTGCTCGCGCAGCACCGCCCAGACCTCGCCGAGCCCGACCCCGGTCCGGCGGCGCACCGCCTCCTCGGTGGTGTCGGCGGCCAGCACCCGGTCGGCCCGGAACAGCCGCGGCTCGCCGTGCAGATCGGCCACCAGGTACCAGACCGCGGCCTTGCTCACCAGCCCGTACGGGTCGACGGTGTACTCCACCGGCGCGGGCGTGCCGCTGTGCCGGTAGCGCAGCCGCAGCCGCCGGTCGGCGAAGACGGCGTACTGCAGCTCGCCCAGGTCCGGCCCGGCGGCGGGGCCGGCCGCGCCGGGGGTCTGCATCCAGCGGGCCGGGTCGACCAGGATCCGCTCGCGGACCCGCTCGGCGGCCGGCCGGTGCGGGGCCGGCAGCGCCGCCATCACCTTGCGCAGCGCCGAGCCGAGCGCGCCGTCCAGCCCGAGGTCGCTGTGCGCGCCCTGGGCGGAGAGCACGAACAGCGCCCTGGCCTCGTCCGCGGTCAGGCCGGTGACGTCGGTGCGGTAGCCGGGCAGCAGGCCGATGCCGCCGTGCCGCCCGCGTTCGGTGAACACCGGCACACCGGCGGCGGAGAGCGACTCGACGTCGCGGTAGATGGTGCGGACGGACACCTCCAGCCGCTCGGCGAGTTCGGTGGCGGGCACCCGGCCGCGGGTCTGGAGCAGCAGGAGGATCGAGAGCAGGCGGTCGGCCTTCATGGTCCAAGAATCCCAGTAATCCTGACGGCCGTTGTCAGGTTTTACTGGGAGATTGCGTTCCGGGCCCGCAAGGGGCCCGAACGACCACCCGACACCAGGGAGTTGAGCGCCATGACCGCCGTCCAGGACGCCCGCCCGCAGTACCAGGCCGCCCTCGACCAGCTGGAGAAGCTGTTCGCCACCGTCACCCCGGCCGACCTCGACCGGCCCACGCCCTGTACCGAGTTCACCCTGCGCGGGCTGCTGAACCACGTGGTCGGCGGCGTCCACCGGTTCGCGTACATGGGCGAGGGCGGCCACGCCGAGGACACCGTGGCCGCCATCGAGGACCCGTCCGACGAGGGCTGGCCGGCCGCCCTGGGCCGGGCCCGCGCCCGGGTGACCGCCGCCTGGGCGGACGACGCCAAGCTCGGCCGTCCGACCGTCGCCCCCTGGGGCGAGGTGCCCGGCGCGATGGCGGTCGGCGGCTACCTGATGGAGCTGGTGACCCACTCCGGGGACATCGCCCGGAGCCTCGACAACGGCTTCGCCCTGGACGACGACCTGGCGCGGACCGCCCTGGGCATCGCCGAGTTCGTGCTGCCGGCCGAGCGGCGGGTGCCGGGCGTTCCGTTCGCCGCCGTCCGGCCGGTCGCCGAGGACGCCGACGTGCACACCCGGCTGGCCGCCTGGACGGGCCGTACGGTCTGAGCCCGGCGGCCGACCCGGGGCGTCCGCCGACTCCCCGGGCCGCCGGTGCCCGCTACTCGCGCGCCGCCGAGGTGGAGCTCATGTCCGCGTAGCGGCTCCCCGCCACCCGGCCGGCCACCGGCTCCAGCAGCGCCAGCTCCTCGGCGGTCAGCCGCAGCGTCGCCGCCGCGGTGTTCTCGGCGAGCCGGCTCCGCTTGCGGGTGCCCGGGATCGGCACCACGGCCAGCCCGTGCACCTCGGCCCGCTGGTGCACCCAGGCCAGCGCGACCTGGGCGAGCGTGACGCCGCGGGCCGCGGCGATCTCCCGCAGCGGGTCGAGCAGTTCGCCGTTGGCGGCCGCGTTGTCGCCGGTGAAGCGGGGGTGGTTGCGGCGGTAGTCGTTCGCCGAGAGCTCCGTGGCGTCCTGGAAGGCGCCGGTCAGGAAGCCCCGCCCGAGCGGCGAGTACGGCACGAAGGCGACGCCCAGCTCCGCCGCGGCCGGCACCGCCGTGCTCTCGACGTCGCGGGCGAACACCGACCATTCGGACTGGAGCGCGGCGATCGGGTGGACGGCGTGCGCCTCGCGCAGCTCGGCCCCGGTCACCTCGGACAGGCCGAGGTGGCGCACCTTGCCGGCCTTCACCAGTTCGGCCATGGCGCCGACCGAGTCGGCCAGCGGCACGGCCGGGTCGCGGCGGTGCATGTAGTACAGGTCGATCTCGTTCACGCCGAGGCGGCGCAGCGAGGCGTCCACCGCGGTCCGGATGTACGCCGGGTCGTTGCTGATGCCGCGGACGGCGCCGTCCTCCTCGGAGCGCAGGATGGCGAACTTGGTGGCGAGCACCACCTTGTCCCGGTTGGCCCGGACGAAGGGGCCGATGAGCTCCTCGTTGCGGCCGGAGCCGTACATGTCGGCGGTGTCGAAGAGGGTGACGCCGGTCTCCAGCGCGGCGTCCAGGGTGGCGAGCGCCTCGTCGGCGTCGGTGGGGCCGTAGAACTCGCTCATGCCCATGCAGCCGAGGCCCTGGACGCCCACCAGCGGGCCGCCGGTGCCGAGTTCGACGGTGGGAAGGACGGTCTGAGTCATGCGCTCTGCTCTTCCTCTCCATGGATGTTCTGGCACTTGGCCGGGATGCCGGCGCCGACGGCGCCCTTCCCGGCATAGATGTCGATCTTGTAGTCGAGGACGGCGAGGGTCGCCTGGAGGTCCACGATCCGCTGTCGGACCTCCTCGCGCTGGGCCTCCAGGAGCAGCCGACGCTCCCCGTAGGTCTGCTCGCCCTGGCGGGCCATGTCCACGTACTTGAGCATGTCCGCCACCGACATCCCGGTCAGCCGCAGCCGGCCCAGGAAGGCCAGCCGGTGCAGGTCGGCGTCGGAGTAGCGGCGCTGGCCGCCCGCCGCCCGGTCGACCGGGTCCAGCAGGCCGATCCGCTCGTACCAGCGCAGGGTGTGGGCGGTCAGCCCGCTCGCCGTGGCGACCTCGCTGATGGTGTGCCTCGGGCTCGGGTCCGGATCGCCGACGGGGCGGCTGAAGACCTCGGAGCAGCTGCGCAGGTCGATCTCGATGCGTGCGGGTGCGGCCATCGCTCGTTCCCCCTTGTCCTGTGCGACGGGAACGACGCTACAGAGTTTGAGTGCACTCCAAGCAAGCCCGACATCCGGGTGGGCCCGCCACCACCTTTTCCGAGGATTTTCCCGGCGACTAGAGTCGGGCCCATGGAGAGCTTGCGGATGATCGAGAACTGGCCGGTGCCCCATGCCGCGGCGGCGGTGGTCCGGGCGGCGGACGGCGCGGTGCTGGGCGCGCACGGGCCGCAGCAGCACCTGTTCCCGCTCGCCTCGGTGACCAAGCTGCTCACCTCGTACGCGGCGCTGGTCGCCCTGGAGGAGGGCGTGTTCGAGCTGGACGACCCGGCCGGGCCGCCCGGGTCCACCGTCCGCCACCTGCTCGCGCACACCTCCGGCCTGGGCTTCGACGAGGACCGGGTGTTCGCCGAGCCCGGCAACCGCCGGCTCTACTCCAACGCGGGCTTCGACGCGCTGGCCCGGACGCTCTCCGAGGCCGCCGGGATCGAGTTCTCCCGCTACGTCGCCGAGGCGGTGTTCGAGCCGCTGGGCATGACGGACACCCTGATCCACACCGCCCACAAGTCCCCGGCCGGCGCCGGCGGCCTGTCCACCGTCGCCGACCTCACCCGGTTCGCCGCCGAGCTGCAGGCCCCCAAGCTGCTGGACCCGTCCACCGTCCGGCAGGCCACCCGCGAGGTCGCCTTCCCCGGCACCAGCGGCGTGCTGCCCGGCTACGGCCACCGCCGCCCGAACGACTGGGGCCTCGGCTTCGAGATCCGCGACGGCAAGAGCCCGCACTGGACCGGCACCGCCAACTCCCCCGGAACCTTCGGCCACTTCGGCCAGTCCGGCACCTTCCTGTGGGTCGACCCGCAGGCCGGCGCGGCCTGCGTCGCGCTCACCGACCGGGACTTCGGACCGTGGGCGGTCGAGGCCTGGCCGGCCTTCTCGGACGCGGTGCTGGCGGAACTGAACGGCTAGCCGTACGAGACCGGCGAGTGCATCTCCCAGAGCAGGAGTTCGGCGCCGGTCTCCCCCGCCGCCGGGTCGGCGAAGGCCTCGCCGGTGATCCGCACGCTGTCGCCCGGGACCATCGAGCGGCCGCCGCCCTTGGGCCCCGGGACGGTCCGGTAGCCCAGCGAGCCGGCCGTCAGGTGCGCGTACCGCCAGGGCGCCTCGGGCAGCGGCGGCAGCGGCTGCCACGGCCCGGCGGTGGCCAGCCAGAGCGCGGCGTCGCGGCGTCGCAGCCGCAGGGCGTCCGTCCCGGCGTCGCGCTCCAGGCCGGAGGCGAGCAGCGTCAACCCGCCGTCCGCCGGTTCCACCTTGCGCAGGCCGTACGCGGGCGGCGCGTCGAACTCGTCCGGCTGGAGCCACATCTGGACGAAGCGGACCGGCCCGGTGGCGCCGCCGACGTTGCGCTCGGTGTGGGTGACGCCGGAGCCGGCGCTGAGGTGCTGCACCATCCCGGGCCGGACCACCCCGCTGTGGCCGTACGAGTCCCGGTGGGCCAGCGCTCCCTCCAGCACCCAGGTGAGGATCTCGGTGTCCCGGTGCTTGTGCTCCTCGAACCCGGCGCCGGGGGCGAGGAGTTCCTCGTTGCACGCGAGCAGCGCGCCGAAGTGGGTGTTCTTCGGGTCGTAGTGGCCCGAGAAGGAGAACGCGTGCCGGGTCTCGACGCCCTCGGCCGGGGCGGAGCGGTAGCGTTCGGCGGTGCGGCGCAGGTCGGCGCGGGGGCGGTCGGCGGCTTCGGTCACGCCCCCACCGTAGTCGCCGGCGCGCGGGGTGTGACTCTTGCCACCGCGCCGCTCCGCCGGGGGGTGTGCACGAGCAGTCACTCGCGTGAGGCAGTCTTGTCCTTGTGCCAGCCGCTTCCGCGAACTCCAAGAGCGAACCCAGCCCCAGCCCCGCAGCCGACCCCACCGGGAAGAGCCCGGCCGCCCGGGCGGGCCGTGACCGCCCCGGCCGCGCGGCGCCCCGCCTGACGGCGCAGGAGCGCAGAAACGCCGCCGAGCGCGCCGAGCGCCGGGCCGCGACGCTCAAGCGGCTGGAGAAGTCCTCCGGCAAGCTGGCCACCGCCGCGATCTCGCGGATGGACGACCAGCTCGGCTGGTACCGGCGGATGCCCCCGGAGCACCGGTCCTGGATCGGCCTGGTCGCCCAGGCCGGCATCGCCGCCTTCACCGAGTGGTACCGCCACCCCGACGCCGCCCAGGCGATCTCCACCGACGTCTTCGGCACCGCCCCGCGCGAGCTGACCAGGGCGATCACCCTGCGCCAGACCGTCGAGCTGATCCGCACCACGATCGAGGTGATGGAGGAGGCCATCGAGGAGGTGGCCGCCCCCGGCGACGAGGCGGACATGCGCGAGTCGGTGCTGGTCTACGCCCGGGAGATCGCCTTCGCGACCGCCCAGGTGTACGCCCAGGCCGCCGAGGCGCGCGGCGCCTGGGACGCCCGGCTGGAGGCGCTGGTGGTGAACTCGCTGCTGTCCGGCGACGCCGACGAGGGCGTGCTCTCGCGGGCCGCGGCGCTCGGCTGGGGCCAGCCCAGCCAGGTCCGGGTGGTGATGGGCAGCGCGCCGGACGGCGACAGCGAGCTGGTGGTCGAGGCGATCCGCCGGGCCGCCCGGTACGCCAAGCTGAACGTGCTGACCGGGGTGCTGGGCAAGCGCCTGGTGGTCGTGGTCGGCGGCGAGAAGGAGCCGGTGCACGCGGCCCGCGCGCTGATCGGCCAGTTCGCGCCGGGCCCGGTGGTGGTCGGCCCGACCGTGCCCGACCTGCTCTCCGCGACCCGCTCGGCCGCCGCCGCCGCGGCCGGCCTGCGGGCCTGCGCCGCCTGGCCGGACGCCCCCCGCCCGGTGCTGGCCGACGACCTGCTGCCCGAGCGGGCGCTGGCCGGCGACCAGGCCGCGCGCCGCCAGCTGGTGGAGGAGATCTACACACCGCTGGACGAGGCCGGCTCCGCCCTGCTGGAGACGCTGAGTGTCTACCTGGAGCAGGCCTCCTCGCTGGAGGGTGCGGCCCGGATGCTCTTCGTCCACCCGAATACGGTGCGCTACCGGCTACGACGTGTGACTGACGTCACGGGGTACGCCCCCTCCGACGTACGTTCGGCGTTCACTCTGCGGATCGCACTGGCCCTCGGCCGGCTGGACGCCGTCGGGGAGCCCGGCTGAGCCGGAGTGTAGGGACCATACAATCCCGGATGGTTTTCTTCGTTACCGTCGCCTACCCGCCCCTGGGCGCCTGGCGAGAGAGGGTTGAACCGTGCTCGTAATCGTCGCCCCTGGACAGGGTGCCCAGTCCCCCGGTTTCCTCAGCCCCTGGCTGGAGCTCGACGGCGTCGCCGACCGCCTGCGCGGTTGGTCGGAGGTCGCCGGGCTCGACCTGGTGCACGCCGGGACCGAGGCGTCCGCCGAGGAGATCAAGGACACCGCCGTCGCCCAGCCGCTGCTGGTCGCGGCCGGTCTGGTGACCGCCCGGGAGCTGTTCCCGGACGAGGACGCCGCCCGTGCGCTGGTCGGTGCCGTGGCCGGCCACAGCGTCGGTGAGATCACCGCCGCCGCCGGCGCCGGGGTGCTCACCGCCCACGACGCGCTGACCTTCGTGCGCGAGCGCGGCCGGGCCATGGCCGAGGCCGCCGCCGTCACCGAGACGGGCATGCTCGCCCTGCTCGGCGGCGAGCCGGAGGAGGTCGCGGCCAAGCTGGCCGAGCACGGCCTGACGGCGGCCAACAACAACGGCGGCGGCCAGATCGTCGCCGCCGGCACGCTGGACCAGCTGGAGGCGCTGAAGGCGGACCCGCCGACCCGCTCCAAGCTGGTGGCCCTCAAGGTGGCCGGCGCCTTCCACACCGAGCACATGGCCCCGGGCGTCGAGCGGCTGGCCGAGCTGGCCCCGACCCTGACCAGCGTGGCCGACCCGAAGGTCCGCTACGTCTCCAACAAGGACGGCGCGGTCGTGGACTCCGGCGCGGAGGTCCTCGCCCGCCTGGTGTCGCAGGTCTCCAACCCGGTCCGCTGGGACCTCTGCATGGAGACCCTCGGGCAGCTGGGCGCGACGGCCGTGATCGAGCTGTCCCCGGCCGGCACCCTCACCGCGCTGCTCAAGCGCAACCTCAAGGGTGTGGCCACGCTCGCCCTCAAGACCCCCGCCGATCTGGACAAGGCCCGCGCGCTCGTCGCGGAGCACGGCGGTCAGGAGCAGGAGAACCAGGCATGACCAAGCCCCAGATCCGTCCGGTGAGCGGCGCGCAGTACTCGCGCATCCTCGGCGTCGGCGGCTACCGTCCGGTCCGGGTGATCCCCAACTCCGAGGTCCTGGAGTGGATCGACTCCTCGGACGAGTGGATCCGCACCCGCAGCGGGATCGCCGAGCGCCGCTGGGCCGGCCCGGAGGAGTCCGTCTCCGAGATGTCCGTCCAGGCCGCCGGCAAGGCGATCGCCCAGGCCGGGATCACCGCCGAGCAGATCGGCGGCGTGATCGTCTCGACCGTCTCGCACTTCAAGCAGACCCCGGCGATCGCCACCGAGATCTCCGAGCGGCTCGGCTGCGGCACCGCCCCGGCCTTCGACATCTCGGCCGCCTGCGCCGGCTTCGGCTACGGCCTGGGCCTGGCCGACGGCATGATCCGCGGCGGCAACGCCGAGTACGTGCTGGTCATCGGCGTCGAGCGGCTCAGCGACCTGACCGACCGGTCGGACCGCTCCACCGCCTTCATCTTCGGCGACGGCGCCGGCGCCGTGGTCGTCGGCCCGTCCGACACTCCCGGCATCGGCAAGCTGGTCTGGGGCTCGGACGGCTCGCAGGCCGACCTGATCACCCAGACCGAGGCCTGGGACACCGCCTTCGCCAAGTCCGACGCCGTCAACGGCGCGGGCGAGGAGACCAAGTGGCCGGCCCTGCGGATGGACGGCCAGCCGGTCTTCCGCTGGGCGGTGTGGGAGATGGCCAAGGTGGCCCAGCAGGCGCTGGACGCCGCCGGGATCACCGCCGACCAGCTCGGCGCGTTCATCCCGCACCAGGCCAACATGCGGATCACGGATGCCATGATCAAGGCGCTCAAGCTGCCGGAGTCGGTGCCCGTCGCCCGCGACATCGCCGAGACCGGCAACACCTCCGCCGCCTCCATCCCGCTGGCGATGGAACGCATGCTGGAGAGCGGTGAGGCCCACAGCGGGGACCTGGCCCTGATCATCGGGTTCGGGGCGGGTCTCGTGTACGCCGCGGCAGTCGTTACTCTCCCCTAGGCGCATTCGCCCAATCCACAAGCCTGTGTCCGGCCGCCGGCCGGACGCGTTCAACACCGAAGAGGAGCAGCCAGTATGGCTACCAAGGACGAGGTCCTGGAAGGTCTCGCCGAGATCGTCAACGAGATCGCCGGTATCCCGACCGAGGATGTCGCGCTCGACAAGTCCTTCACCGATGACCTGGACGTCGACTCGCTGTCCATGGTCGAGGTCGTCGTGGCCGCCGAGGAGCGCTTCGACGTCAAGATCCCGGACGACGAGGTCAAGAACCTGAAGACCGTCGGCGACGCGGTGGACTACATCCTCGCCAACGCCGCCTGAGCGATCGAGTCGTTCGACTCGGCCAGCCCGCCCGGCGTCCCGTACGCCGGCGGGGGCTGACCGGTCGGCCGGGCTCGTGGAGCCCGACCGACCCCACCGGCCGGGACGCCCCCTCACCGGGGCGCCCGGCCGGGCCCATCCTCGGCACGCCGCCGACCCCTGCACACGTGAGAGAAGAAGAAACCAGTGACCGCTGAAAACCGCACCGTGGTCGTCACGGGTATCGGCGCCTTCACGCCGCTGGGCGCCGACGCCGCCAGCACCTGGGAGAACCTGGTCGCCGGCAAGTCCGGCGTGGTCGCCCTGACCGAGGAGTGGGCCGAGGACCTGCCCGTCAAGATCGCCGCACGCACCGCCGTCGAGCCCGGCACCATCCTGCCCCGCCCGCTGGCCCGCAAGCTGGACCGCTCGGCCCAGTTCGCGCTGATCGCCGCCCGCGAGGCCTGGGCCGACGCGGGCTTCGAGACCCCCGCCACCGACGAGTCCTCCAAGCTCGCCCCCGAGCGCCTGGGCACCGTCATCGCCTCCGGCATCGGCGGCGTGACCACCCTCCTCGACCAGTACGACGTGCTGAAGGAGAAGGGCGCCCGCAAGGTCTCCCCGCACACCGTCCCGATGCTGATGCCCAACTCCCCGGCGGCCAACGTCGGTCTGGAGGTCGGCGCCCGCGCGGGTGTGCACACCCCCGTCTCCGCCTGCGCCTCCGGCGCCGAGGCGATCGGCTACGCGATCGAGATGATCCGCACCGGCCGCGCCGACGTCGTGGTGGCCGGCGGCACCGAGGCCGCGATCCACCCGCTGCCGATCGCCGCGTTCGCCAACATGATGGCGATGTCCAAGAACAACGACCAGCCCCAGCGCGCCTCCCGCCCTTACGACAAGGGCCGCGACGGCTTCGTGCTGGGCGAGGGCGCCGGCGTGGTCGTGCTGGAGTCGATCGAGCACGCCGAGGCGCGCGGCGCCCGGATCTACTGCGAGGCCGTGGGCCAGGGCCTGTCCTCGGACGCCCACCACATCGCCCAGCCCGAGCCGACCGGCGCCGGCGTGGCCCGCGCGCTGGCCGACCTGTTCGAGCGCAACGAGCTGGACAAGGCCGAGATCGTGCACGTCAACGCGCACGCCACCTCGACCCCGCAGGGCGACACCGCCGAGTTGAAGGCGCTGCGCAAGGAGCTGGGCGACGACCTCGACCACATCGCCGTCTCGGCCACCAAGTCGATGACCGGCCACCTGCTGGGCGGCGCCGGCGGCATCGAGACCGTCGCCACCGTGCTGGCCCTGTACCACCGGATCGCCCCGCCGACCATCAACGTGGACGAGCTGGACGACGACGTGGAGGCCGACATCGTCCGCGACGAGGCCCGCAAGCTGCCCGAGGGCCGGATCGCCGCGCTGAACAACTCGTTCGGCTTCGGCGGCCACAACGTGGTGCTGGCCTTCCGCACCCACTGACGCCCGTGACGAAGGGGCCGGCGCTCGCCGTGAGCGCCGGCCCCTTCGTCGTACCCGTCCGGTCCGTCCCTGTCCGCCTGCCCCCGGGGGGGCGGCCTCAGACCACCTGGTGCAGCCAGCGCACCGGCGCGCCCTCGCCCGCGTACCGGAACGGCTCCAGCTCGTCGTCCCAGGGCTTGCCGAGCAGCCGGGCGATCTCGGCCTCCAGGTCGGCGCCCTCGCTGCGGGCGCGCAGCAGGACGGCGCGCAACCGGTCCTCGGGGATCAGGATGTCGCCGTGGATGCCCGTGACGGCGTGGAAGATGCCGAGCGAGGGCGTGCTGCTGTACCGCTCCCCCTCCGCCGTGGCGCAGGGCTCGCTGGTCACCTCGTACCGCATCAGCTGCCAGCCGCGCAGCGCGGAGGCGAGTTTCGAAGCCGTACCGGGCTCCCCCTGCCAGGAGAGCTCGGCACGCCAGTGCCCGGGTGCGGCCGGCTGGCGGATCCAGTCCAGGCTCACCCGCACACCGAGCACCCCCGCGACGGCCCACTCGACGTGCGGGCACAGCGCGCGGGGCGCGGAGTGGACGTACAGGACTCCACGTGTCGTCACCGGGACCTCCAGGCTGTGGACGAGGGTCGCCTTCCCCAGCTGCCTCGTGCCTGCAGTTGATCCGCAGTTACTCACGTTAGCCGACATTAAGCTACTAAATTGAGCAAAACGGACAGGCTTTCGCTCAATGCTAGTCGAATCCTCAACGAGGTCTACCCCTCGGCCGGATCTCTCCCCCGAACGGCCCCATCGTCGGCGGGACCACCGTACCGCGAGGCGCCACAGGATGGATGACGCACTTTCGGATCCGGACGGAATGCGGTAGTGCGGCCGCGGCGCCCGCGCCCGACCGCGGGCCGCACATGACGGACCGCCCCGCCGCCCGGTGGGGGCGGCGGGGCGGTCGGGTCTCCTGACGGATCGTCAGCCGTCCAGGCGGACGACCATCTTGCCGGTGTTGACGCCGCTCAGCAGGCCGAGGAAGGCGTCCACCGTGCCGTCGATGCCCTCGCTCACCGTCTCGCGGTACTTCAGCTCACCGGAGCGCACCCACGCCGAGACCTCCTCGACGAACTTCGGCTGGAGGTCGTAGTGGTCGCCGACGAGCAGCCCCTCCATGCGGAAGCGCTTGGCGATGATCTGCGCCAGGTTGCGCGGGGCCGGAGTGGGCTCGGTGGCGTTGTACTGCGAGATCATGCCGCAGACCACGATGCGCCCGTGCAGGTTGATCGAGTCGATCGCCGCTTCGAGGTGCTCGCCGCCCACGTTGTCGAAGTACACGTCGATGCCGTCGGGGGCCGCCGCCCGGAGCTGGTCGGCCACCGGACCGTTCTTGTAGTTGAACGCGGCGTCGAACCCGTACTCCTCCACCAGGAGTTCGACCTTCTCGTCCGAGCCGGCGGAGCCGATCACCCGCGACGCGCCCTTCAGCCTGGCGAGCTGGCCGACGATGCCGCCCACGGCGCCGGCCGCGCCGGACACGAACACCACGTCGCCGGCCTTGATCCCGGCGACCCGCGTCAGCCCCGCGTACGCGGTCAGCCCCGGCATGCCCAGCACGCCCAGGTAGGTGGAGAGCGGCGCGGCGTCCGGGTCCACCTTGACGGCCGTCCTGGGGTCGAACGTCGCGTACTCGCGCCAGCCGAAGAAGTGCAGGACGTAGTCGCCCTCGGCGAAGCCCTCCGCCCGCGAGGCGACGACCCGGCCGACCGCGCCGCCCAGCATCGGCTTGTCCAGCTCGTACGGCTCCGCGTAGGACTTGCGGTCCGACATCCGGCCCCGCATGTACGGGTCCACCGAGAGGTAGACGTTGCGGACCAGGACCTCGCCCGGGCCGGGGGTCCGGACCGGGGCCTCGACCAGGGCGAAGTCGGTCGGCACCGGCCAGCCCTGGGGGCGGGCGGCGAGGTGCCATTCACGGGCGGTCGCGGGGGTGGCGGCCTGCTCTGCCATCGGGGGCTCCTTGAGGGTTCGGGTGCGGGTTCAGGCGCTGTTCACAACATGAAAGGTTGATGAACTGAAGTAACGATGGACATGAAAGGTTCACCCTGTCAACTTTTCAGGTAGACTTTTGACCATGGAGACCCAGCCCGTCGAGGACGCCACGCCGCAGCCCGACGAGATCACCCGCGAGGTCGTCGACCTGATGGCCAACCTGGTCGCGCTGTTCCACCGCGAGTACGAGGAGGCCGCCGCCGCCCGCTCGCTCACCGGCGCCCAGGCCAAGGTGCTCGCCCTGCTGCGGCGCGGACCGATGCCGATGCGCCAGATCGCCCAGACACTCAGCTGCGAGCCCTCCAACATCACCGGCATCGTCGACCGGCTCGAATCCCGCGGCTTCGTCACCCGCGAGGCCGACCGGCACGACCGCCGGGTCAAGCTGGTCGCCGCCACCGGCACCGGCTCGGCCGCCTCCGAGGAGCTCCGCGAGTCGCTCAACTTCGCCCGCGAGCCGCTGGCCGCACTCGGCCCGGACGAGCGGACGGCCCTGCGCGACCTGCTCCGGAGGATGCTCGCGGGCGCCTCCGGCCCTGGCGCGTGACCAGCATCACAGGTCCCGGGGGCTGTCCGTTGGCCCCGGGGGGGTAACCGAACCGCCTCCCGGAACGTCTAACGTTCGAACATCGAACATCGAACGCGAGATACCTGAAGACGGGGGGCACTGAGGATGAGCAGCAGTGCGCGTCGGCGCCGCTACCTGCGGACCGCCATCGGCCTGGCCGCCGCACTGGTGCTGTCGGTCGCGGGTGCCGGAGCCTGGTTCTACCACCGGCTGGACAACAACATCACCACCTTCGACCCGGGCGGCGTCGCCACCGAGCGCCCGCCCGCCGCCGTGCCGGCCAGCCCCGGCGCCCAGGTGCCGGTCAACGTGCTGCTGCTCGGCTCGGACACCCGCGACGGGGGCAACGACTCGCTGGGCGGCGGCGACGAGGGCGTCGGCCACTCGGACACCGCGATCCTGGTGCACATCTACGCCGACCACAAGCACGCCGTCGGCGTCTCGATCCCCCGCGACACCTTGGTCACCATCCCGTCCTGCAAGCTGCCGAACGGCAGCTGGACGACGCCGAAGAACGACCAGATGTTCAACTCCGCCTTCACCGTCGGCCTGGCGGAGAGCGGCAACCCGGCCTGCACCCAGAACACCGTCGAGAAGCTGACCGGGCTGCGGATCGACCACACCGTCGTGGTCGACTTCAAGGGCGCGGCCGCGATGTCCGACGCCGTGGGCGGCGTGGAGGCCTGCGTGCCCAACGACGTCAACCAGTTCGGCATACACCTCAAGAAGGGCCTCCAGAAGCTCTCCGGGCAGTCCGCGGTGGACTACCTGAGAGCTCGCCACGGCATCGGCGACAACTCCGACATCGGCCGGATGAAGCGCCAGCAGGCCTTCCTCTCGTCGATGATCAAGAAGGTGCAGGGCCAGGGCTTCTCGCTGCCCACCCTGCTGCCGCTGGCCGACGCGGCCACCAAGTCGCTCACCGTGGACGAGGGTCTCGGCACCGCGATGAAGCTGGTGGACTTCGCCCGCTCGATCCAGGACATCAAGCTCTCGGACGTCTCCTTCGTCACCGCCCCCTGGCGCTTCGCCGGCGAGCGGGTGCGGCTGGTCCAGCCGGACGCCGACGCGCTCTGGAAGCTGCTGCGCGAGGACCGCACCCTGGACGGGCAGAGCACCTCCGGGACGGGCCAGGTGACCTCCTCCCCCGGCGCCGACCCGGGTGCCCCGGCCGCCCCGGCCACGCCGCTCACCCCGGAGCAGGCCGCGGCGCCGATCACCGTGGTCAACGGGGTCGGCACGCCCGGCCTGGCCGGCTCCGGCGCCGAGACGCTCAAGGCGCGCGGCTTCCGGAGCATCACCCTCGGCCCCAACTCCCCCGGGCAGCAGGCCACCCAGGTCTCCTACGACCCCGCGCTGAAGGCCGTCGCCGACCAGGTCGTGGCGCTCTTCCCCGGTGCCAAGGCGGTCGAGGAGCCCGGCTCGGGGGCGATCACCGTCACCCTCGGCGCCGACTACCGCGGGGCGGGCACCCGGATCGACGCGGTGGCCGCCCCGAGCCCGGAGCCCGGTGCCGGGACCGCGCCCGGGGCTGCCGCCGGGGCCCCTGCCGGGGCGGCAGGGGCCCCGGGCGCCACCGCGGGCAGCACCCCCGGCGCCCTCCCGGGCGGCGTCCCCACCGGCATAGCGGAGAACACCCGCACCGCCGACACCGACCCGTGCGCGAACCTGACCTTCGGCTGACCGCGCCCGGCCTCCGGCCCGCCTGAGGGCCGGGCCGCCCGTCGAACTCCCGCCCGTCCTCCCCGCGTTCGCCCGGGGAGGGCGGGCAGCCCGGCGTCCGGGCGGGCACCTCGCGCGGCTGAACCGTGGGCGCCTCGCCCCGACGGCCGCCGGCCGCTACTCCGGATCCGGCAGCCCGGTGACGACGGCGGTGAGGCGGGTGCCGCGCGGGAAGGCGCCCGCCGCCGCCAGGTCCGCCAGCGCGGCGAGCAGCTTGGCGACGTAGCGGCGCTCCAGCGGGACGCCGTGGCGGCGCTCGAACCGCTCGGCGAAGCCGGCCAGCTCGGCCGGGACCTTCCCGTAGCCACCGCCGTGGTGCCCGTGGTCGATCCGCCAGTTGTCGAACCCGCGCCCGTAGGCGGCCCGGTGCAGCCGGGCGACCTCCTCCTCCAGGTAGCCCTCGCCGCCGCGCAGCACCGCCACCCCGAGTGCCCGGGCGCCCGCCGGCAGGCCGGCCGCGATGCCGGCCAGGGTGCCGCCGGTGCCGACCGGGCAGCAGACCACGTCCCGCTCGCCGAGGTCGGGCAGTTCGGCCGGGATCGCGGCCGCGCCGACGGCGGCCAGGGCGTTGGAGCCGCCTTCCGGGAGCACCAGGCAGGGGCCCCAGCGGCGGAGCGGGTCCGCCGCGCCGTCCTCCCCCTCGGCCCGGCCGGTGGCCTCCCGGTACGCGGCCCGGGTCAGGAACTCCAGCCGCATCCCGGCCGCCTCGGCGGCCCGCAGCGACCAGTTGCGCGGCCGGTCGGCCAGCTCCTCGCCGCGGACCAGCCCCACGCTCTCCAGTCCGAGCGCCCCGGCGGCGGCCGCGACGGCCCGCAGGTGGGTCGAGTAGGCGCCGCCGAAGGTCAGCAGCCGGGTGTGGCCCCGCTCCACGGCGGCGGCCAGGTTGGGCGCCAGCTTGCGCCACTTGTTGCCGGGGACGGTCGGGTGCAGCAGGTCGTCCCGCTTCAGCCGCAGCTCCACCCCGGCCCGGGCGAAGGCCTCGTCGGTGCAGTCCACCAGCGGGGTCGGCAGCAGGGCGGCTTCGAGCATCCGGCCAGCATAAGGCGGACGCGCGGAGCCCGGCCCGCCGGTGCGGCGGCCGGCTCCGCGCCCCGGGACGGGCCGCCACCCCCGTGGACGGCCCGTCAGCCCAGGACGGCGATCTCCGCCGTGTGGCTCGCCTGGCGCCAGGCGAGGGCCGAGCCGAGCGCCTTCGGGACCGGGCCGGCCGCCGGGTACAGCTTCTCGATCCGGCCGCGGTGCTCCCGGCGCTGCTTGGGATCCAGCACCGTGCGCAGCCGCCCCGCGGCGGCCAGGGCCACCAGCGCCGCGTCGGCCGGGTCCACCCGGCTGAGCGGGCCCTTCAGCGCGGCGGTGACGGAGGCCGCCAGCGCCGCGCGCACCTCGGGCCCGTCCAGGGTGACCCGGGTGACCGGGAACACCCCGGCCGCCCGGCCCTGCTGGAGGCCGATCCAGCCCGCCTCCGCCAGGCCCTCCCGGATCCGCCGGGCCGGCTGGTCGCGCCCGACGCTGGGGGCGCGGCCGATCCACCAGCTCCAGCTGTGCGGCCGCTTCTCCTGGATCCGGCCCAGCAGGTGGGCGCTGTACGGGTCGAGGCCGGCCGAGGCGGCGGAGTCCCGGACCCTCGCGACGGCCGTCCGGCCCTCCTCGCGCACCAGTCCGCGGCGCAGCAGTTCGGTCAGCGCCGCCGCCTGCAGCACCAGGTGGAGCGTGGACTGCCGGGTGATCCGCCCGCGCCGCGGGTCGTAGGCGAGCAGGTACAGCTTCTCGGGCAGGTTGACGGGGAGGTCGGCGGGCGGCTTGCTGGGCAGTTTGGCGAGCAGGTCCATCTCGTTCTCCGGTCGTTCGGTCGGTGCCCGGCCCGCCGCGGTCAGTCCGCCGCGGAACCACCGCTCTGCGGACCCTCCGGGTTCTCCGGGCGGCTCTCCGGGTTCTCCTCGGGCGGGCTCTCCTTGGGCGGGCGTCCGCGCCGGGGGAGCCGGGCCGCGCCGCCGGGCATCCGGCCGGCGTCGGTGAGGGCGCGGCGGAGCAGGAACTCGATCTGGGCGTTGGTGCTGCGCAGTTCGTCCCCGGCCCACCGGGCCAGCGCGTCGTGAACTGAAGGGTCCAGTCGCAACAGGAGCTTCTTCCGTTCCGTCGCCAAGGCCTCGCCTTACTGGTAGAGGGAGCCCGTGTTCACGACGGGCTGGGTGCCGCGGTCGCCGCAGAGCACCACCAGGAGGTTGCTCACCATGGCGGCCTTGCGCTCCTCGTCCAGCTCCACGACATCGCGTTCGGCGAGCCGGTCCAGCGCCTCCTCGACCATACCGACGGCGCCCTCGACGATCAGCCTGCGCGCCGCCACCACGGCCCCGGCCTGCTGGCGCTGGAGCATCACCTGGGCGACCTCCGGAGCGTACGCGAGCCTGGTGATCCGGGACTCGATGACCCGCACTCCGGCCGCGGCGACCCGGGCGGCGATCTCGGTGGAGAGCTTGCGGGCGATCTCGTCCGCGCCGTCGCGCAGCGACAACTGGCCCTCGTGGTGGGCGTCGTACGGGTAGCTGGTGGCGATGTGCCGTACGGCCGTCTCGGTCTGGATGGCGACGAAGTCGGCGTAGTCGTCCACCTCGAAGACCGCCATCGCGGTGTCCTCGACCTGCCAGACCACCACGGCGGCCATCTCGATCGGGTTGCCGTCCGCGTCGTTGACCTTGGTGGTCTCCGTCTCGTGGTTGCGGATCCGGGTGGATATCCGGCGCCGGCTGGTGAAGGGGTTCAGCCAGGTCATGCCCTCGGCGCGGACGGTGCCCCGGTAGCGCCCGAGCAGCTGGACCACCCGGGCCTGTCCGGGCGAGACCACCGTCAGCCCGCACATCAGCACCACCGAGCCGAGCAGCAGCACCGGCCCGAGGACCATCAGCCCGATGCCCAACCCCTTTCCGCTGCCGGAGAGTTGGACCGCCCCGGCGACGAACGAGCCGACTCCGGCGAGCAGGCCGAGCAGCGTGCCGCCGAGGACCGGCAGGCCGGCCGCCCCGGTGATGGCCCGTTCGGTGATCTTGGGGACCGGGAGGTCCAGAACGGCACCGTCCTCGACGGCGAAAGGCGGGGTGGTCATGGGGCGACTCCTTCGGCGAGCATCCACATCCGATGGCAAAGTGATATCACTTTTTGAGCGCGCGGCGCCAGGGTCCGGTGACGGGAAGGAGGGATGAACAGCCGCGGAGAAGGCGGCGGAGAGCCGTCGGGGACGGTCGGGACCGATGCCCACGGGCGGGTGAATTCCGGCGCGCCACACGGGGAAGGAGGGTGGCCGCGGCCTAGACTCTGCGACGTCGCATGCGGTGGAAAGGCGGCGGGGCCCCGGCTCGGCGGCCCGCCCGCGAAGGGTCGTCACGACACTCGTCGCACATCGAGAAGGTGGGGCGGGTGGGACTCGAACCCACGACCAAGGGATTATGAGTCCCCTGCTCTAACCGGCTGAGCTACCGCCCCGGTTCGCCGCGCGCGCCGGTCGTCGACACGGCAGCAGCAGACGGCCCCAGCGAGGCCGTCCCGGGCAGCATAGCCGGTCGATCACCCGTGATGCTCGCCGGGGGCGCACCTGGGTGCGCGACGGTGCGCCCCTCCCGGGCGGCGCAGCCCGGGTGGCGGCGGGGCACCCGTCCGGGGCAGCCTGGGCGGATGACGACACGTGGGACGGGGGCGGCGGCCGCGGCGCTCGCGCTGGTGCTGGCCGCGGCGGGCTGCACCACCGCGGCGCGGCCGGGCGGAAGCTCCCCGACCGTCACCTCCGCACCACCCACCACCGCCGCCACCTCCACCGCCGTCAACAGCCACGGCTGGAACCGTCAGCGGTTCAAGGGCGCGTCCGGCCGGCACACCGGCGTCACCCGCACCGCCAAGCCCACCGTGCTCAACGGCCTGGTCGGCGCGGTGTTCACCCGCAACGCCACCGGCGACCACTTCTGCACCGCCAGCGTGGTCGACAGCGCCGGGCTCAACCTCGTCGTCACCGCCGCCCACTGCGTCTGGGACCCGAAGCTCGGCCGGCGCGGCGACCTGGTCTTCGTTCCCGGCTACCGCGACGGCGACACCCCCAGCGGCGTCTGGCCGCTGCTGGCCGTCACCGTGGACGACGCCTGGAACGACCACGCCGACCCGGACATGGACGTCGCCTTCGCGGTCGTCCAGGCCCAGAACGGGCAGCAGGTCCAACAGGTGCTCGGCGCCAACCGACTGGGCGTCAACCGCGGCTACCGGCTCCCGGTGAAGATCACCGGCTACCCGAGCAGCAGCGGCGTCCCGATCACCTGCTCCAACACCACCCTCCAGCAGAGCCCCACCCAGCTGCGGATCGACTGCCCCGACTACACCGGCGGCACCAGCGGCAGCCCCTGGGTCACCGACTTCGACCCGAGCACCAGGACCGGCACCGTGGTCGGCGTGATCGGCGGCTACCAGGAGGGCGGCAACAGCCCGGACACCTCGTACAGCAGCTACTTCGGCGACCGCGTCCAGGCGCTGTACGACCGCGCCACCGGCTGACCGGGCGGCGGGCGGGACCCCGGCGGTGGCGCCGCCGGGCCCGGCCTGGTAGATCTTCCTCACGAACGGCGGAACGCACGGCCCCGGTGCCCGCCCCGAGGACGAGACGGAGCCCCGATGGCCTCCCGCCCGGCGCGGCCCGCGCACACGGCACGAACGGTCGCGCTGGCCGCCCTGCTGCTGGCCGCCGGCACCGCCTGCGGCGGGCAGGACGCGGCGCCCCGCGCCGAGGTCGCGCAGCGGAGCCCCGCCCGGGACCGGATCGGCACCCTCTCCATCCACACCGCGCAGGGACCGCGGGCCTGCACCGCGAGCGTGGTGCACAGCCCCCGGGGCAACCTGCTGGTCACCGCGGCGCACTGCGTGCAGACCCGCCGGATCGGCCTGCTGGACGGCCTGGTGTTCACCCCCGGCTACCGCAACGGGTCTACCCCGTACGGGACTTGGCCGGTGCAGGCGATCACCGTCGACCCGCGCTGGGCGGCCGGCGACGACCCCGAGTACGACGTGGCCTTCGTCACGGTGGGCCCGGTCGACGGCCGGCAGGTCGAGGAGGCGGTCGGCGGCAACCCGGTCGGCACCGGCCAGGGCTTCGGGCTGTCCGTCTCGGTCACCGGCTACCCGAACGAGAGCGACGAGCCGATCACCTGCGCCGTCCGCACCAGCTCGCAGAGCGCCACCCAGGAGCGCTTCGACTGCGGCGGCTACACCGACGGCACCAGCGGCAGCCCGTGGGTCACCTCGAACGGCGCGGTGGTCGGCGTGATCGGCGGCTACCAGGAGGGCGGGGAGACCCCCGGCACCTCGTACAGCGTCACCTTCGACCAGCGGGTCGCCGAGCTCTACCGGAAGGCGACCGCCTGACCCGGGAACCGCCCCCGGCGCCGGGGGCGGTGTCGCGCACGTCACGCCGCGGAGCCGGCCGGGGACAACACGAAGGCCCCCCGGTCGACCGAGGGGCCTTCGCTCTGAGCAGTCACCGGGCAGGCCCGGTGCAGCTCCCGCAATTGGACTCGAACCAATAACCTGCCGATTAACAGTCGGCTGCTCTGCCAATTGAGCTATGCGGGATCGCGGTACCCAACTTCCGTACCACGGACGGGAACAGGACCCCGGAGGGCCTTCTCCCGAGCTCCCCCAATTGGACTCGAACCAATAACCTGCCGATTAACAGTCGGCTGCTCTGCCAATTGAGCTATGGGGGATCGGCTCCCGCCTCGGCCCCCGGTCTCCCGGGCTCCTCGGCGCTCGCTGCGGGACATACATTAGCGCACTCGGGGGGGTGGTCCGCCAATCGCTTTCCCGGATCGCCCCCGGATCGCCGCCCGGCGTGCCCCGCGCGCGCCCGGCGACGGGGCCGGGGATGCTGGGGCGCGGACGGTTCGCCGTCCCGACGTACGGGTAGGGCAATGCGGCAGAGGCCGCCAGGAGAGGGTGGATCCGACCATGTGGAAGCTGTCGTTGGCCGTGGGTTTCGCGGCCGGCTACGTCCTGGGCTCGCGAGCCGGGCGCCAGCGCTACGAACAGATCGCCAAGGTCACCCGGGAGATCGCCCGGAACCCCACGGTCCAGAACGCGACCGACCGGGCCCGGCAGCAGGCCGGTGCGGTGGCCGGGAAGGCGGCCGACGCGGTCGCCGGCCGGGTCGGCGACCGGCTGCCGAACGCCGTCACCGACCGGGTGCCGTACTTCAACCGCACCAGGGCGGAGGACGACGGCTGGGGGACCTTCCGGCCGTGAGCGCCGGGCCCGGCCCGACCGCCTCACCCGGGGCGGTCGGGCCGGGTACCCGCCGTCCGTGACGGGACGGTGACAGCTGGGCGAAGCGGACCCCGCCCCGGGGTCGCGAACCCGCAACAGGCCGCCCGGCCCGGACGCGTCCGGGGCCGGGCTGAGGCATGATCTCGGCATGGCCATCGTCGCGGGGATAGACAGCTCGACCAACCGCACCAGGATCGTCGCGTGCGACGCCGACACCGGCGCCGTCCTGCGCTCCGGCAAGGCGCCGCACCCCGTCCCCGAGGACCAGGACCTGCGCCCGGGCGAGGCCGACCCCCAGGTCTGGCTGCACTCGCTCGGCGACGCCGCGACCGGCGGCCTGCTGGAGAGCGTCCGGGCGATCGGGGTCAGCGCCCAGCAGCACGGGATGATCGGCCTCGACGCGGGCGGGGTGCTGGTCCGCCCGGCGATCCTCTGGAACGACCCGCGCTCCAGCGGCGCCGCCGCCAAACTGCTGGACGCCCTCGGCGGCCCGGCCGCCTGGACGGCCGCGATCGGCTCCGTGCCGGCCCCCACGTACACCGTCGCCAAGCTGCGCTGGCTGGCCGAGTTCGAGCCCGCCAACGCCCGCCGGGTCGCCGAGGTGCTGCTGCCGCACGACTGGCTGGTCTGGCAGCTGCTCGGCCACCCCAAGCGCCGCACCACCGACCGCGGCGACGCCTCCGGCACCGGCTACTGGTCGCCGATCACCGGCGAGTACCGGCAGGACCTGGTGGAGCTGGCGCTCGGCCACGAGCTCAGACTGCCCGACGTCCTGCCCCCGGCCGAGCCCGCCGGGCACACCCCCGAGGGCCTGCTGATCTCGGCCGGCACCGGGGACAACATGGCCGCCGCGCTGGGCCTGGGCCTCGGCCCGGGCGACGCGGTGGTCTCGCTCGGCAGCGCCGGGACGATCTTCGCGGTGCACGAGGAGGCCGTGGTCGACGCGTCCGGCCTGGTCTCCTCCTTCGCCGACGCCAGCGGCCGGCACCTGCCGATGGTCGCCACCCTCAACGCCGCCCAGGTGCTCCGCTCCACGGCCGCCCTGCTCGGCCGGGACCTGGAGGGCCTGAGCGACCTCGCCCTGCACTCCTCCCCCGGCGCCTACGGCCTGGTGCTGCTGCCGTACCTGGACGGCGAGCGCACCCCCGCACTGCCGCACGCGGCCGGCACCCTGACCGGCCTGCGGGCCGAGGCGATGACCCCTCAGCACCTGGCCCGGGCCGCCGTCGAGGGCATGCTCTGCAACATCGCCGACGCCCTCGACGTGCTGCGCGCCCGGGGCGTCCCGGTGAAGCGGGTGTTCCTGCTCGGCACGGCCGGGCGGCTGCCCGCCGTCCGGCACATCGCCCCGATGCTGTTCGGCGTCCCGGTCGTGGTGCCGCCGCCCGGCGCGCACGCCGCCCGCGGGGCCGCCCGGCAGGCCGCCTGGGCGCTGGCCGGCACCCCGCAGCCCCCGGAGTGGGAGCTGCCCGACGCCGAGACCGTCGAGCCCGACGGGGAGCAGGACCTGGCGATCGGCTCGGCGGTGCGTCAGCAGTACCGGGCCGCCCGCGACCAGGTCCACCCGGAGGCGGCGGCCTGACCCCGGAGCGGGGGTGACGGACCAAGCCCCGGAACGGGGGCGGCGGACCGCGCGGATGCGTCGCCCGGCACCCGGTGGCAGCGTGGGACGGGACACGGCCACCGACCCGAAGGACGGCAGGACGCCATGGCGCTGCACAAGGGGGCCGGCGGCGACCGCCGGCTGAGCATCGGCCCGTACCCGACCATCGCCGACCCGCTGGGCGCGATGAAGCTGGCCCCGCCGCTGCACCGGCTCGGCGAGGTCCCCGTCGCGGCCGAGACCGCGTACCAGCTGATCCACGACGAGCTGATGCTGGACGGCAACGCCAAGCTCAACCTGGCGACCTTCGTCACCACCTCGATGGAGGCCCAGGCCACCCGGCTGATGACCGAGTGCCTCGACAAGAACATGATCGACAAGGACGAGTACCCGCAGACCGCCGAACTGGAGCGGCGCTGCGTGGCGATCCTCGCCGACCTCTGGCACGCCCCCGACCCGGACACCGCGGTCGGCTGCTCCACCACCGGCTCCAGCGAGGCCTGCATGCTGGCCGGCATGGCGCTCAAGCGCCGCTGGATGCACCGCAACGCCGACCGCTACGCCGCCGGGGCCCGGCCCAACCTGGTGATGGGCGTCAACGTGCAGGTGTGCTGGGAGAAGTTCTGCAACTTCTGGGAGATCGAGGCGCGCACCGCGCCGATGGAGGGTACCCGCTTCCACCTGGACGCCGAGCGGGCGGTCGCCCTGTGCGACGAGGACACCATCGGCGTGGTCGGCGTGCTCGGCTCCACCTTCGACGGCTCGTACGAGCCGGTCGCGGAGATCTGCGCGGCCCTGGACGCCTACCAGGAGCGCACCGGCGCCGACGTCCCGGTGCACGTGGACGGCGCCTCCGGCGCCATGGTGGCGCCCTTCCTCGACCCGAAGCTGCTCTGGGACTTCCGGCTGCCCCGGGTGGCCTCGATCAACACCTCCGGCCACAAGTACGGCCTGGTGTACCCCGGCGTGGGCTGGGCGCTCTGGCGCGACCGGGCGGCGCTGCCGGAGGAGCTGGTCTTCCGGGTCAACTACCTGGGCGGCGAGATGCCGACCTTCGCCCTCAACTTCTCCCGGCCCGGCGCCGAGGTGGTGGCCCAGTACTACGTCTTCCTGCGGCTCGGCCGGGAGGGCTTCCGGGCCGTCCAGGGCGCCTGCCGCGAGGTCGCCACCTACCTGGCCGGGCGGATCGGGAAGCTGGACGGCTTCCGGCTGCTGACCCGGGGCGACCAGGTCCCGGTGTTCGCCCTCACCACCGAGGGGGACGTCCCGTTCGACGTGTTCGACGTCTCACGGCGGCTGCGCGAGCGCGGCTGGCAGGTCCCCGCGTACACCTTCCCGGCGAACCGGGAGGACCTGTCGGTGCTCCGGGTGGTCTGCCGCAACGGCTTCTCCCGGGACCTCGCCGACCTGCTGCTGGCCGACCTCGACCGGCTGCTGCCGGAGCTGCGGCGCCAGCCCGTCCCGCTCCGGGAGCTCGGGGTGCCGCCCCGGCCGGGCTTCCACCACTGACCCCGTTCGCACGGCCGGGCGTACATCCGGCCGGTCGTACGACCGGGAGAACGTCACAGCGGGGAGGGCGCAGCGAAGCGCCCTCCCCGCCGGAGCATCCCGGCGGACCCGGGGCAGCCTCCCCCCGCGAGGCTGCCCCGGACCGGTGGGGGCCGGGAGCGGGTGCGGACCGACGACGGGTGATCGATCGGGGTCCGAACGGTTCCACCGACGGGTGGACCGCACCGGCCAGAGAACTCTGCACGATGACCACATGGATGTTCGAGCGTCTCCGGGGGTTGTGAGACACTTCCGTCCGTCTCAGCGCCATGACCTGGGGTTTGGGACGCCAGGCCGATCAGGTTGGAGAAGCGGAGACGCCGAACGGCCCGGACCGGGACCCTGCCGCTCCCCCGTTCCCCGCCCCCCGTTTCTCGAGTTTGGAGCGCCGCCGTGGGTTCCGCCTGGAAGCAGCTGCCCGACGAGCTGTCCGAGCCCGCCAGACGCCTGGCGGAGGAGCTCCGGGCCGTCAAGGACGCCGCCGGACTGTCGCTGTCCGAACTGGCCGCCCGCACCCACTACAGCCGGGCCTCCTGGGAGCGCTGGCTCAACGGCAAGCGGGTCGTCACCGAGCAGGCGCTGGACGCGCTGGCCGGGGCGGTCGAGTGCGACGGGGCCGCGCTGCGGGCGCTGTGGCGGCGGGCGGTGGCCGGGCCGGAGGCCGTCGCTGACGGGCCCTCGGGCGCCGAGGATGCCGCCGTGGAGGAGGCCGTCTCCGTCACGGAGGCGCCAGTGGCCGGGCAGGAGCCCGGGCCCGCCCCCGCCGTCTGGTGGCGGCGCCCGGCGGCGCTGGTCTCCGGTGCGGCCGCGCTGGCGCTGCTGCTGGTGCTGGTGGGCCTGCGGATCAGCCGGCACGACGGGCAGGCCGCGGCGGCCGACCGGCCCGCCGCGACGACCGGTGCCTCCGCCGCTCCCAAGCCCGGGCCCACCGACCCGGCCTGTCAGGCCGTCGGCTGCGCGCACAAGGACCCGAAGACCACCGGCTGCGGAAAGGACGCCCGGACCCTGCAGACCCAGGTGGTCGGCAAGGTGGTCGTCTACCTCCGGTACAGCCAGACCTGCCGGGCCGCCTGGGCGGCCATCACCGAGGGCCAGCCGAAGGACTACGCGACGATCACCGACGGCACCGGCGAGAGCGAGACGGCGCTCATCCACTGGGGCTACGACAACTACTCGGCGATGCTGGACGCGGCGGACCCGACCGTCACCTTCCAGGTCTGCGGCTACCAGCCGGCCGGCCACGACTGCACCGCGGTCGTCTCCGACCTGGCCATGGTGGTGGCCTCCACCCCGATCCCGATCGGACCCGCCTCTCCCCCGCCGGGCACCGGCGCGGGCGCGTCCACGACCCCGGCCCCGGCCACCCCGGCCGACCCGGCACCGACCGACCCCGCTCCGATCGACCCGTCGGCGCCGACCGCGTCGCCGAGTCCGTCCTAGGGTCCGGGCTCAGTCGAGGTACCCGCGCAGCTGCTCGGCGCAGGCGTGGTCGCGGAGCTTGACCAGGGTCTTCGACTCGATCTGGCGGATCCGCTCCCGCGTCACGCCGAACACCGCGCCGATCTCCTCCAGCGTGCGCGGGCGGCCGTCGTCCAGCCCGTAGCGGAGCTGGACGACCTGGCGCTCCCGATCCCCCAGGGTGGCCAGGACGGCCTCCAGGTGCTGGCGCAGCAGCAGGAAGGTCGCGGACTCGGCGGGCGAGGCGGCGTCGGCGTCCTCGATCAGGTCCCCGAGCGCGACGTCCTCCTCCTCGCCGACCGGGGTGTGCAGCGAGATCGGCTCCTGGGCCAGCCGGAGCAGCTCGCGCACCCGTTCCTCGGTCAGCTCCAGGGCGGCGGCGATATCGGCCGCGGTCGGTTCCAGGCCGCGTTCCTGGAGCAGGCCGCGCTTCGCCCGGACCACCCGGTTGATCAGCTCGACCACGTGCACCGGCACCCGGATCGTCCGGGCCTGGTCGGCCAGGGCCCGGCTCATCGCCTGCCGGATCCACCAGGTCGCGTACGTGGAGAACTTGAAACCGCGGGTGTAGTCGAACTTCTCCACCGCGCGGATCAGGCCCAGGTTGCCCTCCTGGACCAGGTCCAGCAGGGTCAGCCCGCGCCCGACGTAGCGCTTGGCGACGGAGACGACCAGTCGCAGGTTCGCCTCGATCAGCCGGCGCTTGGCGATCCGGCCCCGCACCACCAGGGTGTCCAGCTCGCCGCCCAGCGGGTCGGGCGGCGGCGGGTCGCCGTTCAGCCGCTCCTCGGCGAAGACGCCGGCCTCCACCCGGCGGGCCAGCTCGACCTCCTCCTCGGCGGTGAGCAGGCGGATCCGGCCGATCTCGCGCAGGTACTGGCGCAGCAGGTCGGCGGCCGGCCCGGTGTCGTCGGCGGGCCCGCGGCGCTCGTCCGGGTCCTCGGCGCCGGACCCGGTTTCGGGGTCCGGGCTGTCCGGATGGCCCTCCGGCAGGCCCTGGGCGGGGATCCGGGCACCGTCCGGGGGCACCGCCCCGGCCCGGCCGTGGTGGGTGTCCTGCTCCCCGTCCGGTTCGGCGGGGTTCGCTCTCGTACTGGTGGTGGTCGCTGCGACGACGCCTTGCTCCACGGGCATCCCCTCGGGGCGGGCGCGACTCTGGCGGACCCGCGCAGTACGGAGGTGGGACGCCCTCCAGTGTGCGGTACGCCACGCTCCGTGGCCGAGACTCGTGCGCCGACTTTCTGCGCGCGGGTTCGGGCGCCGGGTCCGGACACCGCGTCCGGGCGGCGGGTGCCGCGGGGCGCGCTACAGCGCCGCCGCGCCCTGACTGCGCAGCTGCTGCCCGTACTGCTGGAGCTGCCACAGCTCGGTCTGCACCGCGTGCAGCTGCTCGGCCTCGGCCCGGGGGCCGAGCCGCTGGAGGTAGCCGCGGACCTCGGTGATCCGCCGGTCCACCGCCAGCAGGCGCAGCTTGACCAGGAACTCCCCCGCGTAGATCGCGTCCGCCTTGCGGCGCGAGCGGACCGGCTCGACGGTCAGCTCGGTGACCAGCGAGCGCACCTGGTCGTCCGGGGCCGCCTCGCGCACCGCGCTGGTGAAGTCGGGCAGGGTCGCCCCGTACGCGGCGCCGCCGGCCTTGGCGACGGCCTGCCGGACGGCGGTGTACGGCGGGGTCGGGAACTCGTCCTCGCCGTAGTGGTCGAAGGCCGGGCTGACCAGGTCCGGGTGCTGGAGCGCCAGCTTGAGCAGCTCCCGCTCGACGAACTGGGCCGGGTCGCGCGGGTTGAGCCGGTAGGCGGGCTGTGCGGCGCGCTGCGGCTGGGCCGGCTCGGGGCGGCGCTGGGCGGCCGCGCCGCGCGGGTTCTGCTGGCGCTCGCGGTCCCAGCGGGCCAGCTGGGAGATCCGGCGGACGACGAACTGCTCGTCCAGGATGCCGAGCATGCCGGCCAGGCGGACGGCGTACTCGTGCTGGATCGAGCGGTCCTTGATCTTGGCGACGATCGGGGCCGCCTCCTCCAGCGCCGCCGAGCGCCCCTCCGGGGTGTCCACCCGGTGCCGGGCGACCGCCGAGGTCAGCGCGAACTCGAACAGCGGGACCGGGTTGTCGATCAGGTGCTTGACCGCCTCGTCGCCCTGGGCCAGGCGCAGGTCGCACGGGTCCATGCCGCCCGGGCTGACCGCGATGGAGGTCTTGGCGGCGAACTTCTGGTCGTCCTCGAAGGCGCGCAGGGCGGCCTTCTGCCCGGCCGCGTCGCCGTCGAAGGTGAAGACGGTCTCGCCCCGGTACTGCGAGGTGTCCATCAGCAGCCGGCGGATGATCTTGATGTGGTCCTCGGCGAAGGCGGTGCCGCAGGTGGCCACCGCCGAGGTGACCCCGGCCAGGTGGCAGGCCATCACGTCGGTGTAGCCCTCGACCACCACCGCGCGGCCCGACTTGGCGATCTCCTTCTTCGCCAGGTCGATCCCGTACAGCACGTGGGACTTCTTGTAGATCGGCGTCTCGGGGGTGTTCAGGTACTTCGGGCCGTTGTCGTCCTCGCGCAGGCGGCGGGCGCCGAAGCCGACCACCTCGCCCGCGATGTCCCGGATCGGCCAGACCAGCCGGCCCCGGAAGCGGTCGATCAGACCGCCGCGCTGGCCCTGCGAGGCGAGGCCGCCCAGCAGGATCTCCTTGTCCGTGAAGCCCTTGCCGCGCAGGTAGCGGACCAGGTGCTCCCAGCCCGCGGGAGCGTAGCCGACGCCGAAGGTCTTGGCGGCCTCCTCGTCGAAGCCGCGCTCGGCCAGGAAGCGGCGGCCGATCTCCGCCTCCGGCGAGGCCAGCTGCTCCTGGTACCAGGCGGCGGCCACCTTGTGCGCCTCGACCAGCCGGGTGCGCTCGCCCTGCTGGTGGCGGGGGCTGTAGCCGCCCTCCTCGTAGCGCAGGGTGATGCCGGCCTGGGCGGCCATCCGCTCGACGGCCTCGGCGAAGGTGAAGTGCTCGATCTTCATCAGGAAGGCGATGGTGTCGCCGTTCTCCTGGCAGCCGAAGCAGTGGAAGACGCCCTTGGCGGGGTTCACGTAGAAGGAGGCGGACTTCTCGTCGTGGAAGGGGCAGACGCCCTTGTACTCGCCACCGCCACCGTTGGTCAGCTGTACGTAGTCGCCGACCACCGCGTCGATCGGCAGTGCGCTGCGCACCGCCTGTACGTCTTCGTCCCTGATCCGCCCGGCCACCCCGGAAGTCTACTGGGGCGGCGGGGCATTCCGGCCGCGCCGAGGGCTCGGCCCCGGTCGGGGCACGGCCGCACCGGAGCCGTCGCGGCCGCGCCCGGCGGCTACGCCCAGGCGGCGCCGACGAGTTTGGCGTGCAGGGCCAGGGCGGAGGCGTCCGTGAGGGTGGCGATCTGGTCGACGACCGTGCGCAGGGCGGCGCGGTCGTCCTCGGCCTCGTGGTACATGGCGGCGAACACCGGGTCCAGCCCGTCGGGGGCGCGCTGGGTGAGGACGTACGCCAGCTCGGCGATCACGATCCGCTGGCGGGCCCGCAGCTGGGCCTGCTCGTCGCGCTGCATCACGAAGCGGACGGCGACCGCCTTGAGCACCGCGCACTCCAGCCGGACGTCCCTCGGCACCACCAGCTCGGCGGCGTAGCGGGTGAGCCGGCCGGGGCCGTAACGGGCGCGGGTGGCCTGCTCGGCGGCCAGGCAGAAGCGGCCGATCAGCTGGCTGGTGAGGTCCTTGAGCCCGGCCCGGGCCCGGGCGGTGCCGTCGTAGGAGCGGGGCCACCACTCCTGGGCGAGCAGCCGGTCCAGGGCGGCGGCCAGCTCCTCCGGCTCGGCGTCCGGGGCGTAGCGCTCGGCGACCTTGAAGAGTTCGGCCCGCTCGCCGGGGGCGCGCAGCACGGCCGGGTCGATGTGGCCGGCCTGGAGGCCGTCCTCGACGTCGTGGGTGGAGTAGGCCACGTCGTCGGACCAGTCCATCACGGTGGCCTCGAAGCACTTGCGCCCGGCCGGGGAGCCGGCCCGCAGCCAGCGGAAGACCGGCAGGTCGTCGGCGTAGACGCCGTACTTGGACGAGGCCGGGTCGGTGGGGTGGGCGCCCTTGGTCCACGGGTACTTGCCGGCGGCGTCGAGCGCGGCCCGGCTCAGGTTGAGGCCGACGCTGCGGCCCGGCCAGGGGGCGAGCCGGACGGCCGGCTGCTCCCCCTCGGGCGCGAAGCGCTTGGGTTCGAGCCGGGTCAGGATGCGCAGCGACTGGGCGTTGCCCTCGAAGCCGCCGCAGGCCTCGGCGGCCTGGTCGAGGGCCTCCTCGCCGGTGTGGCCGAACGGCGGGTGGCCGATGTCGTGGGCCAGGCAGGCGGTCTCCACGAGATCCGGGTCACAGCCCAGGGCGGCGCCCAACTCCCGCCCGACCTGGGCGCATTCGAGGGAGTGGGTGAGGCGGGTGCGCGGGAAGTCGCTGCGCATCGGGGCGACCACCTGGGTGGTGCCGGCCAGCCGGCGCAGCGCCGCCGAGTGCAGCACCCGGGCGCGGTCCCGTTGGAAGGCCGTACGGCCCGGGCGCTTGTCGGGTTCGGGGACCCAGCGGGCCTCGGCGGCGTGGTCGTACGTGATCGGGGCGGCGAGGCGGTGCGTGGTGTCGTCCATATGTCCTTCACCGTACGCCGCGCCCCCGACACGCGGGGTGTGCCGCGCACGAAGGGGTGCGGGCCGGGGCGTGAACGGTGCGCGGCGCGCGGGTGCCCGCCCCGGTGGGTCGGCCCCACCCGGCCCGCGCACCCCTCGCGCCCCCTCCGTCCCGCGCCCCGGCGCGGGCGTCCTCAGCCCTTGATCGCCTTCAGGACCACCCCGGACATCGCCTCCTGCCCCTTGGCGTTGGGGTGGATCGGCGCCGACCCCTGGGCCGGGAGCGGCGGCTCCACCCAGCGCTTGTCCTCCCCCGCGCACATGTCGTGCCCGGCCGAGGGCCCGGCGAGGTCGACGAAGACCGCGCCGGCCGCGTCCGCGCGCTTCTTGAGCATGCCGTTGAGCTGCTGCTGCTTCTCCACCAGGAAGGCGAGGTCGGAGGCGGCCACCGCGTTGCCCAGCACCGGCAGGCAGCTCGCCGGGTCGGCCGGGAGCAGCCCCGGGTAGCCGATCACGTACACCTTGGCCTTCGGGGAGCGCTTCTTGACGTCCTGGAGCACCTGGCCGATCCGGTCGCCGGCCGCGTCCACCTTGCGCTGGACCTCGTCGGTGCCGCTGCCGGCGGCGTAGTGGTCGCGGCAGGGCGAGTCGCTGATCCGGTCCGCGCTGTCGCTGATCACGCCCTTGACGATGTCCACCAGGTTGGCCTTGGCGCACTCCGTCACGACCTCGATGAAGCCGGCGTCGTTGCCGCCGATCCCCAGGGTGACCAGCCGGGTGTCCGCGGTGAGCGCGTCCAGCTGGGCCGGGTTGGTGCCGTCGGCGACCTTCTGCGGGCCGGTCAGGTCCCCGGTGCGGGCGCCGCTGCAGCTGACGTCCTTGAACTGGTCGGCGGCGAGCGAGAGGCCCTTCGCCACCAGGGACGGGTAGTTGGCCCCGGAGCGGTAGCAGGCGCCCGGCTCGCCGACCTGCGGGGCGATCTTCATCCCCGCGGTGTACGAGTCGCCGAGCGCGACGTACGGGCCGGTGGGCGGCGGGGCGGCGGTCGGCGACGCGGCCGCGCCGGCCTGCGCGCGGTCGGACGCCGCGCCCGCGGCGCCGCCGGCCCCGCTGTCCGAAGCGGTGTTGTCGGTGCAGCCGGCCAGCAGCGCTGCGGCCAGTCCGACGGTCAGGGCGATGGTCGGGCGAACGGTCCTCGGCATGGTCTCCCCCCGGGGATACGGGTCACGGTCGGCTCCTTGCGGCGGCCCGTCCCCCGGGCACATCAGGGGCCAACGAACGATCGCGGCCGATGACTCCCGCCTCGGCCGAATCGCCTTCCGGCGGGCCCGAACCGGCCGGAAACCGACCCCGGGGCCGTCCGGGCACCGGCTTCCGACCGCTTCCGCGCGCCCTCTCCGGCCGGCGCACCACGAAACCGCGTGCGCGTCGGCCGCTCCGCTCGACTACTCCGCGTCGACTACTCCGCGCCGCGCTCGTGCTCGGCCAGGAACTGCTCGAAGCGCCGCCCCAGTTCGTCCGCCGAGGGCAGGTCCACCGGCTCGGCCAGCAGGCTCTCCCGGCCCTCCGCGCCCGCCACGGCGTCGTACTGGCCCTCCATGCCGCGGATCGCCGAGCGCAACTCGCCGTCCCCCTGGGCCAGCTGCTCCTCGATGTCGGCGTAGACCTCGGAGACCTGCTCGCGCAGCCGGGTGCCGGGCAGCACCAGCCCGGTGGCGGACTGCACCGCCTCCAGGACCTGCACGGCCGCCGCCGGGTAGGCGGAGCGGGCCACGTAGTGCGGGACGTGCACGGCGAAGCCCAGGACGTCGCACCCGGCCTCGGCCAGGCGGTACTCCACCAGCGCCTGGGCGCTGCCCGGCACCTGCGCCTGCTCGAACCACTGCGGGTAGCCCGGGGCGAGGTCCAGCCGGTTGCCGTGCGGCGTCATGCCGACCGGGCGGGTGTGCGGCACGCCCATCGGGATGCCGTGGAAGTCGATCGAGAGCCGGACCTCGAAGCGCTCCACCAGCTCGCGGACGGCCCGCGCGAAGCGCTCCCACTCGACGTCCGGCTCGGGGCCGCTGAGCAGCAGGAACGGCGCGCCGGCGGCGTCGTGGACGAGCTGGAGCAGGATCTCCGGGGGGTCGTAGGACGTCCAGTGGTCGTGGTCGAAGACCATCGCCGGGCGGCGGGCCCGGTAGTCCACCAGACGGTCGTGGTCGAAGCGGGCCACGACCTGCGGCGAGCCCGTCTCCAGCAGGTGGGCCACCACCTGGCCGCCGGCCTCCCCGGCGTCCATGAAGCCCTCGTAGTGCTGCAGCAGCACGAGGCCGGCACCGGTGTCGCGCAACTGCTCGTTGGCCGCGGCGACGGCGGCCACGCCCTGCTGATCCAGCTCGTACAACGCCTGGAAGTCACGCACCGCGCACCCAACCCCGTTCCCTGCTCGTTCCGGTCGACCGGCTTCTCGTCCTCTGCAGCGTGCCGGGCGCCGCCGGAATTCCCGCCCCGGCCCCGCCCCCGTCCCCGCCCCCGCGGACGGACACGTCCACGGGGCCGCGCCGGGGCCGTTCCGGAGCCGCTCCACGGCCGCTCCGGTACCCGTCCGACGGCTCCCCGGGGGGCGCGCCCGACGGCCTCGGCCGACCGCTCCGGACCATGATCGCACCCGACCGAAGAGCCCCTGGTCACGGCCCTGGTAGCGCCCCCGCGGGAGGCCCGTCCGCGGGGCCCCGGAACGGCCCGCGCGGCCATTCGCGTGCCGCGAAGTGACGCACCGCCTTCTGGCGGGTATCGTCCTCTCGCTGCCTCGCATCGTCGCGTCGTCGCCACGTCGTCCGTAACGCCGTCGGCCACGTCCCGGTCCGCTGCTCGGCCAGCCCCCACGACGCATCTTGCCTTCACCTGGCCGCCCGCTTCCCTTCGCGCTCTCGTCTCCTCTTCGGCCATTTCGCGGACGCACACTGTCCCCTCGCTGTTCCCGCCGGACCGGTCCGAGGACCCGTGTCCGTTCCGGCACCCCCGCGCCGCCCGCTCCGGGCCGCCGCCCCCACCCCGTTCGACCGGACCTCCGGCGTGCGCGGGTACCCGGCGGACGGACCCGGGCCCAGGCGTACCCATGTCCAGCGCACCCCGTGCCGTACCCCGGCCCGGGAGGCTCCCTCCGACCGATGAAGGACAGAAGGTTCCGTGCCCGTACCTGTCACCCTCACCGGCCGCACCGTGCGGCTGGAGCCCCTCGCCGCGCACCATGCCGAGGCCATCGCCGAGGCCGGCGCCGAGGACCGTACGACCTACGCCTTCACCCCCGTCCCGCACGGCCTGGAAGCCGCCCGCGACTACGTCGCGCGGGCGCTCGCCGACCAGGCCGCGGGACGGTCGCTGCCGTTCGCGACGGTGAACGTCGCCGACGGCCGGGTCGTCGGCTCCACCCGCTTCCTGGAACTCGACTACTGGCAGGGCCCGATGGTGTGGCCGCCCGTGCCCGGCGTCCCGTTCGGCGATCCGGCCACGGCCGTCCCGGACGCGGCCGAGATCGGCAACAGCTGGCTCTCGCCGCGCGCCCAGGGCACCGGCATCAACACCGAGGCCAAGCTGCTGATGCTGCGCCACGCCTTCGAGACCTGGGGCGTGCAGCGGATCTCGATGCGCGCGGACGCCCGCAACATGCGCTCGCGCGCCGCCATCGAGCGGCTCGGCGCGACCTCCGAGGGCGTCCGCCGGGCGCACTCGCGCGGGCTGGACGGGGTGGTGCGCTCCACCGCGTTCTACTCGATCCTCGACGACGAGTGGCCGGCCGTCCGCGACATCATCGAGCTGCGGATCGCCGCCGCCACCTCGCCGAGCGCCCCGGATCCGGCGATCAACCAGGAGTGCCTTAGACAGGGCGGCAGCGGCGCCGGGCAGCTGATGATCACGGTCTGAGGCCGGCCCGGAGCGGCTCGTAGCCGAGGCGCGCCAAGCCCAGGACGACCGGCAGGGTCGTGCGGTCGTCCCAGGCCCGGTGGCGTCCCGGGTGCGCCTCGACCAGCGCCTCCACCGGCCGCCAGCCGCCCCGCACCCGGGCCACCCGGACCCGGTAGACCTCCGCGCCGCCCACGCCGCGGTGCAGGTGCAGCACGCCCTCGGAGACCACGGACACCCAGCGCTCGTCCACGTCCCGGGCCCGCAGGCCGCGCCTGATCCGCTCCCAGTCGGCGTCCGACCAGAGCAGGTCCGGCACCGGGTGCGGGCGGGGCAGGCGGATCGGCGTCAGGTGCGGTTCCCCGGCCGCGCGGACGCCGCCCGGCTCCGGGAACGCCCACGCGGGCAGCGGCTCCCGGGCGGCCAGCCAGGCCCGCGGGATGCCTCCGGTGCCGGTGTGCGCCGCCACCACTCCCCCGGTGATGGCGGCGACGGTGTCCATGTCGCCGCCGGCCGCGACCGCCTCCCACACGGCGGTGCGGTAGTCGGCCAGGTTCCGGGCGGCGCACCACAGGGCGTACGGGACGGTGTCGGCCGCGGAGGTCCGGCTGCCGTTGCCGAGCACCTGCGCGGCGAGCCGGAAGTCCGGCCGGGCGAGCAGCCCGCGGGCCTCCTCCAGGCCGTCCCTGACCGCCCCGTTCGGGGTGAGGTCGGCGACCGCCGCCAGGAAGGCCTCCGGCGTCATGGCCTCCGCCCGCGCCCGCACCGCGTACGCGGCCGCCACCGCGACCGCGATCGCGCCGTCCACGGCCTGCGGGTGGGTGTGGGTGATGACGGCGGTGTCGGCTGCGGGCCGGACGACGGCGGCCGGGTCCTCGGCGTACGCCGCCCCCAGCGGGGCGACCCGCATCGCGGCGCCGTTGCCGTACGAGCCCTGGCCGTCGAAGAGTTCGGCGGCCAGCCGCGGGGCGTCGCCGCCCTCGCGGACCAGCCGGAGCAGCCGGTTGGCGGCCGGGCCGTAGCCGCGGTCGAAGTCGTGGCGGAGGGCGAAGGCGTGGGTGAGGTCGAAGGTGTCGATCGCGCCGCGCTCGGTGTGGGCGGCGTGGACCGAGCAGGCCATCTCGGTGTCGTCGGTCCAGGGCCAGGGACCGGGCGGTTCGGTGCGGGCGGCGAGGTGGGCCCGGGCGGTTTCCGGGACGAACATCTGGGCGCCGAGGGCGTCGCCCACGGAGAGGCCGTTGAGGGAGTCCAGCGCGGGGCCGGTGTGCGTGGATGGAATGGTCATATGCCCTCCAGCTCAGCGGGTTGACCGCCGTCCCGTCAACACCCGTGGCCGGCGTCCCCACCGACGGGGGATGTTTCGCATACCTCCGATTCCGGCGGGCAGGCACCGGGGCATGACCCGCGCGAACCCCCTCGACCCGGTCGCCCTGCTCGGCGCCGACCAGCAGCACATCGCCACCCGGGCGCAGCTGCGCCGGCTCGGGGTGCCCTCCGGCACCATCGCCCACCGGCTGCGGCCGGGCGGGCCCTGGCAACAGGTCCTGCCCCGGGTGATCTGCCTCCAGAGCGGCCGGTTGACGTTCCACCAGAAGCTGCGGGCCGCGCTGGCGTACGCGACGCCGAAGGGCCGCGACCCGCGGGCCGGGGAGGTGCTGCTGACCGGCTTCGCGGTGCTGGCCGAGGCCGGGCTGCCGAGCGCCGGGCACCCGTCCGACCTGAACGCGGTCGACATCCTGATCCCGACTCAACGGCGGGTCGGGGACAGGGAGTTCGTCCGGATCCATCGGGCCTCCGGGGCGATGCCGGGCGGCTTCGAGCGGGACGACGGGCTGTGGAGCACCACGGTCGCCCGGGCGCTGGCCGACCTCGCGCCGGGGGAGACCGGGCAGCGCCGGTTCCGGGCGCTGTGCGCGGAGGCCGTCCAGCGGCGGCACTGCGAACTCGGCGAGCTGCTCGACCAGTTGCTGTCCCGCCCGGGTGCGCTCGGACTGCCCCAGGTGGCCAGGGTGGTGGAGGACCTGACGGTCGGGGTGCGGTCGGTGGTGGAGGGCGAGGCCCGCGAACTGCTGGCGCACGCGGGGCTGCCGGAGCCGCTGTGGAACCCGGTGCTCTTCCTGGACGGCCGCTTCCTCGCCGTCCCGGACGCCTACTGGCCGCACGCCTGCGTGGCCCTGGAGATCGACTCCCGCGCCTGGCACCTGCGCCCCGCCGAGCACGAACGGGGCCTCGCCCGCGCCAACCGCCTCACCGCCGCCGGCCTCCCGGTGGTCCGCACCACCCCGGTCCAGCTCCGCCGCGACCCGGCCCCGGTGCTCCACGAGCTGACCGCCCTGGTCACCACCGGCCCGCACGCCCCCCACCCCCGCGTCACCTGGCGCCGGGCCCGGTGAGGGACGCGGCGAGGGCTGCTGAGGCCCCGCTCAGCAGCGGGAGTCGATCTCCTGGAAGGTGGCGTAGTGGTCGGCGGACCAGTACTGCTCGCCGGAGTCGCCGGTCACCACGCGGCGGGTGCCGCGGTCGTTGGAGCCGGGGGTGACGACGGTGTACTCGTGGTAGTAGCCGCCGGACTTCCTGGGGAGGCGGCTCTCGCGGTTCTCGAAGACGATGCCGTCGCGGTTGTACGGGTAGGGGCCGCCCTTGGCGATCAGGCCGAGGGTGTCCTGGGCCTGGCTGGGGAGCTTGGTGCGGCAGACGTCGGCCATGGCCGGGTCGGTCGGGACCCAGGTGCCGGCCACGGCGGGGGTGGTACCGGCGCCCCCGGCGGGCGGGCTCGGCTTGGGCGCCGAGGGCTTGGGCGCCGTGGCCCCGGACGTCGTGACACCGGCGGCCGCGCTCGTGGTGGCGCTCGCGGCGGCCTTGGGGTGGCCGCTCCCCTGGTTGGCGAGGAGGTACCCGGCCCCGGCCAGGACCGCCAGGATCAGCACGGCCACGGCGACGAGCGGGTTTCTGCGGTTGGTCATGCGGTCCAGCTTGGCAGGCGGCCGGGCCGGGCCGGGCCAGCTACACACGTGGCCGCCGCCACACCGGCCGGTGCGCCGGCCCGTGCGCGGACGTACGGCCGGGGGGGGGGGGGGGGGGGGGGCCGGCGGCCCCCCCCCCGCCCCGCCGCGCCCCCCCCGCCCCCCCGCCCCCGCGGGGGCCCCCCCGCCCCCCG